>NZ_JALEGG010000267.1 GCF_022763525.1 Acidovorax sp.
CTGCTCTGGCGCATGGCGCAGGGGGGCTCTGAAGCCGAAGCCGCGCGGCACGACCCACTGGACGCCGACCGCATGTTGGCCCACCACATGGCTCGCGCCGTGGCGCGCGACATGCACAAGATGCACGCCTTTGTGCGTTTTCGCCCGGTGGTCGAGCCCGATGGGCAAACCGTCCACATGGCCTGGTTCGAGCCCGACCACTACATCACCTTGGCCAACGCGGGCTTCTTCATCCGCCGCTTCACGCAGATGCACTGGGCCATCCTCACCCCCGACGCCAGCGTGCGCTGGGACGGCCAGCAGCTGCACACCGGGCCCGGCGCGCAGCGCAGCGATGCCCCGCCGCCCGACGCGGGCGAGGCGCTGTGGCTCACCTACTACCGCCACATCTTCAACCCCGCGCGGCTCAAGATGGGCATGATGAAAAAGGAGATGCCCACGCGCTACTGGCACAACCTGCCCGAGGCCGCGCTCATCACCGAGCTGGCCCAGACCGCGCACGAGCGCAACGCGCAGATGGTGGCGGCCGGGCCCACCACGCCGCGCAAGGCGATTGCGCCGCTGCGCCCAGACCGGTCCAGGGATCGAGGTTGAGCCGGGCGCGAATGGGGCTGTACTGGCATACCCGGTCGGGCTGAGCCTGTCGAAGCCTTGCGTGGCGCTGCGGCAAGCCCCGCATGAGCGGTTCAAGCGGGCGGGTGCCGCCCCTCCACTCCCGCCGCCTGCCGCATCGCACTGAACTGCGGCGCAGGCTGCGCAGCCGTCCACCGCCAGGGCAGCGCCTGGGCGCGCCACACGCCAGAGAGCACCTGAAGCCGCAGCACACGCTGTGCGCCGGGCCAGGGCGCGCGGTCGGCCTCGTCCCAGCGCAGCTCTGCGCGCGCGGCCACGTGCAGCAAGCCGCCGTGGTCATAGTCCACCCACAGCAGCCCCGCCAGCGGGTGCAGCGCGAGGTTGCCCAGGGTGTTGAAAAACAGGTTGCCCGGGTAGTCGGGCAGCGACAGCACCACGCCTTGGGGCGTGTGCTCCACACGCACAAAGCCGGGCTCGCCGCCGCGGTGCGACACGTCCACCCCATCGCTGCGTTCGGCGCCCGGGCGCGGCGCCGAGGCGCTGGCAATGAACAGCGTGTCGCTGCGCGCCACCAGCGCCAGCGCCGCCGCATCCAGCTGCGGACCCAGAACCTGCGCGGAGGCGGGCGGTGCCACCACGGCGTGCAGCCCGGGCTCGCGCGCCTGGATGTACTTGGGGCAGTTGCCAAAGCTCTGCACCACGTCCACCACCAGCCCCGTCGCGCCGAACGCGGCCATGCGCCCGTTCATGCGGTTGCGGCGGCGGGTGTGCGGTTCCAGGCCCAGCACGCCCACCGGGGCGCCGGTGCCCTGCGCAGCCAGCGCGGCCAGCGCCGGGTCGGCCACCACGGACGCCCCGGGCGCCCCAGGTGCCACGGCAATCTGCATGCGACGGGCATCGGGCGTGTGCACAAAGCCGGGGGGCCCGGCCACCATGGTGGCCCAGGGCTGGCCGTGGGCGTCGAGCGCGCCCAGCAGCAGCGTGGGCAGCTTCTCGAACAGCTCGCGGTGCTGGTCGGGCATGTGGTCGCGCAGCACCTGGGGGCCGATGGCGGCCATGCGTTCGCGCACGCCAAGGCGCTCTTGCAGCGCCTGCTCGCCCGCGTGGAAGGCCAGGGCGGCCGTCGTCATGCGGTCTCCTGCGCGGGCGGCGCCAGCGTGTCGGCCAGCGGCACGTAGCCCGGCAGCGCCTGCAGCCGAGCCACCCAGGCGCCAATGCGCGGGTACTCCGCCATGGGCAGGCCCGCGATGTGGGCCTGCGAGGTGTAGCTGACCATGGCGATGTCGGCCAGGGTGGGCTCGGCGCCGCCCATCAGCCAGGTGCGGCCCTGCAATTCGCCTTCCATGTAGTCGAGCAGGCGCTTGCCGGTGGCCAGGGCACCCTCGCGGTCGGGCACGGGCCGGCCGGCCAGCGTGGCATAGCGCGGTGTGGCCACACCGGGCACCAGCAGGCCCGCCGCGAGGCAGAACCAGCGCTGCAGCCGGGACTGGCCCACGGGGTCCTGCGGCATCCAGGCGCTGCCGGGGGCGTAGCGCTGCACCAGGTACACCAGGATGCCGTTGCTGTCGCTCAGCACCGTGTCACCATCCACCAGCACCGGCACCTGGCCCAGCGGGTTCAACGCCAGGAACGAGGGAGTGCGGTGCGCGCCCTTGCGCAGGTCCAGGTTGACCAGTTCGCAAGGCAGGCCCAGCAGGGACAGCATCAGTTCCACCCGATGGCAGTGGCCGGAAACGGGCATGCGGTAGAGCGTGAAGGCGTGGGCAGGTGTGGGCATGGAAGGGCTTTCTGAAAAAGAAATACACAGTGCCGCGACCTTAGCTATTGCGCGCCACGGCGTTAATAGCCATAGTCCGCCTTTCAAAATTGCACGAATTGCAACAATGGACCACCTGGACAACCTGCGCGGCTTTGTGGCCGTGGCCGACGCGGGCGGCTTTGCGGCGGCGGCGCGGCGCCTGGGCTGCTCGGCGGCGGCCGTGACGCGCGCCATTGCGGCGCTGGAAGCGCGCCTGGGTGTGCTGCTGTTCCAGCGCAGCACCCGCCTGGTGCGGCTGACCGAAGCGGGCGAGCGCTTTCTGGCCGACTGCCGCCGCATCCTGAACGACCTGGCCGAGGCCGAGCAGGCCGCCAGCGGCGCGCAGGCCGAGGCGCAGGGCCTGCTCTCCATCACCGCGCCACAGATGTTCGGCACCGTGCATGTGGCGCCCATCGTGCAGGGCTTTGTGCAGGCCCAGCCGCGCGTGCAGGTGCGCACCCTCTTCGTCAACCGGCTGGTGCACCTGCTGGACGAGGGCATGGACGTGGCGATCCGCATCGCGCCACTGCCGGACTCGGGCCTCACTGCCGTGCAGGTGGGGGCGCTGCGGCGGCTGGTGGTGGCCTCGCCAGCGTACCTGGCGCAGCATGGCGAGCCCCGCCACCCTGGCGAGCTGACCGGACACCGCGCCATCGGCTTCGCGTTTGACGCGCGTGCGCCCTCGCCCTGGAAGTTCAAGGACGGGGCGCTGGGCCAGCCGCAGTTTGCGTGGATCAGCAACAGCAACGAGGTGGACATTGCCGCCGCCGAAGCCGGCGTGGGCCTCACGCGCTGCCTGGCCTACCAGGCCGCCGCCAGCCTGCGCGCGGGGCGCCTGCGCGTGGTGCTGGCCGAGCACGAACTGCCGCCCGTGCCCGTGCACATCGTCTACCCGGCAGGGCGGCGTGCGCCCGCCAAGGTCCGGGCCTTTGTGGCGTTTGCGCGCGAGCAGCTGGCGCGCGAGCCGGTGCTGCAGGGCCGGGGTCTCGGGCCTGTGGCACGCAGCCGAAACATTGAATGAAAATGCCTTCCAGCGCTTATCTGCAAATCGCGACAAGCTATGCTATTGATAGCAATCTGCCAATCCCAGGAAGCGGCTGAAGGTTCTGCGCCGGGGCATGGCGCGGCCAGGGGCGTTGTGTTGGAATGGCGGATCCCCGGCCAGCGCGCCGGCATTTTGGTTTTTTCAGGAGACTGTGCCCATGAACGCCCGTGTTCCCACCCAAGTCCTGCAGCCGGCGCTGGCCCTTGAACGGGTGAGCCAGGCCTGGGACGACGACATTGTTCGCCAACTCACCGACTACATCGCCATCCCTGCCAAGTCGCCCATGTTTTCGCCCGACTGGGCCGAGCAGGGCCTGCTGGACGCCGTGGTGCGCAACGCCGCCGCGTGGGTCGAATCGCAAAAGGTCGAAGGCCTGACGCTCGAAGTCGTGCGCCTCGAAGGCCGCACGCCTGTGCTGTTCTTCGAGATCGACGCGACCCAGCCCGGCGCCACCGACACCGTATTGATGTACGGCCATCTGGACAAGCAGCCCGAATTCAGCGGCTGGCGCAACGACCTCGGCCCCTGGACGCCCAAGTACGAGGACGGCAAGCTCTACGGCCGCGGCGGCGCCGACGACGGCTACGCGGTCTACGCCAGCATCGCCGCCGTGCAGGAACTCAAGCGGCAGGGCGTTGCGCACCCGCGCATCGTCGGCCTGATCGAGACCTGCGAAGAAAGCGGCTCGCGCGACCTGCTGCCCTACATCGATGCGCTGAAGCCCCGCATGGGCAACGTGGCGCTGGTGGTGTGCCTGGACTCGGGCGCGGGCAACTACGACCAGCTGTGGCTCACCACCAGCCTGCGCGGCATGGCCACGGGCACGCTCAAGGTCGAGATCCTGACCGAGGGCATCCACTCGGGCGACGCCTCGGGCCTGGTGCCCTCGTCGTTCCGCATCATGCGCCAGGTGCTGGACCGCCTGGAAGATAGCAAGACCGGCCGTCTGCTGCCCGAGAGCTTCCACTGCGAGGTGCCCGCCGACCGCCTGGCGCAAGCCCGCGCCACGGCCGCCATCCTGGGCGAAGAGGTGTACAAGCGCTTCCCCTGGGCGCACTACGACTGCGGCGGCGCCACCACCTTCGCGCTGCCCACCACCACCGACCCGGTCCAGGCCCTGCTCAAGCGCACCTGGGAGCCCACGCTCAGCGTGACCGGCGCCGAAGGCTTCCCGGCCCTGCAGGACGCAGGCAACGTGCTGCGCCCCTACACCGCCTTCAAGCTCAGCCTGCGCCTGCCGCCCCTGGTGGACGCCGCCGCCGCTGTGCAGGAGCTCAAAGCCCTGCTCGAAGACAACGCGCCCTACCAGGCCAAGGTCACCTTCCAGGGCACGAGCGGCGCCACGGGCTGGAATGCGCCCAGCACCACGCCATGGTTCGAAGATGCGCTCAATGCCGCATCGCAGGCGCACTTCGGCGCGCCCTGTGGCCATATCGGCCAGGGAGGCACCATCCCGCTTATGAACATGCTGAGCGAAGGCTTTCCCACGGCGCAGATGATGGTCTGCGGCGTGCTGGGCCCCAAGAGCAACGCGCACGGCCCCAACGAGTTCCTGCACGTGCCGTATGCCAAGAAGCTCACCGCCGCCGTGGCGCAGGTGATTGCCGGCATGGCCCAGCACCAGGCCGCAGCGACCACCGCCGAGACTGCCTCCTGAGGACGCTGGCGGCCCGGCGCCGTTTGTTGGTAGGTGATTGGCAGCCTGCCGGGTATGCTGCGGATCATCCCCGCTGACAGCACCGCTGCCCATGACCGCCGACGAACTCGCCCCCTCCACCCTGACCACCTTCACCGCCAGCGATGGCGAGAACCTGGCCGTGCAGGACTGGCCCCTGCCCGAGGGCGAGCCCTGCCGGGGCACCGTGCTGCTGGTGCACGGCCTGGGCGAGCACGTGGGCCGCTACGACCACGTGGCGCGCCGGCTCAACGACTGGGGCTTTGCCGTGCGGGGCTATGACCAGTACGGCCATGGCGAATCCGGCGGTCCGCGGGGCGGGCTCACGTCGGACCAGCGCCTGCTGGACGACCTGGGCGACCTGGTGGATGCCACCCGCGCGCGCATGCCTGCCGGCCACCCGCTGGTCCTGCTGGGGCACAGCATGGGCGGCCTGGTGGCAGCACGCTTTGTGGCCCTGCACCTGCGGCCGGTGGATGCGCTGGTGCTCTCGTCGCCCGCACTGGACCCAGGCCTCAACGCCGTGCAAAAGCTGCTGGTGGCCACGCTGCCCCGCATCGCACCCAACTTGCGCGTGGGCAATGGGCTCGATGCGCAGTACCTCTCGCATGACCCTGCCGTGGCGGCGGCCTACCTGGCCGATCCGCTGTGCCATGACCGCATCAGCGCCCGCCTGGCCCGCTTCATCGCCGAGGGCGGCCCGGCCACCGTCGCCCGCGCCGCGCACTGGAGCGTGCCCACCTTGCTGATGTGGGCGGGCAGCGACCGGCTGGTCAACCCGGCGGGTAGCCGCGCGTTTGCCGCCGCTGCGCCCAAGGCACGGATGCACGCGCACTGCTTTGAGCCGCTGTACCACGAGCTGTTCAACGAAAGCCCGGAACTGGCCGGCCCGGTATTTGAAATGCTGCAGCGGTGGCTGATGCAACACTGCCCAGTGCGGGGCTGAAGCGCCCGGCCGCTACTTTCTTTCTTTGAACGAAATCTGGCCCCGGCGCTTATTCCGCAAGCGTCAGTAGCTACCCTTTTGATAGCAAATGGTTTGGCATCTTCGCGCTGAAAAAAAGCGTGAGGGCTGAGCCCCGCCGACAAGGCGGGTGCGGCCGGCCCCCCGCCCGGGCCGCACCGGCGCCAAGCGCCGTCAGGCCTGCGCCGCCGCCCGGCGGCGCTGCAGCGCCAGCCACATCAGGGCCACACCCGTCACCGCAATCGGCACCAGCGAGCCCGCGTTCAGCAGCGTCCAGCCCTGGGTGGTAACCAGTACGCCCGATGAAAACGCACTGAGCGCGAGCGTGGCATACACGCAGAAGTTGATGGCCGCCTGGGCGCGGTCCTTTTCCTCGGGCCGATAGGCCGTGAGCGAGAGCGTGGTGGAGCCGGTGAACAGGAAGTTCCAGCCGACGCCCAGCAAGAAGAGCGCAATGCCGAAGTGGTGCAGCTCCACGCCCATCAGCGCCACCACCACGCAGGCGAAGTTGAGCAGTACGCCCACGCCCATGATGGGCAGCACGCCAAAGCGCTTGATCAGGTGGCCGGTGACAAAGCCCGGCGCGAACATGCCGATCACGTGCCACTCCAGCACCAGGGCCGAGGCACTGAAGTCGAACCCGCAGACCTGCATGGCCAGCGGCGTGGCGGCCATCAGCAGGTTCATCACGCCGTAGCCCAGCGCCGCGCCCAGGATGGCTACGACAAAGGCAGGCTGGCGCATCAGCTCGCCCAGGGGCCGGCCGCGCGCCACCTCGCCCGCGGCGTTGAGTACGGGCGGCTGGGCTTCGAAGCGGATGGCGGCCATGCAGGCCATGCCCAGCAGCGCCACCGCCACCAGCGCGATGTAGGCGCCGGCAAACGGCACCGGGAAGAGCGTGCGCGTGGCGCTGGCGAGGTTGGGGCCCGCCACCGCGCCCAGCAGGCCGCCAGCCAGCACCAGCGACACGGCCTTTTCGCGGTAGTCGGGCGCCGACAGCTCGGCGGCGGCAAACCGGTACAGGCCGCCGTTGGCGCTGTAGTAGCCCGCCACCACGGTGGCCGCACACAGCAGCCAGAAGTCGCCCCGGAAGGCCGCCCAGGCGCACAGCGCCGCCGAGCCCGCGCCCACGGCCAGCCCGATCTGGAACGACACCTTGCGCCCCCACAGCGTCTGCGAGCGCGCCACCAGCGGCGTGGCCAGCGCGCCACCCACCACGTAGCCCATCACGGGCAGCGTGGCCATCCAGCCGAACGGCGCCAGCTGCAGCCCCACGAGGCCGTTGATGGCGATGAAGACAACGTTGTTGGTGAGGAAGAGGCCCTGGCACAGGGCAAGCAACCACAGGTTTCTGTTCACGGCAGGGCAGCTCCAAGGGGACCGAAGGACCGGGCGCGCGGGGCGTGCCGGCAGTGGGGAAAAGCAAGGCCGGATGCGCGACATCAAAAGCCGACTGCTTTGCTCTGGAATTATGCAGCGCGGTTGATGAAGATCAGCGGGGGCGCGCGGCCACGTCATTAAGGTCGCGTCCAATGCCTGGCCTCGCATTCCGGGGGCCGGCCTTGGACGCCCAAAAAATGCACACCCCGACCCCTGCCGAGGCGCCACCCGCCGCCGCCAACGCCACCACGCTCGAACTCGTCTGCCCCGCCGGCAGCCTGCCCGCCCTGAAAGCCGCCGTGGACCATGGCGCAAGTTGCGTCTACCTGGGCCTGCGCGACGCCACCAACGCCCGCAATTTTGCGGGCTTGAATTTCGACGAGGCCGCCATTGCCAGCGGCATTGCCTACGCGCACCAGCGCGGCTGCAAGGTGTTCCTGGCGCTCAACACCTACCCGCAGGCGGGCAACCCCGGGCCGTGGCGCAGCGCGCTGGACAAGGCCGCCGCGCTGGGCGTGGACGCCGTGATCCTGGCCGACCCCGGCCTCATGCAATACGCCGTGCAGCACCATCCGCGGCTGCGGCTGCACCTGTCGGTGCAGGGCTCGGCCACGAACCACGAGGCCATCAACTTCTATCGCGAGCAGTTTGGCATCGTGCGCGCCGTGCTGCCGCGCGTGCTGTCGCTGGAGCAGGTGCGGCAGGTGATTGACCGCACGCCCGTGGAGATCGAGGTCTTCGGCTTCGGCAGCCTGTGCGTGATGGTGGAGGGCCGTTGCGCGCTGTCCTCATACGCCACGGGCGAATCGCCCAACACCCACGGCGTGTGCTCGCCCGCCAAGGCCGTGCGCTGGCAAGAGACGCCCCGCGGCCTGGAGTCGCGCCTGAACGGCATCCTCATCGACCGCTACGCACCCGGCGAGAACGCGGGCTACCCCACGCTGTGCAAGGGCCGTTTCGACGTGGGCGACGACGAGAACTACTACGCCATCGAGGAGCCCACCAGCCTCAATACCCTGGAACTGCTGCCCCAGCTGCTGAAGATGGGCGTGCGCGCCATCAAGATTGAAGGCCGCCAGCGCAGCCCCGCGTATGTGGCGCAGGTCACGCAGGTGTGGCGCGAGGCCATCGACCAGTGCCTGGCCAGCCCGCACCGCTTTGCACCCAAGACGCACTGGATGGCGCGGCTGGACCAGGTGGCGGAGGGGCAACAGCACACGCTGGGGGCTTACCACCGCCCTTGGAAGTGATGTGCCATCCCCCTGAGCCGCCGCGCGGCTTGGCGGCCCTTGCGCGGCGGGCGCTGGCCTGGTCCGCGCCCGGTTCAGGCCAAGCGCCCCGCTCAACGCCCGGGATTCCGCAATGCAACCCCAAACCCGCACCATGAAACTCTCCCTTGGCCCCCTGCTGTACTACTGGCCCCGCAACACCGTGTTTGCCTTCTACGAAGCCATGGCGGCCACACCGGTCGACGTGGTCTACCTGGGCGAGACCGTGTGCTCGCGCCGGCATGAGCTGCGGCTGGCCGACTGGCTGGCGCTGGCCGGCATGCTGCACGACGCGGGCAAGGAGGTGGTGCTCAGCACACAGGTGCTGATCGAGTCCACGGCCGAGGTGGGCACGCTGCACAAGCTCACGGCGCAGGCCGAGTTCGCGGTAGAGGCCAACGACATGGGTGCGGTGCACTGCCTCACGCGCCAGGGCGAGGGGCGCAGGCCGTTTGTCGCCGGGCCGCACCTGAACCTGTACAACGCCGACGCGCTGCGCTGGATGGCCGGCCTGGGCGCGCGCCGCTGGGTGATGCCGTTGGAGATGTCGCAGCAGGCGCTGGCCGCCGTGCTGGCCGAGCGGCCGCAGGACCTGGAGACCGAAGTCTTCGCCTACGGCCGCATGCCGCTGGCGCACTCGGCACGGTGCTTCACGGCGCGCCACCGCAACCTGCCCAAGGACGACTGCCAGTTCAGCTGCCTGCAGCACCCCGACGGCCTGGCTTTGCGCACGCGCGAAGCCGAAGGGTTCCTGGTGCTCAACGGCACGCAGACCCTGTCGGCCCGCGTGTACAACCTGGCGAGCGAAGTGCCGGCCATGCGCGCGCTGGGCGTGGATGTGCTGCGGCTGAGCCCGCAGTCCGAGCACATGCACGACATCATTGCCGCCTTCGACGAAGCCCGCCGCGCGCCGCAACCCGGCGGCAGCGACGCGGTGGAGCGCATGCAGGCCTTCATGCCCGACGCACCCTGCAACGGCTACTGGAGGGGCCGGCCCGGGCTGGAGCAGGTGCCTGCCACCGCCGGCCCCGTGACCGCCACCACACGCGCCACGACACCCGCGTAAACGGGCCGTGCCCACCGCCCCGCCCACACATCCGCCCACCTCCCGTTGGCCCGCCCACCAGCCCTCGCGCCAGCGTCCAACCCATCTGCCGCCATGAACCTGTCGTCCCCTGCCGCTCCACCGAATCCCCTGCAGCTGCCCGCGCCCGTGGGCGCCCTGCTGTCGCGCCTGCCGGCCTATCCCGGCTCAATGCTGCTGGTGGCCGCGCTCAACCTGGCGCTGGCGCGCCACCTGCCCGCCGACGTGGGCCGCCTGCTGCAGCACAAGCGCATGCGCGTGCAGGTGCGCGACGCGCGCGTCGCGTTTGACTTTGCCTGGAACGGCCAGCGCTTTGTGCCGCACACGCCCCCGCTGGCGCCCGCCGTGGCCGACGTGACGCTGAGCGCCACCGCGCACGACTTCCTGCTGCTCGCGCAGCGCCAGCAGGACCCGGACACGCTGTTCTTCAGCCGCCGCCTGTCCATGGAAGGCGACACGGAACTCGGCCTGGTGGTGAAGAACGCGCTCGATGCCATCGAGCTGCCGGTACTCGACCCGCGGCAGTGGAAGCACGCACTGGCCCCGCGCACGGTGCTGGGCCACCTGCGCCAGCGCCTGGAGGCTGCCGCGCCCCGTCGCCCCCACGGAGGATGAATCCCATGCCCGCCGATCCGAACCATCCCCTCGTGTATTCCTGCTCGGGCTGCTCCAGCGCCGCGCAGCTGGCCAACCACGTCGCGCTGCAGCTGGACCGGCGCGGCGTGGCCGAGATGTCCTGCATTGCGGGCGTGGGCGGCGATGTGCCGCACCTCATGAAGACCGTGCGCTCGGGCCGCCCCATCATCGCGCTGGACGGCTGCCCGCTGGTGTGCGTGAAGAGCACGCTCGCGCGCCACGGCATCGACGCCGACCGGCACTACCAGCTGCAGCAGTACGGCGTGAAGAAGCGCGCGCACGAAGACTTCGACCACTTGCAGGCCGCCCTGGTGCTGGAACAGGTGGAGGCTGACCAGCTGGCGCGGCCGCTGACACGCCCCGCGCACCAGCCTTCGGCCGAGGAGCCCTCTCATGGCTGACGCACCCCGCACCCGCCGCGTGATCGTGGCCATCTCGGGCGCCAGCGGCGCGGTGTATGGCGCGCGCCTGCTCCAGGTGCTGCAGGGCCAGCCGGGGGTGGAAACGCACCTCGTCGTGTCGGACGCAGGCTGGCGCAACCTGCAGCACGAGCTGGACATGGACCGCCCCGCGGTGGAAGCGCTGGCACACCGCGTGCACGACGCGGCCAACGTGGGCGCGGCCATTGCCAGCGGCTCGTTCCAGTGCCACGCGATGGTGGTGGCGCCGTGCTCCATGCGCACGCTGGCGGCCATAGCGCATGGCCTGGCCGACAACCTGCTCACCCGCGCGGCCGATGTGGCGCTCAAGGAGCGCCGTCGCTTGGTGCTGATGGTGCGCGAGTCGCCCCTGCACCTCACCCACCTGCGCAACATGGTGGCGGTGACGGAGATGGGCGGCATCGTCTGCCCGCCGCTGCCCGCGTTCTACCTGCGCCCCACCAGCGTCGGCGACATCGTGGACTACAGCGTGGCCCGCGTGCTCGACCTCATCGACCTGCCGCACGACATGGCCCCGCGCTGGGAGGGGCTGGACATGCCCGGCGCGCAACTTGCTCCTTGATGGATAGCTGCTTGCGCCTATCAGATAAGCGCTGGAGGCCGATTTCACTCAAATCTGCTCGTACCGGCACCGCTGTAAGCCATCGGCTGGCCACGCCCATCCCCACCCTCACCCGTTCGGGCGGAGCCTGTCGAAGCCAGGGCGCTCAGCGCAACCCCCCTTTTTCGGCCCTTCCATGCCCTACACCGACCTGCGCGACTTCATCACCCAGCTCGAAGCCACGGGGGACCTGCGCCGCGTGCACGAACCCGTTTCGCCCCACCTGGAGATGACCGCGCTGAGCGACCGCGTGCTGCACGCAGGCGGCCCCGCGCTGCTGTTCACCCAGCCCACCGGCCACCGCATGCCCGTGCTCACCAACCTGTTTGGCACGCCGGCCCGCGTGGCCCGCGCCATGGGCGTGCCCGACCTCTGCGGCGTGCGCACCCTGGGCGAGGTGCTGGCCATGCTCAAGGAACCCGAGGCACCCAAGGGTTTCAAGGACATGCTCGCCATGGGGCAGCTGCTCAAGACCCTGTGGAACATGGCACCGCACACCGTGGGCCGGGGCGCCCCGTGCCAGCAGGAGGTGTGGGAGGGGCCGGACGTGGACCTCTCGCGATTGCCCGTGCAGCACTGCTGGCCCGGCGATGTGGCCCCGCTCATCACCTGGGGCCTGACCATCACGCGCGGCCCGCGCAAGGCCCGGCAGAACCTGGGCATCTACCGACAGCAGGTGCTCTCGCGCAACCAGGTCATCGTGCGGTGGCTGGCCCACCGGGGCGGCGCGCTGGACTTTGCCGACCACTGCGCCGCCCATCCCGGCCAGCCCTACCCCGTGGCCGTGGCGCTGGGGGCCGACCCGGCCACGCTGCTGGGCGCCGTGACGCCCGTGCCCGATGCATTGAGCGAGTACCAGTTCGCGGGCCTGCTGCGCGGCGCGCGCACCGAAGTCACGCCTGCGCTGGGCGTGCCGCTGCAAGTGCCGGCCACCGCCGAGATCGTGCTCGAAGGCCACATCCAGCCCGACGCCCAGCACCCCAGCGGCTGGCAGCACGCGCTGGAAGGGCCCTACGGCGACCACACGGGCTACTACAACGAATGCGCCGAGTTCCCCGTGCTCACCGTGGACCGCATCACGATGCGCCGGGATCCGATCTACCACAGCACCTACACCGGCAAACCGCCCGACGAGCCCGCCGTGCTCGGCCTGGCGATGAACGAGCTGTTCATCCCGCTCTTGCAAAAGCAGTTTCCCGAGATCGTGGACTTCTACCTGCCGCCCGAAGGCTGCAGCTATCGCATGGCGGTGGTCAGCATCAAGAAGGCCTACGCCGGCCACGCGCGCCGCGTGATGATGGGCGTGTGGAGCCACCTGCGCCAGTTCATGTACACCAAGTTCATCGTGGTGGTGGACGACGACGTGGACGTGCGCGACTGGAAGGACGTGGTCTGGGCCATCACCACCCGCATGGACCCGGCGCGCGACACGCTGATGGTGGAGCACACGCCCATCGACTACCTGGACTTTGCCTCGCCCGTGAGCGGCCTGGGCAGCAAGATGGGCATGGACGCCACCCACAAATGGCCGGGCGAGACGCAGCGCGAATGGGGGCGGCCGATGCGCATGGACGAGGCGGCCGCTGCGCGCGCAGAGCAGCTGATGGCGGCGCTGGGGCCGTAGAAAGGCGCCGCATCCGTGCGCGCGCGGATGGAGGATGGATTCAGCCGCTTTGGATTTGAAACACAACCGTTCGGGCTGAGCCTGTCGGAGCTCCACGCCGCGCTTCAACAAGCTCGGCGTGAACGGTTCGGGGGGCTCAGCCCGAGTCAGTAGCCCGGCTTGGCGCGGCGCGGCGTTCCCGTTTCAGACTTCACACCTGTCTCTGCCGTCGCCACCGTTGCCACCGCCACGCCCTGCGGTGCGTCGGCAAACCCCCGGCTCAGGTAGCGCGAGCCCCGCAGCCCGAACCGCCAGGGCACATCCACCGCCTTGCTGATGCCGATGCGCGGGCCGGCCACCACGTCGATGGCCTGTGCGTCCGCAGCCGGGGCGCCGCCCGGTTCCAGCAGCGCGAACGGGGGCAGGTCCAGCGGCCGCCCGTTGAAGCTGGCATCGATGCCCAGCGCCTGCGCCAGCCGCCCCGGCCCGGCGCACAGCAGGCGCGGGTCCTGCAGCCCCCGCCGCGCGCGCATGGCGTCGATGCCGTGCGTGGGCTCCAGCGCCCGCAGCAGCACGCCCGCGCCGTGGCCCGCTTCACGGCACACTGTGTTGATGCACCAGTGCAGGCCATAGGACCGGTAGACATACGCGCAGCCCGGCGGGCCGAACATGGCGGCGTTGCGCGCCGTCGGCCCGCCAAAGGTATGCGAGGCCGGGTCTGTC
>NZ_JALEGG010000268.1 GCF_022763525.1 Acidovorax sp.
ATGGCAGCGTTGACGATGAGCGCAATCCACAGAATCCGGCGATAGCGCGGATCGGCGCTGGAGCGGGCGCCGTCTTGGGAGGCAGAGGAACAATGGTCGTGGCAGTGTGCAGACATAGGGTCCTTCAGGGAGGTTTTTTGCAAACGATGGCATGATTGGAAACCTTGAAGTCACTTGAAGGTCAAGCATGAATCCAGACACCGCACGGTGGCGCATCGGTGAGGCGGCCCAGCAGTCCGGTGTGTCGGCCGCCAACATCCGCTACTACGAGAAGGAAGGGTTGCTCTCCCCCAGTGTGCGGGGCGACAACAGCTACCGGCTGTACAGCGGCACCGACGTCCATCAGCTGCGCTTCATCCGCCTGTGCCGCGCGATGGACATGTCGCTGGACGAGGTGCGCAGCCTGCTCGCCCTGGACCTGCGCCGCAAGGAGGACTGCGACGCGGCGCGCAATACGCTGGATGAGCACCTCCAGCATGTGCGTGGACGCCTTGCTGAACTGCAGGCGCTGGAAGCCGACCTCCTGGCCCTGCGCAGCCGCTGCGACGGGTCGGATGACCACTGCCACATCATCGAGACCTTGCACGCGCGGGCGGACGCGCAACCCGCCCAGCCCGCGCCCGCAGGGTCGGCCAAGCGGCATGTGTAGCGCGGCGCCCATTGCCATCGGTGCTCTGTGCAGCGGCTGGGTGCGAGGATGTGAAGAGCTGTTTCACTGCGTGTCGTTTGCTATTGAAATGGTAGCTGTCCGCGCTTGTTTTTCAGGCGCTGGAGTCCAAAAACGCTTCAATCCGCCACCACAGCCCGGAATGCGCGCTGACCGCGGGCGCACCGCTATGATCCGGCCATGATTTCGCGCCTGCCCGGCCTCTCCCTGCCCGAACGTGTGTGGAACACCGTGCGGCGCTGGGCCATCGCGTGGTGGCGCATCCTGTACCTGGGGGCCGTGGTGTTCGTGCTGGTGTTGTCGCCCTCCAGCTATGGCCGGGGCACACGCAGGGCGTTGGCGCGCCACCTCTACCTCGATACCGCCCCGGTGCTGCTGGGCTTCACGGTGCTGGCCGCGCTGATCAGCCTTGTTCTCACCCGGATTGTGGTGGTCACGGCGCTCAGCTACGGGCTGTCGCGCTACGCCCTTGAAATGGTGATCCGCGTCCTCGTGCTGGAGCTGATCCCCCTCACCGCCGCGCTGTTCGTGGCCATGCGCTGCACCATCCCCAACGGCACGCAGATCACGCGCCTGCGCGAAGGCGGCCGGTTTGAAGCGTTGCGCCGGCAGGGGTCGGACCCGGTGCGCATTGAGCTTCTGCCACGGGTGATTGCGGGCGTGTTTGCGTGCATCACGCTGGCGGCGCTCAGCTGCGTTGTCGCGCTGGTGCTCGCCTACCTGGGGGTGTATGGTTTCAATGTGGCGGGCCTGCCCAGCTATACGCGCATGTTCGGCCAGGTCTTCACCCCCAGCGTCACGATGGTGTTTGTGCTCAAGACCGTTTTCTTCAGCCTGGCCATCGCGCTGATTCCCATGGCGGCAGGGCTGCATGACTCTGGCGATCGTACCCAGCCTGATTCGGAGCTTGGGGGATTGGCCCGCATGTTCGCCGTGCTGCTGATGATCGAAGTGATGTCCCTCATGGGCAACTACTACTGATGATCTCCATAGCCCTTCGCAAACCCGATCTCCTTGTGTGACGCATCCCTGGCACCATGAACCACCACATTCCTCCGCCCCGCCCCACGCCTGAGTCGGCTGAGCCTGTCTTTGCCGCTGACGTGCCGCCGGTCGAGACGCTCCGTCCGGTGGCCCACCTGGAAATCAAGGCTGCGGCGCTGCTGTTGTTCAGCCTGTTGCTCATCGTCGGGTCGGGCCTGTACCTGTTGTACGCCCGCGGTGCGTTTGAGCCCACGCAAACCCTGGTGCTCACTGCGGACGATTCCGAAGGCGTGGTGGTGGGCATGGACATGACCTTCTCGGGCTTTCCGATCGGCCGTGTGCGCCGTATCGAGCTGGCCGAGACCGGCAACGCCCGCATCATCGTCGACGTGCCCCGCAAGGACGCGCACTGGCTGCGACAGTCCAGCGTGTTCACGCTGGTGCGCGGGATCGTCGGGGGGACCAACATCCGCGCCTATTCCGGCATGCTGAGCGACGACCCTCTGCCCGATGGCGCCGTGCGGCCGGTGCTGCGCGGCGACGCCACGGCCGAGATTCCGCAGCTCATGGCGTCGGCGCGAGAGCTGCTTTCCAACCTCAACGCGCTGACGGCCGAGGACGCGGCGCTTGGCAGCAGCCTGAACAATGTGCGCGCATTGACGGAGCGCATCAACGGCCCCCAAGGCATGCTGGGGGTGCTCACCGGCAACGAAGCGGACGCCCGCAAAATCATGGCCACGCTGGAGCGCACCAACGCCTTGCTCGCGCGGCTCGACGGCATGGCCACGCGCGCAGACCGGCAGGTCTTTGGTGCCGACGGAACCAAGGACGCGCTGGTGCCCGAGGTGCGCGCCGCCGTGGCCCAGCTCAACGCCTTGCTCGCAGATACGCGCACCAGCCTGAAGAAGGTGGATGCCGTGCTGGTGGAGGCTCAGGCCGTGGGGGCCAACGCGCGCGAAGCCACCACCGACCTGGGCGCGCTGCGGGCCGAGGTGGAAAGCAACCTGCGCAAGGTGGAAAGCCTGGTCAATGAGATCAACCGCAAGTGGCCCTTCGCACGGGATACGGAGATCAAGCTGCCATGAATCGCCATTGGACCCTTGGGGCTGCTTTGCCTGGCCGTACGGAGCCTGCCATGCCCCGGCGATGGCTGCGGTGGAGTGCCGCCGCCTTCGCCTCGGCTCTCCTCATCGCTTGTTCCAGCAAGCCGCCCGTGCCCGACTGGCAAATGAATGCCCACGCATCGGCGCAGAAAGCCATCGAAGCCTACCTGTCGGGCAATGCCCGGGTAGAAAAGCTGGAGTGGGACCGCGCTCGCGCCGAGGTGGCCCGCACAGGGCGCGCGGACCTGCTGGCCCGCCTGGAACTGATGCGATGCGCCGCGCAGGTGGCGAGCGTGGTGGCGGGTCCTTGCGAACCTTTCGAAGCCCTGCGCCAGGATGCCGCGCCACCAGAGCGCGCGTATGCAGACTATTTGGCGGGACGCGCCACGGCATCTCAAGTGGGGCTGTTGCCAGAAGCGCAACGCAAGGTGGCTGCGTCGGGAGACGCCATTGCGCTGGCCGCGATGGAGGAGCCGCTGTCTCGTCTGGTGGCCGCGGGGGCACTTTTGCAGGCGGGTAGGGCGAGTCCCGCTGTGGTGGCGAGTGCCGTTGAAACGGCCTCGGCCCAGGGTTGGCGGCGGCCCTTGATGGCGTGGTTGGCAATCCAGGTCCAACGCGCCGAGGCTGCAGGGGATGCAGAGACTGCAGCGACGTTGCGCAGGCGCATCACCCTGGTGGAGCAATCCGGCCCGCTGAGATAGCGCTGGGCGGCAAGGCTAAAGGGGAGGGCATGCTCAGGCGAACATGCGCCCGGCTACCGCAGCCGGGCCTCCAACTGCGTTTCGATGTGGTCGCGCTCCCTGGCAAACTGCTGGGCGCTCATTTCATTGGCTTCGTATTTGCGCGCTGTAGACAGGAGCAGTACGGTGTTTTCCAGCCGCGTATCTTGTTGCAGCGAAGGGGGCAAGGCCGTGAGCCGGTCAAAGCTCTCTTTGTAGAGATCACTCCAGCGAAGGACGCCAGCGTGGGCCTGGGCGCGTGCGCTTTCATGCCAGCGGGTGAATGCATCCAGCGTGGAGTCTTCAGGGCCGCCCTGAGGCGTGCTGCAGCCTGCCAGGGCAAACATCAGCACCATCGGGGCGAGAACCGCACAAAGGGGGGCTGAGCGGCGGCTTGCGGGGATTCGAAAACGTGGGTTCACGATCATCCTCCAATTTCAATGCCCCTCCAGATGCAGAGAGGCCGCGCCGAATATTACGCTCGTGCTATGTTTTTTGCCAGTGTTCATGGTTGCGATGGTCCGGACTCGCCGAATCAAGACCTTGGTCGGGTGAACGGAGGATTCTTCGTTCACTCAAACCAGTCGGCCAGAAGAATCTGGTCCAGGCCACTGGGCAACAGGGGCATGGAGTCCACCGACTGCACGGTGATGTCGGGTACCAACAAGGAGGCGGCGGCCAGAAGTGCCAGCACAACCGTGCCGGTAAAGCCCGCCAGGGCGCGAGTGCCGGGTTTCCAATCGTGGCGCTTCATGGTGAATCCTCTGTTGGGAGAGGGGGCTCCCAATGAGCTCCCCAGGTCAACCTCAATGGCTGATGGGGAAATTTCAGCAAATGTCCCTGTGGGCGTCTGTCAGACAACAACGCTTCACGTGCACCGGGTGTCTCTGTTTGGAAGAGGCGGCGCTACGAGTCCAGGGTGGTTCGCGAGCCGTCGCGCTGCAGCTCGTAGGCGTCCTTCGAGGGACGCCAGTCGGCAAAGGGGTTTTCTTGCTGCCGCGGCGCGGCACCGAAATTGAAACAGTGGTGGGGGTACGCCTTCGCCAATGCGGCTCGTCCCTGCCAGGTAATGGACAGCACCTGCGCCGTTTGTTCGCGGGCTCCCACCTCCGGCAGCCGTGCGTGTACAAGTTCTGCTGCCGCGATGACACGGAGCTTGTCGATATCACTAGGGCTATCTATCGTTCGTGGCAAATCGCCCTGCGCAAGGGCGAACAGCAGCTCCATGGGCATGGCGGCCTCCTTGCAATGGAGCTATTTATTTTGGGCACTGAAGCGTCAGAGTGCAACTGATCACACGTTTCGCTACAAATTCGTGGGTGCTGTCCTGCAAGCTGGCCGGCCGCGCAGCAGTTCGCGAACTGCCCGGACGTACCCGTGCGGAGGGCTGGGCCAAACTGCAGTGCTGCTCGCGCCCGGATGGGGAACGGTCCCTGTCCTTATTCAAACCATGCGGTTGTCCTACATCGCCCGCACGACGCGCGCAATAGCTTCACTCTCCTACAAGGAGTGGCACATGAGCGACGACAAGACGCAAATCGCGCACGACCGCGCGTTCATCAATCTCAGCGAACCCTATGAAATTCGCGACTGGACAAACAGTCTGGGAGTGACCGAGACACAACTGCGCGAAGCCGTCGCAGCGGTGGGCTCTTCGGCCGAGAAAGTGCGCCAGTACCTTGCTTCCCAGTCCTGACTTCAAACCTAGGAGTTTGCAATGGCTGATGAAGACGGCAAGGCGCCCACTTCCACGCGCACGATGTGGAAGGGGGCGATCAGCTTTGGCTTGGTTCACATTCCGGTCGGCTTGTATTCGGCTACCGCCAGCACGGGCATTGACTTTGACTGGCTCGACAAGCGCTCCATGCAGCCGGTGGGATACAAGCGCGTCAACAAGGTGACGGGCAAGGAGATTGCTGCAGCGGACATCGTCAAGGGTGTGGAATACGAAGAGGGGCGCTACGTGGTGCTGTCGCCCGAGGAGATTGCCGCTGCGTATCCCAAGGTCACCCAGACCATCGAAATCGAAGCCTTTCTGGACGCGGACGAGATTCCGTTTGTCTACCTCGAACGTCCTTACTACACCGCTCCCCTCAAGCGCGGGGAAAAAGTCTACGCCCTGCTGCGGGAGGCGCTGCGCAAGAGCAACAAGGTGGGCGTGGCCACGGTGGTCATACAAACCAAGCAGCATCTGGCCGTGCTCATTCCTTGTGGTCGTGCGCTCATCCTGAATCTTCTGCGGTGGGGCGGCGAAATCCGCTCATTCGAGGCACTGAATCTGCCGCCGATGGGGACTCAGGCCGTGGGTATCAAAGAGGCGGAAATGGCCATGGCGGTCCAGCTCATTGAGGACATGACGCAGACGTGGGATGCAGACAGCTTTCGCAATTCTTTCTCGGATGAAATCCACAAGCTGGTGGAGCAAAAGGCCAACGCCGGTGAGATTGCCGATGTGGCCAAGGTGGACAGCAGCCCGGCGCCCGCAACGGGTGCGGATGTGCTGGACCTCACTTCACTGCTCAAGCGCAGCCTGGAGGGGAAAACATCGCGCCAGTCAGCAGGTGATGGTGCGGCGGCCTCCGTGACGAAGCTGCCTTCTGCCACGCGCAAGGCGACGGCGGCTGCGGCGAAAAAGGCCGCGCCCAAAGGCAAAGGGGCCGCCGCCAAGACGGCGAAAGCCGCCAAGCCTGCTCCCAAGAAGGCCGCTCGCCGCGCGGCTGCATAGGTGAAGCATGGCTGTGAACGATTCGCTTGGCCCATACAAAAAAAAGCGGAATTTCAGCATTACCCCTGAACCTGCAGAAGGGGGCACACCGGGCACGCGGGCGCGGCAATTCGTTATCCAGAAGCATTGGGCCAGCCGCCTGCACTATGACTTTCGACTGGAGTTGGACGGAACGATGAAAAGCTGGGCCGTGCCCAAGGGCCCCAGTTTCGACCCCGTCGACAAGCGGATGGCAGTCCAGGTAGAGGACCACCCCATCTCGTACAACACTTTTGAAGGCCAGATACCGGCCGGGCAATATGGGGCGGGCCGGGTGATCATCTGGGACCGGGGCTACTGGGTGCCCGAAGGAGACCCGGCTGAGGGCTACCGCAAGGGCAAGCTCAAGTTCGCGGTGTATGGGCATAAACTTCGCGGCCACTGGACCTTGGTGCGCATGCACGGCCGAGGCCAGGAGCGCCAGCCGCCCTGGCTACTTATCAAGGAGCGCGACGGTCTTGAGCGACCGGCGCAGGACTTCAGCGTGGTGGACGAGATGCCCGACAGCGTGGCGGCAGCCGCTCCGGTACCGCTGCCGTCCCTTAGCGGCTCCGCCTTGCGTACTGGCGCTCCAACACCGCAAAACACATCATCCCCCAAGCCTGCTCGGGCGCGTAACCAAACACCCAAGGCGCCACTGCCCGCGACGCTCTCTCCGCAACTGGCGACCTTGGTCGACCAGCCCCCTGAAGACCCATCCGAGTGGCTGTGGGAGCTAAAGTTTGACGGCTACCGCCTGGTGGCCCGCATTGAGCGCGGCGAGGCACGTCTGTTTACACGCAATGGGCACGATTGGACGAGCAAGATGCCGCGCCTGGCATCAGCCCTGGGCCAGCTTCCGCTCCGGTCCGGCTGGGTGGATGGGGAGGTGATCGTGCTGGACGAACACGGCGTACCCGACTTCCAGGCGCTGCAGAATGCTTTTGACGGGCAGTCCACGGACGCGTTGGTCTTCTATGGGTTCGATCTTCCCTTCGCCAACGGAAGCGATCTGCGAGACGCCCCGCTGTGGGAGCGCCGCGAACGTCTGCAAGCCATCATCGAGCAGGCAGCCTTGGAGAGCGTCCGGTTCAGCGAGGCGTTTGAGGTGGCCCCCTCCGAGCTCGTGGCATCCGCCTGCAGGCTGGGGTTCGAGGGCGTCATCGGAAAGCGCAAGAGTGCTGCCTACGTCTCTCGCCGCAGCAGTGACTGGATCAAGCTCAAATGCAGCCACCGGCAGGAGTTCGTGATTGGCGGCTACACCGATCCGCAGGGGAGCCGCACCGGCATTGGTTCCTTGCTGCTGGGTGTGCACGATGAGGAAGGTGCGCTGCGCTATGCCGGCAATGTCGGCACGGGCTTCAACGAGCGGTTTTTGCACGACCTGAGCGAGCGGTTGCAAGAGATTCGAACC
Organism: Acidovorax sp.; assembly: GCF_022763525.1. Classification (GTDB taxonomy): domain Bacteria; phylum Pseudomonadota; class Gammaproteobacteria; order Burkholderiales; family Burkholderiaceae_C; genus Acidovorax. The sequence goes on from NZ_JALEGG010000268.1 coordinate 7,631, forward strand.
CCGGACAGCCCTTTCGCCCGTCCGCAGACCATCGGCAAGAAGGCCCATTGGGTGAAACCTGTGTTGCTCGCGGAAGTGGCCTTTGCGGAGTGGACCAAGGAAGGCCGTATCCGCCACGCTGTTTTCAAAGGCTTGCGCGCCGACAAGCCAGCCCGAGAGATCCGCAAGGAAGAACCGACCGCCATGACGTCCAAAACGCCCATCAACCGCAAGACTGCGGCCGCTGCGTCCAGTGTCGGCTCCATCCGTGTGTCGCACCCGCAGCGCGTCATCGATGCGTCAACCGGGATCACCAAATTGGATCTGGTGCGTTACTACGCCACCGTAGCGCCGCTCATGCTGCCTCATTTGAAAGGCCGCCCCACCTCACTGGTACGGGCGCCGGAGGGCGTGAAAGGGGAATTGTTCTTTCAGAAGCACCTGGATGTCGGTGGAATGGACGGGGTCCGCCAACTCCCGCAAGACCTGTATCCAGCTCACCCGCCACTGTTGGAGGTGGCGGGGCCCGGCGGGCTGCTTTCTGCTGCGCAGATGAATACGGTGGAGTTCCACACTTGGAATGCCCGCAGAGACAGGATCTCCCGCCCGGACCGGATGACCTTTGATCTGGACCCAGGGGAGGGAGTGGCCTGGGAGCACATGCAGGAGGCGGCCACGCTGGTGCACGTGATGCTGACTGAATTGGGTTTGCCCGCGTTCCTCAAGACCAGTGGGGGGAAGGGCCTGCATGTGGTGGTGCCGATCAAGCGTTTGCACGACTGGGATGCGGTCAAGGGCTTCAGCCAGGCCATCGTCCAGCATCTTGCGCGCACGATTCCGCAGCGGTTTGTGGCCAAGAGCGGCCCCAAGAACCGCGTGGGCAAGATCTTTGCCGACTATCTTCGCAATGGCCTGGGCGCAACGACGGCCAGCGCATGGACGGCCCGCGCGCGGCCGGGCATGGGCGTTTCGGTGCCCGTGGCTTGGAACGAGCTGGGTAAGATCACCAGCGGTGCGCACTGGACCGTCCCATCGGTGGAGCAACGGCTGCGCATTGGCAACGGCCCCTGGGAGGGCTATGCAACCGCAGCTGTCTCCTTGACCGCTGCGATGAAGGCATTGGGTTATCGGGCCGGCGGGGCGCCTTAGAGCCTGTTCACGCTCCCTGGGAAATCTAGACGAACCGGGCGCGCAGTCCCACCATCCAGCGCCGCCCTGCCGACGGTTCGAAAAACCGGCCGTTGCCATCGTTGACGATCAAGGTTCCCGCGTACCTGCGGTTCAGCACGTTGTCCAGCCGCGCCCAGACCTGCCATCGCGGCTCGCCGTGCGCGCCTTCTCTTCCCACCTGGTACGCGGCGTGCAGCCCCAGCACGGCAAAGCCTGGGGCGCGTTCGCTGTTCAGGTCATTGGCGTAAACCGGCCCGCTCATGTGGATCGAGGCGCCGAGCTGCCAGGTGGGCGTCGCAGCGTAGTCCATGGCAAAGTGCGCGCCATGCCGGGCCGTGCCCGGCAGGCGGTTCCCGGACTGAATCACCACACCGCCAGCGCTGGTGTATGCGCTGGCGAAATAGGCGTCCAGGTAGGTGTAGCTGGCGCGGGCGGACCAGGCACCCTGGCTGGTGCGCCA
>NZ_JALEGG010000269.1 GCF_022763525.1 Acidovorax sp.
GAAGCTCGAGAACTGGCCGCCCGCCGGTCTGGACAAGCGCTAAGCTGCCGCCTTATAATCGCAGGCTCCCTGGAAAACGGGAGCCCGGTTTCCGAGTCCTCCGCAAGGGGGACTTTTCGTTCCCCAAGGCGATGCCGCAAGGGAACAGTGCCTCGGGAAGTACCTGACACGGCTACCCGATTTAATTACATAGACAGTCGAAGGAAAGCACCATGCGCCACGGACACGGCCTCCGCAAACTCAACCGCACCAGCTCGCACCGCCTCGCGATGCTGCAGAACATGATGAACTCGCTCATCGAGCACGAGGCCATCAAGACCACGGTACCCAAGGCCAAGGAACTGCGCCGCGTGATCGAGCCCATGATCACCCTGGCCAAGGAAGACTCCGTGGCCAACCGCCGCCTGGCTTTCAACCGCCTGCGCGACCGTGACAGCGTCACCAAGCTCTTCAATGACCTGGGCCCCCGTTTCAAGGTGCGTCCCGGTGGCTACACCCGCATTCTGAAGATGGGTTTCCGTGTGGGTGACAATGCACCCATGGCTCTGGTTGAACTGGTCGACCGTGCTGCTGAAACTGAAAATAATTCGGCAGCAGCTGAATAATAGGGTATAATTTATTTCTTACCGCGCGATGGAGCAGTCTGGTAGCTCGTTGGGCTCATAACCCAAAGGTCGGAGGTTCAAATCCTTCTCGCGCAACCAAAAAGAAAGCAAAAACGCCCGCAGTGATGCGGGCGTTTTTGCTTTCTGCCTTTGATACGCACCTCTTTCCCCTTAGCCGCGTGAAGTGTGCGTGCAGCCCTTCCTGGCCGCCGCACGGGACCAAGTTTCTTCCGGCATCGGGAATGCATTCCTCAGGCAATCATCATCGCAGGTGGCTTTTTGCCAATGGGCGGCAGGATCTGTCGTTTCGCCCGCCACCCCTTATGAAGGGCGCGTGATGTACCCACCCCCTCTATACCGGTTTCCCAGACTTACTGAACCTGCAGGTTCATTCCAGCGACTGCTCTAGCGGGCAGGCGTGCGCCTCATAGCGACACCTCCGCGCTGGCCGAAGTTCTTTTGAGCGCGTTGACCAGCGTTCAGCAGACCTCACTTAGCGAACAGATCTGCCTTGGCCGCCTTGGTGATGGCTGCCACGCACGGGTGGGTGATGCGCCGCTCCACGGAGATGGCGAAGAACTCCTCCACCAATTCAGTAGACCGTCCGATCACCTCGACGCCAAATTGCGCTGTGGTTTCCTCGTCCAGCACGGTGGGAGATGTGAAGACGCCCCGGCCCTCGCGCCCAAAGGCGTTCATGAGGGCGCTGTCGTCGAACTCCCCCACCAGGCGGGGCTGCAGCTGGTACTTGTTGAACCAATGATCGAGCTGTTGGCGCACTGAAGACATCGGCCCCTGGATCAACATGGGCGCACCTTGCAGGCACTGGGGGAAATCGCCGGCCAGTTCGGCGCGCAATGCGGGGGAGCACAGAAAGCTCATTCCGCTGCTCCCCAGTGGATGGTTGAAGGCTTTCACGCCAATCTTCCTGGACACCGGTTCATCGGCCAGGACGAGGTCAAGCTTGTGCAGGCTGAGCTGGGCGATCAAGTCGGGAAACTTGCCCTCCTGGCAGGTCATATGGACTTGCTGGGGCATTCCGAGCGCGGGTTCCAGCAAGTGGTAGGCGACAGACTTGGCAATGGAGTCGGCCACTCCCACTCGAAACTCCAGCGGCTTGGCCTGACCGCGCGACAGGCGCACTGATTTTTCCAGCGCATCGCCCAGTGCAAAGATCTGCTCCGCGTAACCCAGCGCCACACGCCCTTCACTGGTCAACTCCAGGCCCCGTCCACGCTTGCGAAAAAGCTCGTGTCCCAGCCATTCTTCCAGCTGGTTGATTTGGCCCGACAGCGTCTGCGGCGTGGTGTGCAGCTGCTCGCTGGCTCGCACCACTCCGCCGGCCTTGGCCACTGTCCAGAAATAGCGAAGGTGCTTAAAATTCATGGGCTTAAATGCTTCGAAAATACCGAACTATTTGAATCAATAAAACGAATATACGCGAAGTGTCAAAGCCTCTACATTGGATGTTCGGACCATTCCGCGGCACAGCCCGGTCTGGAAACAACGTGTTCACAAGGAGTAGCTACGATGCGAATCACCACCCGAGGACAACTTGCCGTGTCGGCGATGACCGACCTCGCACTGCACCAGAAGCTCCGTCCCGTGGCACTGTCCACGATCAGTGCGCGTCAGGGCACCTCGCTGTCCTATCTGGAGCAGCTGTTCAGCGCATTGCGCCGAGCCGGCCTGGTGGACAGCACGCGCGGCCCCGGAGGGGGCTATACCTTGGCCCGCAACCTCGACCAGATCTCGGTGGCGGAGATCATCCTGGCCGTGGAAAACCTGAAGGCTGATGACCTGCCGCACCTGGAGGCAGGACAGGCTGCGCAGGTGAAATCAATGACGGGGGAGCTCTGGACAAGCTTCAACATGCGTGTGATGGAGTACCTCCAGTCGGTGACGTTGCGGGACTTGGTAGCCCAGCAGCGTGCGAAGGGCGTGGTGGTGGAGGAGCCTGCCCCCGCTCCAGCGTCCCGGCCAAAGCTCAGCGCCAAACCCAAACCTCTGATGGCACGCGTGGGCGTACCCAACTCGGTTTTTGCGCTGGGTGCGTTTCCGGTGCTGCAGCGCCGCTGACACAGCAGTCACCGGCGTTCCGCCTACGACGGCGACAGGCAGAGCCGCACGGGGCGGCCCCGGAATGCCGGGGCAGGAGGCGTGTGGGCTTCCTCGACCACCTGCTCTTCGATGCCGCTACCGCGGGAGTCGGCGCTGGCGTCCACTCCGACAGCGCGGCGGGTCGGTGAGTTAGAGGGCCAACTGCGGGCGTATCGCAACGGCCGTCGCGCCGCTCCCCAGTTGTGGCGATCGCGGCGCCGTGATGGACGCACCGGGCCGCCATGCACTGGGCTAATCCCCCAGGCAGTGGAACGAACGCGCTATCCGCCGGGCGGCTGGCGCAGTTCGGCCTTTTCCTGGCAGGGCACGCACCGTGCGGCTTCGGGGGTGGCGCGTAGGCGCGCCATGGGAATGTCCGCGCCGCAGTCCGTGCACTCGCCGTACGCTCCTGCAGCGATGCGCTCGAGCGCGGCCTCCACAGCGGCCAGGTGAGTGGTCTCATGCTCATCGATGGCGAACTCCAGCTCCCGCGCTGTCGCCAGCTGGGCGCGGGGGTCCTCTGGCTGGCCAAAGTGGTTCGCGGCAGCCTCGGCTCGGCCGATGGTGCCGCCGCGCTGCTCAGCCAATTGTGCGAGGAGCGACTCCCTCAGGGCCACAAGGGCAGGGCGGAAAGTGGCAGCTTGGTTCTTGTCCATGACGGGCTCCGATGGGCGACGGATGCCATCCTCGCCCAGCGTCGCCTGCAGCGCATTGACCGGCATCAAGAAGGCTCAGCGCTTGGGAGGGCGCGCCAGCATTTCAGCGGTATTGGTCTTGCGGTCGGCGTTGATGCGCTGTACGTGGGGACGCTCGCCCATCCGGGCCAGGTACTCGCGCACGGGCAGGTTGGCCAGGAAGTCGCGACCATAGATGATCTTGGTGGCCGAGCTGACCAGCGGCAGGTGAACGATGGCGGCGCAGTCGGCCAGGGTGAAGGTGTCGCCGCCTACGTAAGGGCTGAATTTCGCCAACTGGCCGAAGGCGGCAATGTTCTTTTCCAGCTGCGCTCCCACCTTTTCCTTGGCGGCGTCGCTGACGGTGCCGCCAAAGAACGCCTGTGGGTAGAGGTTGCGAGCCACCAGCTCCAGGTGCAGCTCCAAGAAGGTGATCAGCTCGCGCACCTTGGCGGCCTGGTAGGGGTTGGGGGGGATCAGCGCGGGCTGCGGGTGGGCGGCCTCGATGTAGTCGGCCATCACGGCCGATTCGCACAGTGGCCCCTCCGGGGTACGCAGGTAGGGAACCTTGCCCAGCGGGCTGGCGCTGCGGTCGGTCTCGCCCACCCAGGCCAGCTCTTCGGTAAACGGCAGGCCCTTTTCGAGCAGCGCGAGCTTGACCTTGTTGTAGTAGTTGCTGGCTGAAAAGCCGCAGAGTGTCAGCATGGGGTGTCTCCGTTATGGTGAGGGATGCAGCGCACATCGTAGGAGCGGGCGGCGAGGGAGCCCGTCGCGCAGATGACCCCCGTCAAGGCGTTTGCGCCCGGGCACCCTACAATTCGCGCCCATGCCTTCCCTGCAAACCATCCGCAGCCTTCGCTGGCTTGCCCGCCTTGTGCTGGCATGGTTTGTGGTGTCCATCGGCGTGGCCGTGGCGTCGCCCATGGTCAATCCGCAGCCGATGGAGCTGATCTGTTCGGGCTCGGGTGCCATCAAGCTGTTGGTCAAGACCGACGACGGCGCCACCGAGGTGCCCAGCCACACGCTGGACTGCCCACTGTGTGCACAGGTAAGCGCACCGCCTCCCGCGTCGCAGGCTCAAGTGCCTGTGGTCCATCCCCTGGCGCATGCCTTGCGCCCCATCCCTGCCGCGCACATTGCTGCGCGCACCGCCGCGCCGCTGCCGCCGCGTGGACCTCCAGCGCTCTCCTGAAATTGCTATTTTTTTGATAGCTGCTTGCGCTTGATTCATGGGTGCAAGCGGCCTCTTTGGCTTGAAATTCAGGAGTTCCCATGCGCAAAAGCCGCATGGCGCTGGCCTTGGCCAGTGCCTTTCCCATTGTCCTGGGCTACACATTCACCGGGGCTGCCCCGGCGTTCGCCCAACCCGCTGAGCCCAGCTATGCCCCCGTCAAGGAACTGGGCGTGGTCACCATCACCGGCGGCCAGCCCACCTCGCTGCCCACGCAGATCCCCACCACCATCGAGGGCGTGACGCGCGAGCAGATCGAGCATTCGATCAACGCCACCGACAGCGAAGACGCGCTCAAGTACCTGCCCAGCCTGCTGGTGCGCAAGCGCTACATCGGCGACTACAACCATGCCGTGCTGTCCACCCGCGCTTCGGGCACGGGCAACCCGGCGCGGTCCATGGTGTTTGCCGATGGCATCTTGCTGAGCAACTACCTGGGCAACGGCCCCACCAACGCACCGCGCTGGATGCTGGTCACGCCCGAGGAGATCGAGCGGGTGGACGTGCTCTACGGCCCCTTCTCTGCCGCCTATGCGGGCAACTCTGTGGGCGCGGTGGTGGACTACGTCACGCGCATGCCGACCCAGTTCGAGGCGCATGGCAAGGTTAGCTTCCAGCACCAGCCGTTTGACTTGTATGGCACCAACGCCACCTATGCCGGTAAGCAGGTCAGCGCCTCGGTGGGCAACAAGAGTGGCGACTGGTCCTGGTTCCTCAACTTCAGCAAGACCGACAGCGAAGGCCAGCCGCTCACCTTCCCCACACGGCTGGTGTCTACGGGTACGGTGGGCAATGCAGGCACGCCCGTGACGGGCGCTGTGCCGGGCAACAACCGCAGCAACCAGCCCTGGTACCTGCTGGGCACGGCCACGCAGTACCACACGCAGCAAGACCACATCAAGGCCAAGATCGCCTACGACTTCTCGCCCACCGTGCGCGCGGCCTATACCTTGGGCTGGTGGCACAACGAGTCCGAAGGGCGGCCCACCAGCTACCTGCGCGATGCCAACGGCAATGCGGTCTACAGCGGCACGGTCAACATCAACGGCCGCTCGTTTGCGCTCGCGCCCACGGACTTCAACGTCTCCAACGAGAACCTCACGCACTTCATGCACGGGCTCTCGGTCAAGAGCCACACCAAAGGCGTGTTCGATTGGGAGGTTGCCGCCAGCCTGTATGACTACCAGACCGACACCCTGCGCGCCGCCACCGTAGCGCTGCCCGCCGCGCTGCATGGCGGCGCGGGCCGCATCGCCAACAGCAAGGGAACGGGCTGGAACACCCTGGCCGCCAAAGGCACCTGGCGGCCCGATGGGGTGTTGGGCGCGCACATCGTGGACTTTGGCCTGCAGCGCGACAGCTACCGGTTGCGCACCGTGGAGAACGCCACGACGAACTGGATCAACGGAAATGCGGGCGCCCGCAACCAGGCCTTCAACGGCGACACCCAACTGCTGGGCCTGTGGGCGCAAGACACCTGGAAGATTGCGCCCCAATGGAAGGCCGTGCTGGGCGCACGCGCCGAGCGCTGGAGCGCCAGCAATGGCCAGACCGGCAACGCCAGCACCACGCTGAGCCACCCCGAGCGCAACGAAACCTACTTCTCGCCCAAGGCTGCCGTGGCCTGGCAGGCCAGCGACCTGTGGGTGCTCAAGGCATCCACCGGCCGCGCCGTGCGCATGCCCACCGTGGCCGAGCTGTACCAGGGTGGCATCAGCGGTAGCGGCACGCTCATCAACAACGACCCGAGCCTGCGGCCCGAAAAGAGCTGGACGACGGAGCTGACGGCGGAGCGCGACATGGGCAACGGGCTGCTGCGCCTGACCGCATTTTTTGAGCGTACGAAAGACGCGCTGTACTCCCAGACCAATGTACTCGTCACACCCAACGTGACCAACGTGCAGAACGTGGACGCGATTCGTACCAAGGGTCTGGAGCTGTCGTACCAGGCGGCCAACGTCTTCGTGCGCGGTCTGGAGCTGGGCAGCAGCTTGACCTGGACGGATTCCAAGATCACGCGCAACGACAAGTTCCCCGCCAGCGTGGGCAAGTGGCAGCCGCGCATCCCCGAGTGGCGCGCCACTGCCGTGGCCACTTACCGGCCCGATGCCACGTGGTCGTACACCCTGGGCGCGCGCTACAGCGGCAAGCAGTACAGCACGCTCGACAACAGCGACGTGAACGGCTTTGCCTACCAGGGTGCGAGCCGCTACTTCACTACCGATGTGCGGGTGCGCTACCAGATCACCCAGCAGGTGAGTGCCGCAGTGGGCATCCACAACCTCAACAACTACCGGTTCTGGAATTTCCACCCCTACCCGCAGCGCACTTACATGGCTGAACTCAAAGTCAGCCTCTGAAAGGAACACACTCCATGTCTCAAGATACTATGAAAAAGATAGCTGCTGGCGCTTTGCTGCTGGGCGCTGGAGGCCTTTATGGCCCTGCGTCTGCCCATGTGGTGCTCGAATATCAGGTCGCCCCCGCAAGCGCGAGCTACAAGGCCACGTTCAAGGTCGGCCACGGCTGCGGCGCGTCGCCGACGCGGCAGATCGCGGTGGACATCCCCTCCGGCATGCGCGGCGCGCGCCCCATGCCCAAGCCGGGCTGGGCGCTGGAGGTGCAGCGCGAAAAACTCGCCCAGCCGTACACCAGCCACGGCCGCACCATCACCGAAGACGTGGTGCGTGTGACCTGGACGGCCAAGACCCCCGAGGACATGCTGCCCCATGCCCATTACGACGAGTTCGTGCTGGTCGCCACGACGCCCGAGCAGGCGGGCACGATGTACTGGCCCGTGCGCCAGACCTGTGCCGAAGGCCGCAACGACTGGGTGGAGACTCCGAAACCCGGACAGAAGATCTCGGACCTGAAGTCCCCCGCCGCCGCACTGGAAATCCTGCCCGGCGCGGGCGCGGGTGCCCACAATCACTGATGAGCCAAAGACAAAGAGGCAGCTTTCCTGCCTCTTCCCATTTCCGCTGAACAAGGAATCCTGACCATGAAAAAACTGCTTCACACCACCGCCCTGGCCGCCACGCTGATGGCTGCCTTTGCCAACGTCCCTGCCTGGGCACAGACCGCCACCGTCAAGGTAGAAGGCGCCTGGGCCCGCGCAAGCGTGCAGGGCCAGAAGGGCACGGGCGCGTTCATGCGCCTTACGGCCCAGGACGGCGCCCGCCTGGTGCGCGCCGAATCGCCCGCCGCAGGCGTGACCGAAGTGCATGAGATGAAGATGGAAGGCGACGTCATGAAAATGCGCGCCGTGCCGTCCTTGGAGCTGCCCGCCGGCAAGACGGTGGAACTCAAGCCCGGCGGCTACCACGTCATGCTGCTGGACCTGAAGGCCCCGCTGGCCAAGGATTCCACCGTGCCGCTGACCCTGGTCTTTCAGGACGCCAAGGGCGTCGAAAGCAAACTGGAGCTGACCCTGCCAGTGGGCACCACAGCGCCCGGGGGCGCCGCAGCGCCAGCGCACGGCCACGGGCATGGCCATGGGCAGAAGCACTGACTGAGCCGCTTCGCAGCAAGCGCACCGAGCGCCCGCGCTGGCCGCAACTGCGGAAAATCTGGCGGCCCCGGCGGCAACGCATTGGAGTAAGCTGTGCCTCCACCACAGACCCACCTCTTGCGGAGCGGCCATGAGCGACACCACCAACGCCTTCGGTTTCGGCAAATTCGTCCCCGGTTTTGATTTTCTGCAGAGTCTCGCGAAAGGCGCGACCAGCAGCATCCCGCAGCTGCCCAATCTCTCCAATTGGGTGGCGCCGACCATCAATGTCGAAGAACTGGAAAAGCGCATTGAAGAGCTCAAGGCCGTGCAGTTCTGGCTGGAGCAGAACTCGCGTGCGTTGGCCGCCACCATCCAGGCGCTGGAGGTGCAGAAGATGACCCTGGCCACGCTCAAGGGCATGAACTTCAGCATGGGCGACGTGGCCAACGCCTTCAAGCTCAAGACGGCCGACACCGTGATGAGCGGCGTGCAGAAGGCAGCCGACACGGTCAGCGGCGCTGCAGAGGCCATGACCAGCGCCGCCGCCCGCGTGACGGGCCGTGGCGCCGAGACCGAAGAGGAAGCCCCGGAGGCTGACGAGCCCGCACCAGCGGCCAAAGCCAAACCCAAGGCCAAGGGCAAAACAGCAGCCGTTCCCGACACTGCTGTGGTCGACCCGATGCAATGGTGGGGGGCGCTCACGAGCCAGTTCCAGCAGATCGCCGCCAACGCGATGAAAGACGCGGCCAAGCAGACCGCCATCGACACCACCAAGAACATGGCCACCGGCCTGGCCAAGGAAGCGTTCAAGACGGCCACCGGCATGGCCAGCCAGTTCGCGGCCAAGGGCATGCAGTCGGTCAAGGGCAGCCCGCGCAAGGCGGCAGCGCCCGCCAAAAAGAAGGCCGCCGCACCGGCTCGCAAGGTGGCTGCCAAGCCGGCCGCCAAAACCACTACCAAGGCGCGCAGCAGCGCCGCCCGCAAGCGCGCCGGTTAACGGCCGCAGGCCGGGCCGGTGGGTGGGCCACCGAGCTCTCCTGACGCCTGCCCGCCGACCGTGGAGAACGCCATGAAACTCTTTCCCTCCGGCCACGCCACGCACCCGCAGTGGCGCATGGCGGCCGCTCTCGTGCTGGCGCAGTTGCGCGCACAGATGGCCCTGCCCGATTACGCCAGCGCGCCTGCGCTTGGGCTGCTGTACATCACCGACCACTACGCGAGCGAGGCGCGCGAGCTGCTGGACTACCTGAGCGGCGAGCTGCCCGAAGTCACCGACTGGAGTGGCACCGTGGGCGTGGGCGTGTCTGCCAACAACGCAGAGTACTTCGACGAGCCTGCCCTTTCGGTGATGCTGCTGGACGTTCCGGCCGACCAGTACCGCGTGTTCTCCGGCGTGGCGCCCCTGCCTGCCCATCCACAGCGGGGACCGGGCGGATTCGTGGCCCATACGGCGCTGGTGCATGCGGACGGCGCAACGCCGGATTTGACGGGCCTTCTGGCCGAGATGGCTGCCCGCACCGAGACGGGCTACCTGTTCGGGGGCTTGAGCGCCAGCCGCACCGCGAGTGTGCAGTTTGCGGTAGGCGGCAATGGCAACATCGCAGGGCAGGGGGCTGCCAGCGGGGTTTTCGATGGCGGCCTTTCGGGTGTGGCGTTTGGCTCCGGCGTGGCGCTTTTGTCGCGCGTCACGCAAGGCTGCCAGCCGGTGGGGGCGCTGCGCACCATCACTCGGGCCCAGGACAACGTGGTGCTGGAGCTCGATGGCGAACCAGCGCTGGACGTGCTGCTGGATACCCTGGACGTGACGCTGGATGGCGACCCCCAGCCTGCGCTGCGCAAAGTGCGTGCCACGCTGGCGGGCCTGGTGAACGCGGGCGAGCAGCCGCAGGGACAGCGTCGCACCGGCCATTTCGGTACCGACACGCGCGTGCGCCACATCGTGGGGTTGGATGGTGCTCGCCGCGGCGTTGCGCTGGCCGATCACGTGGAGGCCGGAATGCACCTGGCGTTCTGCCAGCGCAACGTGGCGGCCGCGCGCGCCGATCTCATGCGCATCTGCGCCGAGATCCGCGAAGAGCTATCGCCTGAAGAACTGGAGCCGGAAACCCTGCTCTCAGCTTTATCGCCGGGCGGTGACCGTGCCGATGTGCCGGGCAAAGCAGAGGCGACTGCCGGGGCTGGCGCGACACGCGAGCGCCGCATCTGTGGGGCGATCTACGTGAGCTGCTCCGGCCGCGGAGGGCCGCATTTTGGCGGGCCCAGCGCCGAGCTGCAGATCGTGCGCCATGCGCTGGGGGACGTGCCGCTGGCAGGGTTCTTTGCGGGCGGCGAGATCGCCCACCACCACCTGTACGGCTACACGGGCGTGCTGACGGTGTTCGTGGACGCCGCCTGAGAACTTGAACAGGCGGTGGGGCCCAGGCAGGCTATAGCGACAGCCCGTCGTCCCGCGCCTCGGCCTTCTCCGCCTCGGTGAGCGGGGTGGCGAGGATCTTGTCGATGGTCTTGCCGTCCATGTCCACCACCTCGAGCTTCCAGTCTTCCCATTGCACCGTGTCGGTCACCTTGGGCAGGCGGCCGGTCAGCAGCATGATCATGCCGCTCAAGGTGTGGTAGCGGCCGCGCTCTTCTTCGGGCACGGTATCCAGGTTCAGGCGATCCTTCAGTTCGGGCACGGGAATGTGCCCGTCCAGCAGCCAGCTGCCATCCTCGCGTTGCAGTGCCCATGAAGTTTCCGGGTCGCGCGGCTGAAACTCACCGGTGATCGCCTCGATCAGGTCCTGCAGGGTGACGATGCCTTGCACCTCGCCATACTCGTCGATCACAAAAGCCATGTGCACGTCCGACAGACGGAAGTTGTCCAGCAGCTCCATGCCAGTAATGGTCTCGGGCACATACAGGGCTGTCTGCAGCGGCTGGTCGGCCAAGCCGCCACGCGCCTTGTCGCGCAGGGTGCGCGACAGCCACTGGCGGGCATTGATGACCCCGAGGATGTTGTCCATGCCGCCGCGCACCACCGGAAACCGCGCATGGTCCGACTCTTCGATGCAGCGCAGGTTCTCTTCAAACGGTGCATCCACGTCCAGGCACACCACATCGCCGCGAGGCACCATGAGCGAGCCGATCTGGCGATCGTCCAGCCGGAACACGTTGCGCACCATGGTGTGCTCGTGCGACTCGATCACGCCCGCGGTGGTGCCTTCGACCAGCATGGCGTGGATCTCTTCTTCGGTGACGGGGCTGCCGCTGGTTTCCTTCACGCCCATCAGGCGCAGC
>NZ_JALEGG010000270.1 GCF_022763525.1 Acidovorax sp.
ACTGCCGTGGTGGGCATACCACTGGCCGCCACGCCAGGCGAAATGTTCATCACCGTGGCGCCAGCCCAGGCGGGCGCCACCCCGCGCACCGTGTCCTACTCCGTGGAGCCCAAGCGCTACAAGGAGCAGCATCTGCAAGTGGCGCCACGCACGGTGGACCTCTCGCCCGAAGACCAGGCGCGCTACGAGCGCGAGCGCGACCACCAGGCCCGGGTGATGAGCACTTTTACCGAGCCCCCTGCAGGCCATGCACTCGCCTCGCTGCGCATGCAGGTGCCGGTGCCGGGTCGGCGCTCCAGCTCCTTTGGCCTGCGCCGCGTGTTCAACGGCCAGCCGCGCAATCCGCACGGCGGCATGGACATCGCGGCCGGCACGGGCACCCCCATCGTGGCGCCGCTGGCGGGCCGGGTGATTGACGTCGGCGACTATTTCTTCAGCGGCGGCACCGTATGGCTCGACCACGGCCAGGGTCTGCTTACCGTTTACGCCCACCTGAGCAGCGTGGACGTGCGCGTGGGCGATGTGGTGAAAGCTGGCGACGCCTTCTGCAAGGTGGGCGCCACCGGGCGCGTGACCGGCCCGCACCTGCACTGGGGTGTGATGCTCAACCGCGCACTGGTGGACCCGGCATTGTTCGTGTAGCTCCCTGGGTCGCTGTGCACCTTCATTCACGAGGACGACGCCCTCACTGCGGGGCGGCCCTTGCTCACGCCGAACCCATTTCACGCTTGCAGGTTGGCGCACCGAGCCGCACCACGCTTCAACAGGCTACTTCAGGTAGTTCAGGAAGCCCGTGATGATCACCGCGTTGAAGAAGTCGATGAACAGCGAGCCCACCAGCGGGATCACGAAGAATGCCTTCACCGACGGGCCATTGACCGCCGTGAACGCCTGCATGTTGGCCATGGCATTGGGCGTCGCGCCCATGCCAAAGCCGCAATGCCCGGCTGCGATGACGGCAGCGTCGTAGTCGCGCCCCATCACGCGAAAGGTGACGAAATAGCCATACGCAAACATCAGCGCGGTCTGCGCGAGCAGGATGGCAAGCAGCGGCCCCGCCACCTCGGCCAGCTCCCACAGCTTCATGGACATGAGCGCCATGGCCAAAAAGAAGCCCAGCGACACGTTGCCCACCACTTCGAACTGGCGCAGGGGCAGCACGCTGTTGCGCCAGTCGATGATATTGCGCACCGCCGCCGCCACGAGCATCGGCCCGAGGTACGAAGGCAGCGTGATGCCCAGGTCCTTGAGCCAGTTGACCAGCAAGGTGCCGGCACCGAGGGACACGGCAATCATAATGCTGGCGTACATCACCGTGTCGCTGTTGCCCGGCGAGCCGGGCGCGGGAATGCGGGCAGTGGAGGCATTGGCGTCGTCCGCTGCCGACACTGCGGCCGTGGCCGTGGCAGCAGCGGCAACAGCGGCGGTTGCAGCCAGGCCGGGCGTGCGCAGCTGGTTTCGGCGGATCAGCAGGCTGCCCAGCGGGCCGCCCACCACACAGCCCGCCACCAGGCCGTAGGTAGCCGCCGCAATGGCCGCAGGCAAGGCCCCGGCGGCACCCGCCTGCTCCAGCAGCGGGCCGAACGCGGCCGAGGTGCCGTGCCCTCCCGTCAGCGAAATAGACCCCGCCGCCACGCCGATGAGCGGGTGCACGCCCAGCACCGCCGCCAGCCCCGCACCCAGCAGGTTCTGCAGCACTACCAGCCCCACAGCGGCGGCCAAAAACAGCGCCACGCCAACACCGCCCTTCTTGAGCAGCTCAAAGCTGGCCGAAAAGCCGATGGTGGTGAAGAACACCAGCAGCAAAAAGGCGCGCATGCTGTCGTAGAACTGGAAGGTGAACAGGCCCGTCTGATGTCCCGCCAGCGCGATCAGCGAGAACACGAGCCCGCCGATGATGGGACCGGGGATGAAATACCGCGAGAGCACGCCCACGCGGTTCTTGATGAACTCGCCGATCACCAGCAACACGGCGGCAATACCGATGGTCTGGGCGATGTCGAGTTGAATGGTGTGCATGGCGGGCTCCTTGCGGCCTGGATGAGAGAGTCAGGCAACACTTGCCCAGCGAATTCAGCTATGGATTGCATAGCTAACAGCGCAAGCCAGATTGGCGCTGGCGGGGAATTTACCTCTCAGAATCCGGCCCTTCGGCGAGTCGCACGCGCGAGTGTCTGTCAGACAACCGCCCGTCTTGCAGGGGATCGAGGGCGCGTGCATCGCTTCGCTGCGGCTATGCTCGGCCGCCGTTCCCTCACCAACTTCTCCCCCTCTTCGCACCTTCGCCCATGACTGCCCGCCTGATCCGTTTCAACAAACCCTACGGCGTGCTGAGCCAGTTCACGCCCGAGGGCAAATGGCAGGGCCTGAAGGACTACATCGACCTGCCTGGCGTGTACGTGGCCGGCCGGCTCGATGCGGACAGCGAAGGCCTGCTGCTGCTCACCAATGACGGCCGGCTGCAGGCGCACATTGCCGATCCGCGCTTCAAAATGGAGAAGACGTACTGGGTGCAGGTGGAAGGCGTCCCCGACGAAGCCGCACTGGCCGCACTGCGCAGCGGCGTGGTGCTCAACGACGGCCCCACCCTGCCCGCTCGCGCGCGCCGGATGGAGCCTGCGCCCGAGGTATGGCCGCGCACGCCGCCGATCCGCGAGCGCAAGCACATCCCCACCGCGTGGATCGAACTCGCCATCCGCGAGGGCCGCAACCGCCAGGTGCGGCGCATGACGGCCGCAGTGGGCCACCCCACGTTGAGGCTGGTCCGCGCGGCGATCGGTCCGTACACGCTGCAGGGGCTCGCGCCCGGCACCTGGGCCGACGAAGACGCAACAGCCTACGCCGACAACGCCCCCATGCGCCGCGAAAGCGCCGAGCCGCGCGCGAGCAGGAAGGCGCGCAGGCCCTCGGCATAGTCCGCGCCCACCGCCTGTTGCACGGAAGCCCGCGCCGCCAGCGCCGCGCGCCAACGCGCCAAGCGCGGCAATCCCTGCCAGAGTGCAAAGTCCGCCATGCCAGGCAGCGCATCCATCACGTCGAAATAGCGAAACACCGGGCCGAACACAGCGTCCACCATGCTGAAACCCGCCCCGGCAAAGTAGGGCCCTGCGCTTTCTCGCTTTTCGAGCGCCTCCTCCAGCTGCACGAACCGCGCGCGCAAGTCTTGCGCCCGCTCTTGCAGCGCGGCCTCGCTGGGCGCGGCATAGAACGCACCGATGCCGTTCAGCACCGCGGAGCCGAACTCCATCCACGCGCGGTGGCGCGCACGCTCCAACGGGTCCTGCGGGTGCAGCGCGGGCATGGCCACTTCATCCAGGTACTCGCAGATCACCGCGGACTCGAACAGGCTTTCGCCACGCACCTGCAACACCGGCGTTTTGCCCAGCGGCGAGATCGCCAGGAACCAGCCGGGCTTGCGCGCCAGGTCGATCGTGCGGCGCTCGAAGGGAAGACCCTTTTCGTGCAGCACGATGGCCACGCGCTGCACATAAGGGCACAGCGCATGGGAGACGAGTGTGAGCGCCGCAGGGGCACCACCCTCGGCATCAGCCGCCTTCACGAGAGCAGCCCCTCGGCGCGCAGCGCCGCCTGCACCTGCGGGCGGGCCGCCACGCGCGCCATCCAGGCCTGCACGTGGGGGTACGCGGTGAGCGGAATCCCGAGCAGGTTGGCCCAATTCAGGATGGTGAAACCATAGGCATCGGCCACGCTGTACGCCCCAGCCAGGAAGTCGCGGCGCGACAGCTCTGCATCCATCTCGGCAAAGCGTGTGGCCAGCTTGGCCTTGGCGGCTTGGCGCGTGGAGTCCGCCGTCTCCTTGTGCCACAGCCAGGGGCTGAAGCCCTTGTGCAGTTCGGTGCTGATGAAGGTAAGCCACTCCAGCACGGCCAGGCGCTCGCGCGAGCCAGGCTTGCCAATCAGCGCCTGTGCGGGGTCAAGATCCGCCACGTACTGCAGCAACGCAGCGCCTTCGGCATGCCGCGACGCATCGGCCAGTTCCAGCAGCGGAACGTAGCCGCGCGGCGAAATGTCGAGGAAGTTGGCGCCGGACTCCGTGGTGTGGCGCGCCAGGTCCACCTTGATCAGATCGAAGGCGGCACCCACCTCGCGCAGGGCAATGTGGACGGCGAGCGAGCAGGCGCCGGGGGCGTAGTAGAGCTTCATGGTCGGGGCTTTCTTTGCGAAAACAGGTTGTAGACATCGCTGCAGGGCACCCGGCGGTGTGTTGCCGTGCCCTGTGGCAGGCAGAATTTATGATTGCACCAGCGCAAACAAAATCAGCGAACATGAAATCATTGATTGCACAAACGCAATACCGCCTGGGCGCGGCCGAGCTGGAAGTGCTGCTGGCCATGGTGCGCACCGGCACACTGGCGGCGGCCGGCGAGCGGCTGGGCGTGGATGCGTCAACGGTGTTTCGCGCCATCCAGCGCATCGAGCGCGGCCTGGGGCAGCCGCTGTTCGAGCGCTCCCGCGCGGGCTACCGGGCCTCGGAGACCGCCCTCTCCCTGGCCGAGCAGGCCGAGAGGGTGGAGGCCGCGCTGGAGGCGGCCCGCGCCGCCACGCACGCGCAGCCCGAGCAGATCACCGGCACGGTGCGGATCTCCAGCACCGACACCATGCTGCACGGCCTCATCGTCCCGGCCCTGCAGGCGCTGCAGCCGCGCCACCCTGCACTGACGTACGAGCTGCATGCAGGCAATGAACTCGTGAGCCTGACCCGGCGCGACACCGACATCGCCGTACGCGCCACCCGCCGCCCGCCGCAGCACCTGGTGGGCCGGCAGCTGGGCATGATCCGTTCGGCCCTGTACACCGGGGCGGCCAACCCGGTGGCGATGTCGCAGGTGGAGAGCGGGCGCGCCGCCTGGGTCGCGCCCGATGACTCCATGCCCGATCATCCCTCGGTGCGCTGGCGCAAGAAGCACCACCCCAAGGTGCAGCCCACCTACCGCGTCAACAGCCTGATCACCGTGCTCGAACTGGTGGCGCGCGGCGCGGGGGTGGGCGTGCTGCCCACCTTCCTGGCCCAGGGCCGCAGTGACCTGCGCCCGCTCACCGGCACGCTGGCCGAATGCGACAACGAGCTGTGGCTGCTCACACACCCGGAGTCACGCCACCTGCGGCGCATCGCGGCGGTGTATGGGCATCTGGCGGAGACGGTGCAGCTGCCCTGATGCGCCGCCGGGCCGCGGGACGTCCTCCTTCTGGCAGAACAGAAGCCCGCAAAGCAGCGCCACTATGCCGCCCCGCGGCGCGCCGCCTCGATGGCGGCGATGTCGATCTTGCGCATGGTCATCATGGCGGAGAAGGCGCGCTGGGCCGCCGCGCGGTCGGGGTCGGTGATGGCGGCCAGCAGGGCCCGGGGCGTGATCTGCCACGACACACCCCAACGGTCCTTGCACCATCCGCATTCACTCTCTTGGCCGCCGTGGTTCACGATGGCGTTCCACAGCCGGTCGGTCTCGGCCTGATCATCGGTGGCGATCTGGAATGAGAACGCCTCGCTGTGCTTGAAGTGGGGGCCGCCGTTGAGCCCTACGCAGGGGATGCCCGCCACGGTGAACTCCACGGTCAGCACATCGCCCTGCCGGCCGTCGGGGTAGTCGGTGGGCGCCCGCAGGATGGCGCCCACAGTGCTGTCGGGGAAGGTTTGGGCATAGAACTGGGCGGCCTCCAGGGCATCGCCGTCGTACCACAGGCAAATGGTGTTCTTGGGGTTCATCGGTGTCTCCAGCGAATGAGTGCACGATGCGGACCATGGTACGCCCGGACATGCCAACGCAGGAATGCAAGCCCCTGATTCCGGAAGGCCTGCTCGCATTGGCTGGCGCAGGCCAACCCAGCGCCTCAGCCCAGCGGAACCGCCTTGTTCACCGGGTGCGACAGCACCAGCGCAGTGGAGACGCTGCCAAACGCCGCCAGCGCGTCCACCACGCGCTCCAGGTCGGCTGGCTGGCCGAAGGCGCAGCGCACCACAAAGCAGTCTTCGCCGGTGACACGCACGGCTTCCAGCACCTCGGGCAGGGACTCGAACAGCTGCACATAACGCTGGATGTGTTCGTGTGTGGTCCGCACCCGAACCACCGCTTGCAGGCCCAGGCCCACTGCGGCCAGATTGATGCGGGCCGCATAGCCTGCGATCACGCCCGCGTCTTCAAGCTTCTTGACGCGCTCGCTCATCGCAGGCTGCGACAGGCCGATCTGCTTGCCCAACGCCGACAAGCTTTGCCGCGCGTCGTGCTGCAGGGCCATGAGGATCTGCCGGTCTTTCCTATCGAGCTCCACGGCGGGCTTCCTTTCTTTTTGCGAGGCGATGACTTCAAGGTTTGGAGGATCGATTTCCGATGAGCCCCCATGGCCGAAACCGCGGGGGTTTCCTATCGTTGGCGGGCAGTGATGGATCTGCTTGAACAACAAGGAAACTGGATGATGACGCGACCTGTATTGCTCATTCCGGGCATCTACAACTCCGGCCCCCGGCATTGGCAATCATTGTGGCAAAACCGGTACCCCGGAGTGGCGCGGGTGGCACAGGCAGACTGGGACCACCCCGACTGCGACACGTGGGTGCGCACGCTCAACGAGGCCATTGCCGCGTTGCCACAGCCGCCCATCCTGGTCGCCCACAGCCTGGGCTGTCTGGTGGCAGTGCACTGGGCTGCCCGGTACCACCGGCCCGTGCATGCATTGTTGCTGGTGGCGCTGCCGGACCCCGAGGGACCCAGCTTTCCGGTCGAGGCGCGGGGATTTGCACCGCTGCCACGCACGCTGCCCACCCCGCCCACCCCGTCACGGCGAGTGCTGATGAGCAGCACCACCGATCCTTATTCCAACCCCGGCTTCTCCGCGCAGTGCGCCAGCGCCTGGAACGCAGAGCACAGGGTATTGGGCGATCGGGGGCACCTCAACGCCGACAGCGGCCTGGACGATTGGCCGCAGGGATGGGAGCAGGTGGCCCGCTGGCGCGCCGAATGAAAGCGGCGAAGGCGCCGGAGTGGCCGTGCTTGGCCATCCCCGCGGGTCTCAGCGGCTGCAGGCGCTCAGCGTCAGCCGCCCGCGGCCTGCGCCTGGTCGATGATGAGGTAGCGTTTGACCAGATCAAAGAAGCTTTCGTAGAAGGTGTCCTTGGAGATGGTCTCGCTGCCCACCTTGACCAAGGATTCGCTGCTGGCGGAGAACGGCAGCGACACCGAGCCAATGGCCCCCACGCCCACGCTGGCCGAGTTGTTGGTCTTGCGCAGTGCGTACGTGTCCTGCAGTGCTGTCACGAAACCCAGGCTGACCTTGCCGTCATTGGCCTCGGGCACGCACACCACGCGCACCACCATCTGCAGGTGCGATTCGGCTTCGGGCTGGAAGCTCTTCTTGCCCTCGACCAGCTCGGCCTGGTGGGTGGAGATGATGTAGCCCTGGCTCAGCAGCGCGCGGCGCGATGCCTCGCAGGTCTGCTGGGGCGTGGCATCAAACAGGCGCGAGTAGGTGGCCACCGAGCCAAAGTTCTCCTGCACACCAAACGTCTTGGGCGTGGTGCCCACGCAGCCTGCCAGCAGTGCGGCCAAGGCCACTGCGCCCGCGACGGCGCTGCCACGGTAGGTGAAACGGGTCGGAAACAGGCGAAAACGCAAGGGCCAGCACTCCTTTGGGGTCATCAACATCATCAACAAGGTCGTCGTTGCGGGAGGCACGCTCGGTTGCCGGACGGGTCCGAGGCGTTCAGCCTGTGCATCTGACAGACTGCGCCCCCCTGCGTTCCCGCTGATTCTAGAAAGCTGCCCGTGCGGTCCCGCACAAGGCCCTTGCCCCTGAAAGGGCTGAATGCGCAAAGACCGCAGCCCGCAAGCCTGCGGACGCACCCGGCCCCTCCTTTTCAGACACTGCGCACCTCAAGGTATCAATTTGCAGAAGGCCCCGGAGGCTGCACCTGGAATGCTACACTATTAATAGCTGCAAGCGCTTTACCATCCAGCGCCAGGTGGCAATTTGAAACATCAACCTGCGCGTGGTTTTTTTCTGCGCCCCTTCCCGTCCTTCCCCCGTTTCGCATTCCCGCTGCCGTGCCACTTGCCCCCCTGCTCTGCCTGGTCGTTGCCATCAGCGACGGCGATACCCTCACGGCGCGTTGCGGCCCGCCCGGCGTCTATCAGCAGGTGAAGGTGCGGATCGCCGCCATCGATGCGCCCGAGTCGCGCCAGGCATTTGGCCAGAAGTCGCGGCAAAACCTGGCGCGGCTTTGCTTCCGGCAGAACGCCACGCTGCAGCCGGTGGAACAGGACAGCTACGGCCGCACGGTGGCCCATGTGCGCTGCGGCGGCACCGACGTGGCCGCTGCCCAGGTGCGCGCCGGCCTGGCCTGGGTGTACACGCCCTATGCCGAATCCCGCCCGCAGCTGGTGACCCTGCAGCGCCAGGCACGCAGCAGTGCAACGGGGTTGTGGTCGCAGAAGCGCCCGCTGGCGCCGTGGACCTACCGGCACCGGCACAGCCCGCGCTGACCGCCCTGCTCAGGCTGCCTGGGCGCGAGGAGCGCAGCGGCGGCAGCACCAACCCGCTTTTGCCTTTCTCGTCGGCAGGCCCCCAAAAATCGGCCGGTCCCCGCCTGCGGGTCTTTCTGCCCCCTCCTGCGGCCCGGCAGCGCAGCCGCTAGCATCCGTGGGTTCCCATCGGGGCCCACGGCATGCGCCGCCCCGGGCCAACCCGCTCCGCTTTCATGACTGTTCCCCATTCCCCTTCGTCGGCACCCGAGGCCGAGGCGTCCAACGTCTACCGCCACTCCGGATTTGTTTCCTTCCTCATCGCCCGCGTGGTGGCCGTGGTGGCCACCCAGGTGCAGGCCGTGGTGGTGGCCTGGCAGGTGTACGACCTCACGCGCGAACCCCTGGCGCTGGCCTACGTAGGCCTGGCGCAGTTCCTGCCCATGCTGTGCCTGCTGCTGCCGGCGGGCGATCTCATCGACCGGTTCGCGCGCAAGCGGATTCTTGCGGGCAGCTGGGCCGTGGGCGGGGTGTGCAGCGCCTTGTTGTGGTGGCTGTCCGGCCATGGGGCCAGCGGTGTGGCGGGCATCTATGCCGTGCTGGTGCTGTACGGCTGCTCGCGTGCGTTCTCGGGCCCCGCCATGCAAAGCCTGCTGCCGCAGATCGTGCCGCGCGGGCAGCTGGCGCAGGCGATTGCCGCCAACAGCATGCTCATGCGTGTGGCGAGCATTGGCGGGCCGTTGCTGGGCGGCCTGCTGTATGCGCTGGGCGGCGGCGAGCTGACCTATGCCGTGTGCTGCGGCTGCTTTGTGCTGGGCGTGGCGCTGGTGCTGCGGGTTCCGGTGGCGCACGCCACCGCGCCCGCACCTGCCCAGGGCACGATGTTCGAGCGTTTTGGCGCAGGCATCCACTTCATCCGCACGCGGCCCATCATCCTGGGCACCATCTCGCTGGACCTGTTTGCGGTGCTGCTGGGCGGCGTGGTGGCGCTGCTGCCCATCTACGCGCAAGAAGTGCTGCACGTGGGCCCGGCGGGCCTGGGCGCACTGCGCAGCGCCATGGCCATCGGCGAGGTGAGCGCGGGCCTGTACCTGAGCATGCGTCCCTTCAACCGCCACGTGGGGCGCACCATGTTCATCGCGGTGGCGGTGTTTGGCGTGGCCAATCTGGTGTTCGCGCTGTCCACGCTGTTCTGGCTGTCGTTTGCGGCGCTGATGGTGGCCGGCGCGGCCGACATGGTGAGCGTGTACATCCGCGGCGCGCTGGTGCAGTTTTCCACGCCCGACACCATGCGCGGCCGGGTGAACGCAGTGAACATGCTGTTCATCGGCTCATCCAACGAGCTCGGCGAATTCCGCGCAGGCACTAGCGCATCGTGGCTGGGCGCGGTGCCCGCTGCCATCGTGGGGGGGTTGTGCACCTTGGGCGTGGTGGGCGGCTGGATGCTGGCGTTCAAGTCCCTGCGCAAGGTGGACCGTTTTGAAGAGGCGGCGCAGGCTGCACGTCCCGCTCCATAGCCCGGCCTCAATCCCCTCGCGACGAGGTATCGGCGGAAACCCTTCGATACATCCTGGAGGCCCATTGTGTCGCGCAGGTAAAACCCGCGGCGCAGGCTTGCAAGCTGGTGGGGGCGGCGGCACCATGCGGCAACCATCGGCTTGCTGCCGTGCGAGGCCCCATGATCCCCCTTCCCCCTCCACCTACCCTCATCGCCCGCCGCTCGGTGCTGGCCGGCCTGGCGGGTTTGGCCGTGTGTGGCGGCACGCGCATCACCCATGCGGCGCTCCCTGCCGCGCCGGCGCCCGGCCCCGCGGGCGCGGATGCCTGGAACACCGCCGACGAACGCACCACGTGCCGCCTGCTCGACCGCGTGAGCTGGGGCGGCACCGCCCAGGGTGCGCGGGTCCTGGGCACGATGGGTGTGAATGCCTATTTGGCATCGCAGTTGCGCGCAGGCGTCCAAGCCCCGCTGCCACGAGAGGCCCAGGCGCAGATCGATGCCATGGTGATTTCGCGCACGCCCATTGAAACGCTGGCGGCCGACATGGAAGCCCGCCACAGGGCCGCCAAGGCCCGGCCCACCGAAGAAGAACGCAAGGCTGCGCTCAAGGCCTGGCAGCAGGACATGCGCGCCCTGCAGCAGGAGGCGGCCGCGCGCTTTGTGCTGCGCGCCGTGTATTCACCGCACCAGTTGCGCGAGAAGATGACCTGGTTCTGGATGAACCACTTCAACGTGTTCGGCGGCAAGGGCAGCCTGCGCGCGCTGGTCGGCGACTACGAGGAGCGCGCCATCCGCCCCCACGCCCTGGGCCGCTTTCGCGACCTGCTGGGCGCCACGGTGCGCCACCCGGCCATGTTGCGCTACCTGGACAACGCGCAGAACGCGGCCGGCCGCATCAACGAAAACTACGCACGCGAACTGATGGAACTGCACACGCTGGGCGTGGACGGTGGCTACAGCCAGCAGGACGTGCAGGAGCTGGCCCGGGTGCTGACCGGCGTGGGCGTCACGCAGCGCCCGCCGGGCGAAGAGCCCCCGCGCATGAAGCCCGCGATGCGCCGTCACTACGTGCGCCAGGGCCTGTTCGAATTCAACCCTCAGCGCCACGACTGGGGCCCCAAGACACTGCTGGGCCAACCCTTGCGCGCCGAGGGCCTGGCAGAGGTGGACGAAGCGCTGGACCGACTGGCCCGCGCGCCCGCCACCGCACGCTTTGTCACGCGCAAGCTCGCGCTCTTTCTGGTGGGCGACAACCCCTCACCCACGCTGCTGCAGGCGCTGGCCCGCAGCTTCGAGCGCACCGGTGGCGACATTGCGGCGGTTCTGGAAACGCTCTTTTCCTCGCCCGAATTTCGCGCGTCGCTGGGCCAGCGCTTTCGCGACCCGGTGCACTACGTGCTGGCCGGCCTGCGTCTGGCGCATGGCGACGCCGTGCTGCCCGGCCCGGAACGCGCGCTGGGGTGGCTGCAGCGCCTGGCCCAGCCGCTGTACGGCCGCGCCACGCCCGACGGCTACCCCCTGGACGCGGCGTCGTGGGCGGGCTCCGGGCAGATGAGCGCGCGCTTCGAGGTGGCCCGCGCTCTGGGGGCTGGCGCTGCGGCTGCGGCGGCGCCCCGCGACGACATCACCGAGGCCAGCCCGCGCCATCCACCCGCGTTGGCGCAGGCTGCCTACGTGCGTGCACTGGAGCCTGCCTGGTCCGCCGCCACGCGCAACGCGCTCGCCCAGGCAGCATCGCCCCGCGAATGGAATCTGCTGTTCCTGGCGTCGCCCGAGTTCATGCACGGATGAGGAAAAAAAGAGATGGACAGCAGTCGGCGGTGAGCGCTGACGCGATTGGAAGGACAGTCCCATGCTGCACAGACGACACCTTCTCCAGGCGCTGGGTGCCAGCGCCTTGGGCATTACCTCCGCCAGCGTCCTGGCTGCGCCGCGCGCCCAGGACGTGCGCTTTCTGCTCGTGTTCCTGCGCGGCGGCTACGACTGCGCCAGCCTGCTGGTGCCCACGGCCAGCAGCTACTACTACGAGACGCGGCCGAACATCGCCATTGCTCCCCCTGGTCAGGACGGCGGCGCGCTGCAGCTCACGGCGGACTGGGGCCTGCATCCTGCGCTGGCGCAATCGATGCTGCCGCTGTACCAGAAGCGCCAGTTAGCCTTCGTGCCGTTCACGGGCACCGACGATCTCTCGCGCAGCCACTTCGACACGCAGGACAGCCTGGAGCTGGGCCAGCCCCTGGGCGGGCGGCGCGACTTCCGCTCCGGATTCCTTAACCGCTTGGTGGCCGAGTTGAACCCGCGTGCGGGCGGCACCACGCCCACGGTGCAGCCCATGGCCTTCACCAGCACCCTGCCCCTGGCGCTGCGCGGCGCACTCGACGTGCCCAACACGGCGCTGAGCGCGGCCGCGGGGCGCACCGGCGTGGATGCCCGGCAGGCCGAGCTCATCGCATCCATGTACCAGGGCACCCGGCTGGCCGCGCCCGTGAACGAGGGCTTTGCCACCCGCGATGAGGTGGCGCGGACCATGCAGGGCGAGATGGAGGCCGCGAGCCGCAACGCACTCTCCACCAAAGGCTTTGAAGGCACGGCACGGCGCATGGCGCGGCTGATGCAGACGCGTTACCAGCTGGGCTTTGTGGACGTGGGCGGCTGGGACACCCATGTGGCGCAGGGCGCGGCCACGGGGGCGTTGGCCAACCGCCTGGAAGAGCTGGGCCGGGGCCTGGCGGGCTTTGCCGACGAGATGGGGCCGGCATGGAAATCCACCGTGGTGGTGGTGGTCAGCGAGTTTGGCCGCACCTTTCGCGAAAACGGCAATCGGGGCACGGACCACGGCCACGGTACCGTGTTCTGGGTGCTGGGCGGTGGCGTGGGCGGCGGCCGCATTGCCGGCGAGCAGCAAGCGCTGACGGCCACCACCCTTTTTCAGAACCGGGACTACCCCGTGCTCAACGATTACCGCAGCGTGCTGGGCGGGTTGTTCGCGCGCCTGTACGGGCTGGCCCCCGCCGCCGTAGCGCGGGTGTTTCCGGGGGCCAAGGCAGCAGACCTGCGGCTGGTTTAGCAACGCCCCACATCCGCACGCTGAATTGCTATTTTATTGATAGCTGCCTGCGCTTATAAATCAAGCGCTAGCGGCCATTTTTATTCAAAACCACCCTGCCTCAGGCGTTGAAGGTGCCCGCCAGAAGCTCCGGCAAACGCTCCACTTTCATCTTGAAGCCACATGCCTGCGCATGGCCGCCACCGCCCATGCTTTCGGCCAGCGCGATGCAGTCGAAGTTGCGCTGCGAGCGCAGCCCCACCTTCACGCCTTTTTCGCCCGCGCTCCACATCAGCGCGAAGGTGCCAGTCTTGGCCGAGAGGATGTCGCCCACCAGGCTGTGGAACATGCCGGGCGCATTCACCATCAGGCCCTGCACGCCGTTGAAGACCAGCGGCTGCGCGCCTTCGGCGATATCGGCGCAGAGCTTGCGGTATTTCTCGTCCATGGCGGCGCCGCGCGCCATGAACTGGCTCAGCTGCTCGGGTGCGAAGCGCGCAATCTCGCTCCAGCGCGCAAAGTCCTGTGGCTCCATGTCCAGGGCCGACAGGAAGGCCCCGCTCTCCTCGAACTCCCATTTCCAGATGTCGCGGTCTTCCACATAACGCAGCAGTGCCGGAATGGGCTCGTGCGGGTGGAAGAACTCCCACGCCAGACGCGCGCCCGATTTGTCCATGTCAAAGTGCACCACGCCGCAGCGGCAGGCAAAGCCCGTGAGCTTTTCCGCGGCGCTCTTGTGGTGGTCCAGCATCACCAGCTTGGCCGCACGCTCGTCGATGGCCTGCAGGATGTCGGCAGAAAACGAGAAATCGAGGATGTAGACGGTACGGCCCTGCAGGGGCGGCAAGTCATCCACCGACTTGACATCGCCGTGGTCCAGCCCCACGTATTCGGCATTCTCGCGGTAGTACAGCCACGCGGCCAGTGCCGCGCCAAAGCCATCGGGGCAGTTGCGCCCGTGGTAGAGGATCAGCGGCGCGGGGTCGTTCTTGTCGGGGGCAACCAGCAGTTGCAGGGGGAGGATGGTTTTCTTCGTCATGGCCCCCGATTGTCGCCGGGGCCATGGGCCAGCGCGGCCGCAAAAGCGCACAGCGTGCGCGCCCCGCAGGAACCAACCGACTCCGCAATGCCTCCACCCCTTGGATCCGCACACCGAAAAGCCCACGATGTTCCAAACCCTCAAAGACCTGTTTGACAGCTTCACACAGCCCGCCCCCACCCCGTCGCCTGCCGAGCGTTTTCATGCCGTGCAGCTGGCCGCCGCCGTGCTGCTGGTGGAGGTGGTCCGGGCCGATACAGCCATGGACGACGCCGAGCGTGCCGCCATGGTGACCGCCCTTCGCAGCAAATTTGCGCTGAGCGACGATGAACTGGCGCGACTGCTGGAGCTGGCCGTCACCACATCCAGGACGGCCTACGACTACCAGCGCTTCACCAGCAGCCTGAACGAGCACTTCACCCAGGACCAGAAGATCCAGCTGGTCGAAGCCATGTGGCAGGTGGCCTATGCCGATGCCCATATCGACGCCAACGAGAACCACACCATCAGCAAAGTGGCAGGCCTGCTGCATGTGACGCACGGGGAGTACATCGCGGCCAAGATGCGGGCGAAGAACGGAAGCCCCTCCTGAGGCGCTGCGCGCCTTCCCCCCTAGGGGACCCCGCCCGTGCGGCGGGGCGGCCCTTGCACGGCGGCAGCTGGCGTGGGGCCGCGCGAGTGCTACCGGCGGTGTACCTACACCGGCAGCCAGCGCCACCAAAACGGTTTGCGCTCTTCCTTGGCACCTTGCGCTTGCAACAGTGCGATGAATTCGGTGCGGCCGTGGCGGCGCGCGGCTTCCAGCGGGGTCATATCGTCAAAGTCAGAGCGCAGCTGCGGATCGGCGCCGTGCGCGAGCAGGTAGCGGGCAATGTCGCCGTGGCCGTGGATCAGCGCGGCCACCAACGGGGTGCACAAAATCTCCGGGTGCTGGTAGTTGGGGTTGACGCCCGCGCTGATGTGGTGGCGCACCAGCGCCAGGTCGCCGGCCACGGCGGCGGCGTACATGTCTTTCCAGTCTCCTGCGGACATACCTTGGCTTCCTTTCAGCGGTTGAGCCGTGCAGTGTAGGCAGCGTCGCCTGCGGCACAATCCGCGCCTTCCCCTACGTCCCCGGGCGGCTGCGCCTGCTTTCATGCCCTACCCTCTGCATATCCTCTGGCGCGACGAGCACCTGGTGGCCGTCTACAAGCCCGCCGGCTGGCTGGTGCACCGCACCGGGCTGGACGCGGGCGAAACGCGCTTCGTGATGCAGACGCTGCGCGACCAGCTGGGCCGGCACGTCTACCCCGTGCACCGGCTCGACAAGGGCACGTGCGGGGTGCTGGTGATGGCATTGCACAGCGACGCCGCGCGATCGTTGTCGCAGGCCTTCGAGCACGGTGCTACGCACAAGCGCTACCTGGCGATGGTGCGCGGATGGGTGCCCGAGGCCGCCGAGGTGGACCATGCCCTGAAGCCCGACGACGCACCGGCCGATGCCCCCGTGCAGGACGCCCACACACACTTTCGCCGCCTGGCGCAGATGGCGCTGGACGAGGCCAGCGACCCGCGCTTTGCCACCACCCGCGCCTCGCTGGTGGAAGCCATTCCCACCACCGGACGGCGCCACCAGATCCGGCGGCACCTCAAGCACCTGGCCCACCCGATCATTGGGGATGCCACGCACGGCAAAGGCCCTCTGAACCGCTGGTGGGCACAGCGCCTGGGCCAGCAGCGGCTGTGGCTGCATGCGTGGCAACTGACCGTGCCGCACCCAGTCACGGGTGAGCGCCTGGTGTTCGACAGCGGACTGCAATGGCCAATCCTGCCCGGCAATGCTCACTGCCAGAGAGAAGACATGGCTGGCGCCGAGGCTGACTTCGGCCCCGCGGCAGATTGGCGAAGGCTGCTGACCATGCTGCCCTGGCAAGCGTGACCGGCTGCCGCGGAGTCCGCTGTCGGCCCGGTCCTACTGCCGGCACGGCCAATTTCCAGTAGACACGTCGCCTGCGGCTGCGGCACAGTCGCGGCACGGTCCAGCGCTGCTATTGCGCGTTCGTCGTCTCCCGCCTTGTCCCATGCTTGCCACCACCATGCCCGCACAGCCCCCGTCGAACCATCCCCCCGTCGCCAAGCTGCATGCACATTGCGAGGGTGGCCCTCATGGCTGAGGTCTGGCAGCAGATCGCCACCACCGCGGCGGCGGAGTTTGCCGACATCACTGACACGGCCCAGGCCACGCGGATCGTGGTGCGCCTGGGCGTTGCTGCGCTGCTGGGCGGCTTGCTGGGCTGGGAGCGCGAACACGCCGGCAAGGCGGCCGGTGTGCGCACCCACATGCTGGTGGCCATGGGGGCGGCGTTGTTCGTGCTGGTGGCGCAGCAAGCGGGCATCTCGGCGGCCGACAACAGCCGAGTGCTCCAGGGCGTCATCGCCGGGGTGGGATTCCTGTGCGCGGGCACCATCCTCAAGGGCGATGCAGAGCACCAGGTCAAGGGCCTCACGACCGCCGCGGGCATCTGGCTCACGGCCGCCATCGGCGTGTGCGCCGGGCTGGGCCGCGAGGTCACGGCGGTACTGAGCACCGTGTTCGCGCTGTTCGTGCTCTGGGCGATTCCGTTCGTGCACGACAAGGGCGGCGCGCACACCTCCGAAAAGAAGCCCCCAACCAAAGCGGGTTGAACGGCTGGCGGCGGGCGCTGCGTGGGTGGCCGCACTACACTTTTTGAACCGTATCCTCCCGCGCCCGGCTGCGCTACGCCGCAGCAGCGCCCTGCTTCCATGCAACACCTCATTGCTCCGCGCAGCCACGCGCTGCACGGCCATGGCTCCTTTCGGCCGTCACGCACGCGGCGCTGTTCTCGCACGGAGCGCACATGACGACGGCGCTCACCGGAAACCTGCGCGGCATCGTGGCGATGGTGGCGGCCGTCGGGTGTTTTTCACTGATGGATGCGCTGCTCAAGACGCTGGCTGCCAGCTACCCGGCCATGCAGGTGGCGGCGCTGCGCGGATGGGCCGCCCTTCCGCTGGTGGCGGCTTATGTGCTCTGGCGCGGTGAGCTGAGCGGCCTGCTGCGGGTGCGCTGGTCACTGCACCTGCTGCGCGGTGTGCTCAACGTGACCATGCTGGGGCTGTTCGCCTACGCGCTGACTGAGCTCGGCCTGGCGGAGGCCTACACCCTGTTCTTCATCGCACCGCTGCTGATCACGGCGCTGTCCACCGTGGTGCTGCGCGAAAAGGTGCGTGCAGCCCACTGGGTGGCGATCGCGCTGGGCATGGTGGGCGTGGTGGTGGCTTTGCGGCCCAGCCAGGATGCCTTTTTCACGCTGGGCGCGCTGGCGGTGCTGGGCGCCGCTTGCGGCTATGCCGTGTCGGCGATCACGGGGCGGGTGCTCACCCGCACCGATTCGAGCGCCAGCCTGGTGTTCTGGACCACCGCCCTGCTGGCGCTGGGTGCCGGGGCCCTGGCCTGGCCCCGATGGGTGGGTGTGCAAGACACCCACTGGCAGCTGGTGGCGTGCCTGGGCATCACCGGCTTCCTGGGCCAGCTCGCGATCACCGAGGCGTTTCGCCACGGCCAGGCCGCCGTGGTGGCGCCGTTTGAATACACGGCGCTGGCGTGGGGCATGGGCCTGGACTGGGTGCTGTGGCAAGCCGTCCCAGGGTACAGCACTTTGCTCGGCGGGGCGATCATCATCGGCAGCGGGCTCTACCTGGTGCGGCAGGAGCGCACGCAAGCCGTCGTGCCCCCTTGACGGCCCACTCTGGGCACTGGCCCGCGCCCGAGTTCGGCCTGGTCTTACAGCCCGGCGGCGCGTGCGGAGGTGCAATGGGCGTCCACGCAAAGCGGCGCCAAGGCCGCAAAGGAGAATCCGCATGACCCAGCACGCCACCATTACCGGCAATGTGACCTACACCCCCGGCGACGGCGCTCCCATCAAGATCCCCCAAGGCCCGGTGGAGATCACATCCGCGAAGGACAGCGCGACCCTGAGCTGGACCGCCGACAACGAAGCCGCCGGCTCGGCAGCCATTCCGCGCGACCAGTTCGAGCAGTACGTGCGCGACGGCAAGATCCGGCTGGACCACTGAGCAGGCTAGCGCGGCGAGCACGCGACGCCGCCCCGATTACTATACTTTTGATAGCTACTTGCGCATTACCATCGGGCGCTACAACCCATTTCCTTTAAGACTGCCCGATGCAAGCCCACGACGTACTCCACTTCTGGTTTGAAGAACTGACGCCTGCCCAGCACTTCGCCGCCGACGCCACGCTCGACACGCTGATCCGCCAGCGGTTTGCCCCCACGTGGGAGGCCGCGCGGCAATGCGAACTGTGGACCTGGCGCGCCACGCCGCGCGGGCGGCTGGCGGAGATCCTGGTGCTCGACCAGTTCTCGCGCAACATCCACCGCGGAACGCCTCTGGCGTTTGCGCAAGACGCCCTGGCCCTGGCGCTGGCCCAGGAACTGGTGGCCGGTCAGCACGACCGCGCCCTGCCCGCCGGGGAACGCGCCTTTGCCTACATGCCCTATATGCACAGCGAATCGCTGGCCATCCACGACCAGGCCCTGTTGCTGTTCAACCAGCCGGGACTCGAGAACAACCTGCAGTTCGAGGTGCGCCACCGCGACATCGTTGCGCGATTCGGCCGCTACCCCCACCGCAACGTGGTGCTGGGGCGGGAATCCACCCCTGAAGAAATCGCTTTCCTGGCCGAGCCGGGCTCCTCGTTCTGATTCAATCGAGAGCCTTCGTGAGGTAGACCGCCTCACGCCCCATGATGGGCTCGCGCGTGGGCATCATCACCGTGCAGCCATCGCACAGGGCGCGGATTTCGTGCGGGCCGTCGGTGGCAATGAGTTCGCCCCGTGCGAAGACCTCGAAGCCTTGCAACGGCCGCGCAAAGCGGAAGTCGGGCGTGCGCACCATGCAGGTCTCCAGCAGTTCATAACGGCGCTGCGGGCCCGGCGCGGGGCGGACAGGCGCGGCTTCGACCATGCCGAAATGGGCCAGGAAGTCCAGGGCCACGGCGGTGGCCATGTCGGCCGCCGACTGGCGAAAATGCTGACCACACTCCACCACCAGCGCCACGCCGTGGCTGTCGGCGAGCCCGTGGCGGCCATGCTGGATGAGCGGCGTCCCAGAGCCCAGGCCGCTGGGCATCACCAGGTGCACGGGCGGGCGCCCGATGGCCACCGCCACAGCTGCATTGCGCTGGTAGGCCGGGTACACCCAGAAAGGCTGCACGTCCTGGCTGGTGGAATGGATGTCGAGGATGTGATCCGCCGCAGCCACCACGGGGCGCAGCACCCGCGCGCGGTCCAGCTCGGGACTGGCGGCGGTGCCGTCCAGCTCGGCGGCCGACCAGATGCGATTGAGGTTGTGCACCAGCTGGCGGCTGTCAAACGGGCGGCTCGGGTCGAAGGACTCATACGCCGCCACGTTGGCAAAGCTGATCGTCAACGTGCCAATGCGCGGGCGCACTCCCGTGTCCAGCAGGTGCGTGGCCGCCACCATGCCGCAGATCTCGTTGCCATGTGTGAGCGCGTTGATGAGCACATGGGGCCCGGGCTGGCCCGATTCAAACCGGTGCACGTAGTCGATGCCCACATTGCCCTGGCGGTAGGCAGAAAGGTCGCGGGGCAGGACTTCGAAAACGGGAGGATTTTGCGTCATGGCAGGCATTGCTATGTGAACACATCATTGTGAACGGAAAGCCCCAACCCTGCAGGGCGGCGGTACCATGCCCGCCGCGTTCACCCCCTTCGCACCAGCGACCTTACCCCCGCCATGCCCACCGCCCGCCTTTGCCCCCTGGCCGATGTCGCCGCCCGCCTGCCTGCCGATTGCTGGATCGCCCGCCGCCTCGCAGAGGACCCGCAGGCGCTGGCTGGCGAAACCGCGCTGTGCGTTGTGGGCGACGTGCAGTTGCCGGAGTTGCACCTGGATGCCCCGCTGGCCAGCGGCAGCCCACTGCGGACGCTGGTGGAAGGCGGCGCCCCAGCCGCAAGCCCGCGCAGCCAGCCCCTTCTCGTGCTGATCGACGGGAATCTGCAGATCGACGGCGCGCTCACCTGCGACAACACCGACGGCGCGGCGAACCTGATCGTGCTGGGCAACGCGCGCATGCACAACGCGGTGGTGGGCGGCCAGCTGATGTACGTGCAGGGGGCGCTCACGGTCACCGACCTGCTTTGGGGCGACTACAACCACGGCGAGCTCACCGTGCGCAGCGGGCTTACGGCGCGGGTGGCCTTGTTCACCGACGAGTACCACGTGGACATCACCGGCCCTGAGCAGGTGGAGTTCCTCCTGGACGAAGTGCGCGGCGTGCCGCACCGGGCGGAGTTCGCGAGCGAGATCGCGGGCATCGTGTTCCCAGCGGAGTTCCACGATGGCATCGACGACGGCGAAAGCGGCATCCATCCCCTGCTCGACCGCCCCCGCGTGGTGGCTGCCGTGCGCGCGGGCGAGAACGCCACGCGCGGCAGCGCCGAGATCCACGCGCTGATGCCCCTGGAGGCCGACCTGTTCGCCGACGAGGCCATCAGTGTGCGTAACATCTTGGCGGCCGTGCGTGCACCGGTGATCGGTCCCAAGGAACACACGTCCGCCGGGTGGTTCCGGCAGACCGATTTCTTGCTGTGCCAGCGGCATGTGGATGCGGAGGGCGACCCGCGCGATGACAGCGTGTTCATCACCGTCTGGAAAACCTGGGACTTCTACCTCTCGGTGGCCCAGGTACCCGAGCGCGCCGGGATGCTGGCGCGCATGGCGGCCGCCCTGCGGGGCCGCAAAGTGCCCACCACCGCGCAGCTCGCGCTGGTGTATCGCGCCTATCGCAACGGCGAGCCCGGCGAATGGCTGGCCCTGGCGCCCGATACGGCCCCCGACGCCTGGCAAGCCTGCACACATGCCTGGCGCGGCGTGCTGGACTACCTGCGCAAGGCTGTGGGCCAGCACCGGGCCCACTACCCGCTGTACCAGCGCCTGGTGACCGAGCTAACGGCCGAGCGTATCGAAGACTTCACCACGCTGCCCGTGTTCACCGAGCGCTACAACGACTGGTGGGACAGTGACCGCAACGGCTGGTGGGAGGGCGACGTGTGGGTGGGTGCGCGCCAGCCCTGCATGCGCGATGGCGAACCTTGGGGCCGCGCCTTCAAGCTCAGCTGGGAAAACGGCGATGAAGCACCCGGCGACGAAGACGACAACGCCCACGCCGCCTACCAGATCAACCTGGAGGCGGCGCTGGGCGGCCCTGCCGCGGGGGAGTTCACCTACGCGCAGCGCCAGAGCGACGCCCGCACTACCCTGCCCCGCAGCGCGGCCGACCACATTGCACGGCTGCTGCGTTTCATGGACGCCGTGGAAGCCCGCGTGCGTTCTCAACACGAGCAGGACCAGGCCCGCCTGGCCGAGGCTCGGCGCATTGAGGCTGCCGTGCACCTGCTGACTACGCCCCCACTGGCGCGTGACCTGCCCGATGCCGCAGTCTTTCCCGCCGAACTGATGGTCCTGTCCGACCAGTGGCAGTCCGACGGGCAAGCCTACGTGGCCGCCATCCGCGCCCACCAGCTCGCCATGGATGCGGCCGAGGCGCAGAACGGCCACAGCAACGGCGACGATGACAGCGAAGACGCGAACGGGGACAGGGGTGACGAAGAAGACGACGACGAAGAAGCCCTGCCGACCGACCCACGCAAGGCTGCCGCCGCCACGGTGCTGCAACTGGCGCGTGTGGTCCACGCCCACGCCGACGAAGACCTGGCCGACCGCTTTCGCCAGCGCTTTGCGTTCGCTCCCGACGCCTTCGTGCGGCACGCCGCCGACGCGGGCTGCTTCATCGGCCCGGTGTTCGCGCTGGAAGACGGCCGCGTGCTGGCACGCATCGGAGCCGCCTATGAAGACACCGCGCATTGGGTGGCGCTGCACGGCCCGCGGCACACCCTGCTGCCCGCGCTGCACGGCGTGGGCCGCTCGCCCAACCGGCGCTGCTTTGCGCAAAGCGACGGCCAGCACATCACCACCCACCACGGTTTCGATGGCCCCGTGATCGCCCGGTTTGCACTGCCGCAGGGCAACGAAGGGCTGCCTCCTCAGGTGGAGGTATCGCCAGGCCCGCTGGGCCAGCGCTGCGACGAGCTGATTCCCTTCAACGATGGCCAGCAGGTGCTGCTGCGCAACCCCACCGGCATCTACCTGCTGACCTCCGGTGGCGTGCTGCGCCTGCACCCCCAGACCTTTGACGAGGATGGTCCCTACACCTGGCCCAAGAACCAGCAGGACGAGATGGTGAACGGCACGGAGGTCACGATGCTGGCACTCGACATGCTGCACATGGCCCTTTCACCGGACGAGCGCCACATCGCCGTGGGCGACCAGGACAGCGTGCACATCATCCTGAACGCTGATGGCCAGGTGGTGCGCCGCTACGAGCCCTTGTCGTCCTACCCGCACCACGCCACCTTCTCGCACGACGGCACGCGACTGCTTGCCAACTCCTGCCACTTGTACGGAGGCTGCACGTTGGCCACGCCAATGGGTGCAGCGTTGTCGGGCGCCGCGCCAGACAGTGAAAAAAACGAAACGCAAGAAGCGCCGGCCGTCAACACCCAGTGGCGCGTGTATGCATCCGCCACCCTGCCGGGCATGGCCATCCTAGGCGATGCCCATGGCTATCTGCACGCGGTGGACGACACGGGCCAAAATTTGTGGCGCCACCACATCGGCAGCACGATCAGCGCCATCGACGTGTCGCCCGACGGCAGCGCCATCGTGGCCGCCAGCTACGGTGGCTACCTGGCCCTGCTGGAGCGGGTGGAGACGGGAATGGACCCGTATTCCATCGGCACGTCGCCGTATGCGGAGACGCGGCGGTGGATATTTTGGGGTGATGAAGTGGGGCCGTTGCGGTGGTAGGCAATGCAGCGAAGGGAGTGCTGAGCGGCGGGTTCAACGGCCCGTGACGCGAGGACTCGGGCGCGCGATGGGTCTGGATCTGTCCGGAAGCCCTCAGAGCCTGGCAGCGAATGAATGCAGGACACGCTCAACATTCGGGGGTGGCTTGCACTGGGCCTCTCCCCGATCGGGACACTAGACTGCGCCTGCTGCTGCGTATGCCGCCGGTAGATACAGCCTCTGCTCAGGATCTCTTTCGAGGCGGCGGCCATGCCTGGTCATCCACGCCTCCGCGTGGAGGTACCAGCTTTTGAAGGCGACAGCGTCGTAAGCCAAGCCATCAGGAGCAGCAAACCTCTCAGCCCAATACAGGCGCCCCGGCGACGTGGCCGCCCCGTAAAGTCGCCGGTCGTACTCGATGAGTGGAGCGGTCCCCAGACTCTCGTAGTAAACGAAGCCGCGCCGCTCAACGACCAGCGCATCATCCTCTACGCGCCTGAGCCGGAACTCCCACGGAAAAGCCAGGCTGTAGAGGAAGAATTGGCTCTCCTGCGGAGGTGCGGCAGAGAAGTCGTCGATGAACAATTGCTCCTCGGTCGGTGCAAAAGCGCGAAGAATTTTGACGTCCGCAACTTGACGCAGGTAGCCCAGAAAGGCTTCCTCATCCTGCGGCAGCATCGAGATTGCGACTTGGTAACCCATGGGCGTGCGCGCAGCCGCGAAACATGTGTTGACGCGGCCGCCAATCCTTTCGAAAGTTACTGCAGTACCAATTCCACCCGCCGATTCTTGGCGCGCCCTTCATCGCTGCTGTTGCTGGCCACAGGAGCCAAAGATGCCACCCCGTTCCCCACCATGCGGTTCGCAGCAATGCCGTAGTCTTTGGTCAACGCAGCAGCCACGGCCTCCGCACGCCGTTTGGACAAAGCCAAGTTGCTCTCAAACCCGCCCACACTGTCGGTGTGGCCCACCACGTGCAGCTTGACGCCCGGCTCGGCCTTCAGGAAGGACGCAATCTGATCCAGCGAGGGCTTGGACTCGGGCTTCACATCGGCCTTGCCGGTATCGAACAGGATCCCGTAGATGGCCACCTTGCCATTGGCCGTGAGGGACTTGCCAATGTCCGTCGCGCTGACCACCACCATGTTCTGCTCCATGGCCTTGGTCTCCAGGATATCCACGGCGGCGTAGGCGCCCTGCCTGGCCTTGTACATGGCGTCGTCCTTGGCCCAGTCGATCGTGAGCACGCGCACGGTGGTGTTGCCCTTTTGGAAGGTGCCGGTGCGCACCGTGCTGGCGTCGGCCGCGTACATCACGTATTCGCTGCGGTTGTTCTTGATGAAGTCGCGCTTGCCGCTGGCGAAATTGGCCAGGAAATTGCTGTAGCCGCCCGCTGACGTATCTCGGGTGGAGTCGTACAGCACCGTGAATCCGCTGGCCGCAAGGTCATTGGCATAGTTGCGAAACAGTTCCAGCGACCGAGTAGCACCCGGCGCCTCGTACCACAGACGGGTGAGCTTGCCCTCCAGCACCAGCGGCGGTTGCGCATAACGCCGTTGGTAGGTGCGCAGGTCAAACTCCTTGAAGGTGGAGGTCTGGAACTCCACGGCGTCAAAGTTGCGCACCTCGTAACCCACGATGGCACTGCCCGCGAGCCGCTTCACGGCCGCGTGGTCCTTGGCGCCTGGCAGGTCCTGCGCATGGGCGGATGCGAGGCTGGTCAACGTGAGAAACGCGAGGCACATCGACGCACCCCAACGGCGAAAAAGCTTCACGGCCATGAGCATCTCCGGTGAAAGACAACCTGCCAAGCAGTGCCCGCGCTGGCACGGCAACGAATCATAGGGGAGTCTCCCGTGAACTCCAGCGGCGTCCAGGCCACAGGGCTCGCACGGGGGCTGCCGGCGTGCAATCGATCACGAATCCCCCGCCCCAAAATGCGGCCCCGGGCCCTGCGCTGCCAGCGTG
This sequence comes from Acidovorax sp., assembly GCF_022763525.1. Classification (GTDB taxonomy): domain Bacteria; phylum Pseudomonadota; class Gammaproteobacteria; order Burkholderiales; family Burkholderiaceae_C; genus Acidovorax. Next base: position 24,918 of record NZ_JALEGG010000270.1, read on the forward strand.
TCCTGTGCATTGCGCAGCGGGCACACCTTGAGCGACAGGCAGCCACAGCCAATGCAGCCATCGAGCTGGTCGCGCAGTGCCGTGAGCGTACGGATGCGCTCGTCCAGGTCGTCGCGCCAGCGGGCGGACAGGCGGCGCCAGTCCGCCACCGTGGGTGTGCGCCCCGCGGGCAGCGCCTGCAAGGCTTCGGCAATGGCGGCCAGGGGCACGCCCATGCGTTGCGCCACCTTGATCACCGCCACGCGGCGCAGCACCGAGCGCGGGTAGCGCCGCTGGTTGCCCGCGTTGCGCACACTGGCGATCAGCCCGCGCGATTCGTAGAAATGCAGCGCCGACACGGCCAGCCCGCTGCGGCTGGCGACCTCGCCCACCGACAGCTCGGAATGTTCGGATGGCTCGGATGGTTCGGACTGCACGTCGGCTACCACGCGGGCAATGGGGATGGTGGTTTTTCCGGGCTTCACAACAACTCCTGCACGGACTTTCGCCATAGGGATTGACCTCAATTTAACTTGAGGTTTGATACTAGCGCCTCGGAACACTATTTTTGCCAGTGCGGCCTCAGCCCACGGAGTTTTCCTGGCTTGCCGGCAATTCCGCCGCTGGCTTCATCTTCACTACTTGCATTTGGATTTCTGCACCATGCGCCCTGACACTGCGACCATCCTGCGCCCCGCCGCGACCGCCTCTCAGCTCCGCTTCATCAACCCCCCCGGCCTGTACGACCCGCGAGCCAACGGCTACACCCATGTGGTGGTGGTGCCGGCCCAGGCACGCACCGTCCTGGTGTCGGGCCAGGGCGGCGAGAACGCGGCGGGGCAGCTGTCCGCCGACTTCGGCGAGCAGTTGCGCCAGGCGTTCACCAATCTGCGCATCGCACTGGCAAGCGCCGGTGCCAGCGTGCACGACGTGGCCAAGCTCACGGTGCTGGTGGTGGACCACACCGAACAACGCCTGGCCCTGCTCAGCCAAACCGTGCGCAGCCTGTGGCCTGACGGGGCGGCTCCGGCCTGCACGCTGATTCCGGTGCCCCGGCTGGCGCTCGACGGCATGCTGGTCGAAATCGAGGCCACAGCGATGGTGACGGCCTGAACGGTGCGTGCAGCTGCTTCCAGGGCCGGCGGGAAACTCGCGGCACGCCGCGGTGCTGGCCGCCAGAGTGCGGGCTTTGTGACGTACCATCCCGCCACGGTCCCATCCCGAGACCTTTACAGGAGGGCCCCATGGCCAAAGGCGAACAGCGCAGCAACAAGATGGCGAAGAAGCCCAAGAAGGACACCTCGGTTCCCCGGGAGGGCAGCGTTTCGGACCGGCCCATGCCACCCGTAACCGCCATCATCCCGCGCGGCAAGGACAAGAACAAATAGGTCCGCACACGGGCACAGGGCATCAAATGCTATAAAAACAATAGCCTTCAGCGCTCATCAAACAAGCGCTGGAGGCTATTTTTCATTGAAGCCAGAAGCGGTCTTCACTCGGCGCTGGACCGCGCTTGCGCGGCGCGCGCCAGCCAATCAGCCTCGGGCTCGGGCCTGCCAAACAGATAGCCCTGGTACACGATGCCGGGCGCACGCTGGCGCAGGAAGCTGGCTTGCTCCTGCGTCTCCACCCCCTCGGCCACCACACGCAAGCCGAAGTGCGAGGCCACCGACAAGATGCCCTCCACCAGCACGCCATCGTCGGCATTGGTAGGCGCGTCGCGCACGAACGAGCGGTCGATCTTGATTTCCTGGATCGGCAGGCGCTTGAGGTAGGCCAGCGACGAGTACCCGGTGCCAAAGTCGTCCAGCGACATGTCCACGCCGAACGCCGCGAGCTCGGCCATCTTGGCGACGGCGTCATCGAAGTCATCGATCACCAGGCCCTCGGTGACTTCCAGCGTCAGCAGCCGCGGATTGGCGCCCGTCGCGATCAGCATGGCGCGAAGCTGCTGCACGAAACCCGGCTGGCGGAACTGCCGCGCGCTCAGGTTGACAGACAGGCGCCATTGCCGCTCGTGGAATATCGGCTGGGCCAGCAGTGCGCACGCATGGGCCAGCACCCACGCACCCAGGGCCACAATGAGATCCGACTCCTCCGCCACGGGGATGAAGGCCCCCGGCCCCACGAGGCCATCGCGCGGGTGCTGCCAGCGCACCAGCACTTCAGCACCCGTGAGCTGCCCCGCCACGTTGACCTGCGACTGCAGGAACAGGCGCAGTTCGCCTGCATTGATGGCGTGGCGCAGCTCACGTTCGACGCGAAAGCGCTGCTCGGCCGCCTCGCCCATGCCTTGTTCAAAGAAGGCGGCCCGTCCGCCGCCCGCCTGCTTGGCCCGGTGCAACGCGGTGCCGGCGCGGCGCACGGCGTCGTGCGCGACATCGCTGGCACTCTGAGGGTAGAGCGTGATGCCCACGCTGGCGCCCAACTGCAGTTCCTCCGCATCGTTGTCCAGGTGCAGCGGCTGCAGCAGCGCTGCCTGCAGCTTTTCGGCAAAAGCCAGGGCATGGCGGCCGGCCAGCGCGGCGTCGGCACCGAGACCATGCAGCACCACGGCAAACTCATCGCCTGCCACGCGCACCAGCAGCCCCTGGGGCGGCAGGATTTCTGACAAGCGCAGCGCCACGGCGCACAGCAGCCGGTCCCCCATCTCGCTGCCACGGGCATCGTTGAAGGTGGTGAAGCGATCCAGGTCCAGCAGCAGCAACGCATGCTGGGTGGAGGGCGGGCGGCCTGCACGGCCCTGCAGTGCTGCCAGGCGCTCCATCAGGGTGAACCGGTTGGGCAGGCTGGTGAGGCTGTCAAAGTGGGCCAGGCGGTGGATCTCCTGCGCCGCGCGCTTGCGCTCGGTGATGTCCTGCTTGAGTTCGGCGTAGTGCGTGATGCGTCCGTCGGGTTGGCGGATCGGTGCCACCACGACGGCCTCGGCAATCTCGGTGCCGTCCTTGCGGCGATTGAGCTGCTCGCCGGCCCAGCTCTCGCCGCGGCCCAGCGTGTCCCGCAAGCCCTGCCACTGCGCGGGAGCCAGGCCGTTGCTGGACACGTCCTGCGACAGCCGGCCCAGCACCTCCTCGCGGTCATGGCCCGTGCGGGCGAGGAAGGCCGCGTTCACGTATTCCACTCGCCCTTCGAGATCGGTGATCACGATGCTCTCGGGGCTTTGCTCCACCGCGCGCTGGAGCTTGCGCAGCTCGGCATCGGTGCTGGCCAGGTGGGCGGCGGTGTGCAGGGCCTCCTGCACGCGGCGCAGGTAGCTGCGGCGTGACAGCAATGTGGCCAACAGCGTGACCACCAGCACGCCCCCCAGGTAGGCCATCTGGGTCATTGGATTGCCGATGCGCACTGGCGGCAGCCAGCCCCGCGCCCCCGCCCATCCAAGGAACACGAACAGCGCGGCCGTGGCCCCGGCCAGTGCCAACGTGGGCCGTGCACCCAGCAGCCAGCCGGCAAACACGATGAGCACCGGAAAGTTCAGAAGCGTGGGCCCGCGCAGCCCGCCATTGTTGGCAGACACCAGGGCGCACACGGTCCACACGCCCCAGATGAGTACCTGCGCCGCCTGGTGCCAGCGCCGCTGCCGGCCCAGCAACACGGCGGCGGCGCCCATGGCGAGGGCGCCAGTGTTGAGCGCCAGGTGTGTCCACGGCAAGGGCCTCTCCAGGAACACGAGCAGGACCACGATCAGGCTGCTGATGGCCATGACGGCCCACGCCCCCGCCCGAACCAGCTGCTCGGTGGTGGCGTCGTCGCGTTCAGGGAGCCAGGGGGAGGCGTTGACGGGCATGGGCAGGGGGCGGTAACAGCCGGTCTGGATGGTAACGCGATATTTCTTGCCCATGGGCCTCGCGGCGGCACAGGGTGTGCAGCCACCGCCACACCCCAGTGCACCCTCGCCACGCCCAGGGGCAGCACCCATCAACGATGCACCATCGCGGAGGGCTGGTTCAGCGCGGCCTCAGTTCATCTCGGTCTGCGTGCTGCCGCCATCTTCGCGCCGCCCGGACCCCTTGCCCTTGTCCTTGGCGCGTGCGTCCTTCTTGGCCTGCCGCCTGGCGTCTTCGGCCAAACCGGCGGCGCGCCATGCCTCGAACTCTTGCGGCGTCTCCAGCGTGATGCGGCCCAGGATCGCGGTGCGGAAGTCAGTGATCACGATCTCGGCCGCCTTTTGCAGATTCACCTTGCCGCCGCCCTGCATGGCGCCGCGCTTGCGGCCAATGGCCTCCAGCAGTTCGTCGTCCTGCATTTGCGCCATGGCCCCGGGCGGCAGGCCCAGCCTGTAACGTGCCTCCAGCAGCGGCGCATAGTGCGCCTGCAGGCGGCGCAGCAGCTCCAGCGCCACCAGCTCTTCGTCGTACGCATTGCGGCCCACGGCACCGCTGGCGGCCAGGTTGTAGCCGCTTTCGGGGACGATGATGCGCGGCCATAGCATGCCGGGCGTGTCCCAGAGGTAGAAGTCGTCGGCCAGCGTGATGCGCTGCTCCAGCTTGGTGATGCCGGCCTCGTCGCCCGTCTTGGCCTGGCGCTTGTTGGAGAGGGTGTTGATCAGCGTGGACTTGCCCACGTTGGGCACGCCGC
>NZ_JALEGG010000034.1 GCF_022763525.1 Acidovorax sp.
ACTGGCCGGGGTCTTGGCGGGCGCATAGAAGCCAAACCACTCCTCCGTGGTCAGCTCTGGAAAGCCCTGTTCCGCAAAGGTCGCCACGTCGGGCGAGAACGGTGAACGCGCTTGCCCGGAGGTCGCGATCAGCCGCAGCTTGCCCGCCTTGTGGTTGGGGATGAAGTCACCACTCGGAGTGACCATGGAAGCGATCTGCCCGCCCACCACGTCCGTCACGCCCGGGATGGAGCCACGGTAGGGCACGTGCTTGAGCTCCACGCCGTGGTTCAGGCCCAGCAGAGCGCCGATGAAATGGGGCGTGGAGCCTGCTGCAGGCGAGCCGTAGTTGGCCTGCCCCGGGTTGGCCTTGGCCCAGGCCAGGAAGTCCTTCACATTCTTGACCGAGGCGGGAACCACCGGGCCCACGGCCAGCCCGTGGTGCATGACCGCCGCGATGGACACGGGCACGAAGTCCTTCACCGGGTCGTAGCTGAGCTTGCTGTAGATGTGCGGGTAGATGGAGGTGCACGAAAACGGGGAGAGCGTGAGCACGCTGCCGTCGGCTGGCGCACCCTTGAGCACCTCCAGCGCGATCCGACCTCCGGCACCCGGCTTGTTCTCGACCACGGCTGCATTGCGGGTGTAGGGTGAACCTGCCAACTTTTCACCCACCCGGCGGGCCACGCTGTCGCCAGCGCTGCCGGCAGGAAACCCATAGAAGATCTTGACCTGGTCAAGCGTCTGGGCCAGTGCGCTCCAGGGCGCAAGCATCCCAAGGGCGGCTGCGCTTCCCATGTGGCCCGTGAATTGGCGGCGTGTGGTGTGCATTGCTCTACTCCTCTTCATCTTCAACTAGGTGGTGGGCGACGCGTTCAGCGGTTGCAGGAGCGGGGCACAAAACTGCGCCGCACTGCGCAAACCCGGCTGGGCAAGACCGCGAGCGGGGGTTGCGCTGGCCAACGAATTGCGTCGAGTCATGGCAAGGATTGACGGAAAATGCTATGGCGCCCATTATTTTTTTGGGCGCCTCCATACTCAGTCATCGCGACGACATTTGCCCTCAGGGTATACGTGGAGGCACGCTCACCGACACTTCGGAAAGCCCCGACATGCTGGTCAAAACGGCTCCGCCCTCAGCAGCAGATCTGCTGAATAACTCAGCCTGGTTCCCCTTGCTCGACGAGTCCGCGCAGCAACGCGTGATGGACGACCTGCGCGAGGTCGAGGTGGCCCAGGGAAGCGCCCTGTGCCGCCGGGGGGATGTTCCGCAGCACTGGTACGGCGCCATCGAGGGCCTACTCAAGTGGACGGTGACTTCAGACAACGGCCGGTCGGTGACCCTGGGTGGACTGTCTGCGGGCAGCTGGTTCGGCGAGGGCACGCTACTGCGCGGGGCGCCCCGCACCGCCGACATCATCGCGCTGCGCCCCAGCCGCGTCGCGCTGCTGCCGCTCGAAACCTTTGAATGGCTGCACGCCACCCAGCGCGCATTCGACCACTACCTGTTGCGCCAGATCAACGAGCGCATGCACTGGTTTCTGGGCAACTTCACCGCGCACCATCTGCTGGACACCGACAGCCAGGTGGCCCGCGCACTGGCCGGGCTTTTCCACCCCTGGCTGCACCCCGGTACCGATCCGCATCTGCAGGTCTCGCAGGAAGAGATTGCCAACCTGTCCGGCGTCTCGCGCCAACGCTGCAACGCGGCGCTGAAGGCACTGCAGGCGCAGGGCCTGCTGCAGATCGAGTACGGCGGCATCACCGTCACGGATCTCGCGGCGCTGCGCCGCAAGGTGGAGTGAGAACGCCCGGCCTGGCATGCCCGCGAACCTGAAAAATCAGGTTCCAAGAGCGGCCAACAAAACTCAGCGGAGCGTTCTGGCCGGGCGCTGCGCCGCGAGCGTACGAGCCGTACGACAAGACGCAGCGGCGACGCCTGAAAAGCTTTGTTGGCCGCTTCTTTAAGAACTTGTGGCAGCCAGCACAAATGCCACGGTCGCGCGCACCACGTCCTCGGGCCGGTCGCGATGGGGCGAGTGGCCACAGCCGGCCAGCTCCAGGATCTGCGTTCCCGGCACCTGCGCGGCTATGCCATGGATCTGTGCCAGCGTGCCGTACTCGTCCTCCAGTCCCTGCACCGCCAGCACCGGCGCGCGCACCGACGCCAGTTCAGCCTTGATGTTCCAGGCGCGAAAGGCAGGGTCAAGCCAGATGCGGTTCCAGCCCCAGAAAGCCGAATCCGGATCATCGTGATAGCGGGCCAGCCGGTCGGGCAGATCGCTGCTCAGGTAGGCCTGCCGCGCCTTCTCGATGTTCTGCACAGTGATGTCTTCGACAAAGATGTGCGGGGCCAGCAGCACCAACCCGCACACGCGGGGCGCACATGCCGCCGCATGCAGCAGCGCAATGGAGGCCCCATCGCTGTGCCCGAACAACCAGACCGGCGTGCGAACGCCCACGGCGTCAAGGAACGCGGGCAACACCTCCAGCGCCTGCCGGTGCAGGAAGTCCACGCCCCACGCCTCCTGCGGCGCCCGGGGGGTGGAGCGGCCGTAGCCCGGCCGCGAAAAGACCAGGCCCCGAAAACCGCCTGCGGCGCACAGCTGGCGCGGAAAATCCTTCCACATCGCCAGCGAGCCCAGGCCTTCGTGCAGGAACACCACCAGGGGCGCCCCATCGCGCGGTGGCTCGATCCACTGGTATTCCAGCCGCACCTGGCGCCCCCGCCACGGCACATCCACCAACGCGCTGCCAGGCGCGCCGCTCACGCCTGCGCCTCCCGCTCGCGCAGCCGATATCGCTGGATCTTGCCCGTGGCGGTCTTGGGCAGCTCGCGCAGGAACTCCACGAAACGCGGGTACTTGAAGGGCGCCAGGCGCTCCTTCACGAAGGCCTGCAGTTCTTCAGGGGTGGCAGCCTGTCCGTCCTTGAGCACCACGAAGGCTTTGGTCTTGGTCAACCCCTCGGCGTCTTGCTGGCCGATCACGGCGGCCTCGAGCACGGCGGGGTGCTGCATCAGCGTGGCCTCGACCTCGAAGGGCGAGACGTAGATGCCGCTCACCTTGAGCATGTCGTCGCTGCGGCCCGCATAGGTGTAGTAGCCCTCGGCATCGCGCACGTACTTGTCGCCGCTCTTGGTCCAGGCGCCCTGGAAGGTGTCGCGCGTCTTCTCGCGGTTGTCCCAGTACAGCAGGGCGGCGCTGGGGCCTCGGATGTACAGGTCGCCGATCTCGCCGTCGGCCACAGGCCGCCCGTCCTCGCCACGCAGTTCAATGCCATACCCTGGCACCGGCTGGCCCGTGCTGCCGTAGCGTACTTGGCCCGGCCGGTTGGACAGGAAGATGTGCAGCATTTCGGTGGAGCCGATGCCGTCGATGACCTCGCAGCCAAAGTGCGCCTCAAAGCGCTGGGCAACCTCGGCAGGCAGGGCCTCGCCGGCCGACGAGCACATGCGCAGCGCCACCTCGGCCCGCGCAGGCAGCTGGGGCGAGGCCAGCATGCCGGCATAGCCCGTGGGTGCGCCAAAGAAGACGGTAGGCCGGTGCGTGCGCCAGCGGCGGAACACGGCGTCGGGCGTGGGGCGCTCGGCCATCAGCACCACGGTGGCCCCCACCGACAGCGGAAAGCTCAGCGCATTGCCCAGGCCGTAGGCAAAGTACAGCTTGGCGGCGGAAAAGCACACGTCGTCTTCGGTGAGCCCCAGCACCTGCTTGCCATACAGCTCGGCCGTCCACCACAGGTTGCCGTGCGTGTGCACCGTGCCCTTGGGCCGGCCGGTGGAGCCCGAGGAGTACAGCCAGAAGCCCGGCCCATCGGGCGTGGTGGACGCGGGGGCCGCCAACGCGGGTGCGGCGGCCAGCGCGGCTTCCCATTCCATGTGGCCGGAGGCCAGCGGCCCAGCCGGGTCGGACACCCAGACGTGGCGCACCTCGTTGGGACCCAGGGACTGCGCCGCCTGCAGCACGGGCAGCAACCCACCCGACACCAGCACGGCCTGGGCGCGGCTGTGGGCCAGCATGTATGCGTAGTCCTCGGCCGTGAGCAGGGTGTTCACCGCCACCGGCTGCACGCCCGCGTACAGGCAGCCGAGGAAGGCCACGGGCCAGTCGTTGGTATCCAGCATCAACAGCAGCACCCGCTCCTCCCGGCGCAGTCCGGCGGCCAGCAGGGCGCCGGCCAAGCGGCGGGACCGGTCCTCCAACGCACCGTAGCTCAGGGCGCCCCGGTCGTCGAGGTAGGCGATGCGCGCAGCGCGGGCACGGTTGAGTGCGAACAGGTGGCCCGCAAAATTGAAAGGGCTGGGCAGCGCAGCCGCGGCGGCGGGTTCGGACGTGGTGCTCGTCATGCAGTCCTTTCAAGCCTTGGAAAGAGGGCAAAGGGCGAAGGGCATGGTTCAATTCCATATCCCGCACTGCGCTTGCGCTGCCCGTGGGATGTGCAGTATGTTGCGTGTCAACCACCTTAAAAGGCACTTGACTTCAAGTCAAGCACCATAGTGCATGCGTTCGCGTATACCCTGAGCAGGCTTGCTGACCCTGCCCCTGCGCCGCTGATGGATTGATTTATGAACCC
>NZ_JALEGG010000271.1 GCF_022763525.1 Acidovorax sp.
GCGTTGGGAAGCCGGCTGCGTCGCCGACGGGCTGGGGTTTGCGGCGGCCTGGGCTGCGCTGGTGTACGCCGCCGCGCCAGCCGTGCCCCAGGGTGTGGCAGAGGGCGGGGCTTTCTCCGCCACCTCGACGAATGTATCTGCGGCCTCGTCAAAGGCTTGGGTCTGCTGCGAGCCCAACTGCAAGGCGGCCTTCAGCGTCGCCAGGAATTGCGCTTCCGCCGGTGACTGGCGCCCATCAACATCGCACACGCAAACCGCCATTTCGTAGGCCAGCTGGCGGTGGTCCGCTTCATGGAGGGCCGCAGCGGCGGCCTGCACGTTCGTTCGCTTCAGCAGCACGTCCTGGTAGATGCGGGGGAGGTCGGCCATGCCGGTGTCGCCTGCCAGAGACTGCGCGATACGGCGGATTTCCTCGCGCTCGGCGTCGTCCTTGTTGCCATCGGCAAAAGCGGCGAGCAGGGCGATGGTGAGAATGGCTTTTTGCTGATCGAGGGTCATGGGTGTGCAGTGGGTGGCGGGTGAGGAGGAAGAGAATGCGTGCCCCGTGCGTGCCCCGTGCGTGCGCCGGGGAGCGGGAGCATCAATTCTCAGATGCGCGCGGGGCGGCTGTCTTTCAACGCCACTGCGCGTGGGGGATTGCGGGCAAATCGTAACGGCGTGCTTCCGGAACACAGGGGCGAGGCAAATCACCTTCGCTGCAAAAGTCAGCGCGCAGCCCTACCATGCAGGGCTGTTTGACCTACCCCGGCACCTTGCCCCGTCCTGCGATGACCACCAAAACCCTCAAGATCGATTTCGTCTCCGATGTCTCCTGCCCCTGGTGCATCATCGGCCTCAAGGCGCTGGAGCAGGCCGCAGATCGCTTGCACGGCGAGGTGGCGCTGGACCTGCACTTTCAGCCCTTTGAGCTGAACCCGCAGATGTCGCCCGAAGGACAGGACATTGGCGAGCACCTGCACGAAAAGTACGGCGCCACGCCCGAGCAGAGCCAGAAGAACCGCGAGGCCATCGCCGCACGCGGAGCGGCGCTGGGTTTCACCTTCAACCTGGACAAGCGCAGCCGCATCTACAACACCTTTGATGCGCACCGGCTGCTGCACTGGGCCGAAGAAGAGGGCCTGCAGCCCGCGCTGAAGAAGGCGCTGTTCAAGGCGTATTTCACCGACGGCCAAAGCCCGGGCGACCACGAGGTGCTGGTGCGTGTGGCTGGCGAGGTGGGCCTGGATGGGGCCGAGGCCCGGGAGGTGCTGGCATCGGGCCGCTACGCTGATGAGGTGCGCGAGCGCGAGCAGTTCTATCTGGAGCACGGCATCCACTCGGTGCCAGCGATCATCGTGAACGACCGGCATCTGATCCAGGGCGGGCAGCCGGTGGAGGTGTTTGAGCAGGCGCTGCGGCAGATTGCAGGCCAAGCCTGATGCTATTGTTTGGATAGCTGCCTGCGCTTGTTGGAAAAGCGCCAGGGGGTGATTTCATTCATTAAAAGAAAAAGGGGCCAAGGCCCCTTTCTTTGCTTTCGGCGTGAACTGCGTACCTTCGGCGCCTCTACTTGCGCAGCGGGATGGGCGTCGACCGGTCCACCGGCACGGCCGTCACGCTGTTTTGCGGCGAGCCGTCGATGAGCTTTTCAGAGTAGGTCAGGTAGACCAGCGTGTTGCGGGCCGGGTCCACCATGCGCACGATGCGCAGGCGTTTGAACAGGATGGACATGCGTTCGCTGAACACTTCTTCCTGCTTCTTGAGCGGCTCGGGAAAGCTGATGGGGCCGACCTGGCGGCAGGCGATCGAGGCCTCGGCGCGGTCTTCGGCCAGGCCCAGCGTGCCCTTGATGCCGCCCGTGCGGGCGCGCGAAACGTAGCAGGTCACGCCCGGCACGGCCGGATCGTCATAGGCTTCCACCAGGATGTCATGGTCACGGCCTATCCATTGGAAGGCGGTGTCCACGGTCCCGATCTTCTCGCCGGCCGCTGCCTGTGCGGGTACCGCAGCACCCATGAGCGCCAGCGCCAGGAGCGCGCTGCCGCACGCGGTCTTGCGCGCGGTCATGCCGGCGTTCCGGGCGCCGGGGCTTCGGCGCAGCGCTGGGCCAGATGGGCCAGGGCCTCTTCGACCTGGTCCACCAGCACCAGGCACAGGTCGCCGGGCTGCAGGCGGGCCAGGGCGGTGTCGATGGCAATGAATTCGCCACGGATTTCTTCGACGTGGGTGGTGCGCGATGCGCCGGCCAGGCCTTCGCGCAGCAGGGCCATCACCTCGCCATCGGCGCGGCCGCGCTGGGCGGCGTCCTGGTAAAGGATCACGTCGTCAAACGCGGCGCCCAGGATCACGGTCTGGTCGCGGATGTCTTCGTCGCGGCGGTCGCCCGCGCCGCTGATGACCACGCTGCGGCGCTTGGCAGGCAGGGCGTCGACGGCCTGCACCAGGGCGCGCATGGCGTCCGGGTTGTGGCCGTAGTCGGCGATCACGGTGGCGCCGCGGTAATCCATGATGTTGAAGCGGCCGGGCGCGTTGTCGCTGTCGTTCACGAAGCCCGACAGGCCGCGGCGGATGGTCTGCCAGGGCATGCCCACGCCCCATGCGGCAGCCACGGCAGCCATCACGTTCTCGACCTGGAAGCCGATCTTGCCGTTGCGTGTGATGGGCACGTCGCGCAGGTGAATGGTCTCGCGCCAGGAGCCTTCGGAGGCGACGATGGAGTCGCCGTCCACATACACGGTGCGGTGGCCCTGGGCGCGGTGCGTGGCCATCACGGGGTGGTGGCGGTCCAGCGCAAAGAAGATGATCTTGCCGGGGCAGGCAGGCGCCATGGCGGCCACGATGGGGTCGGCCGCATTGAGCACGCCATAGCCCGTGGTCGCCACGTTCTGCACGATCACGCGCTTCAAGACGGCCAGGTCTTCCACCGTGGTGATGTAGTTCAGGCCCAGGTGGTCGCCCGCACCGATGTTGGTGACCACGGCCACCTGGCAGCGGTCAAAGCCCAGACCCTCGCGCAGGATGCCGCCGCGCGCGGTCTCGAACACGGCCGCGTCGACCTCGGGGTGCAGCAGCACGTTGCGGGCGCTCTTGGGGCCGCTGCAGTCGCCGCTGTCGATCTGGCGGCCGTTCACGTA
>NZ_JALEGG010000272.1 GCF_022763525.1 Acidovorax sp.
GCTGCTGCCAGCGCGTTGCCCCCCTCCCCGGCCGCTGGCATGGCGGTGTTCGAGCGCTACCTCACCGTCTGGGTGCTGCTGTGCATCGTGGTGGGCATTGCGCTGGGCCAGTGGCTGCCCGGCGCGGCCCGCGCCGTGGGCGCGCTGGAGGTGGCGCGCGTCAACCTGCCCGTGGGCCTGCTCATCTGGGTGATGATCATCCCCATGCTGCTGAAGGTGGACTTTGGTGCGCTGGCCGAGGTGCGCCAGCATGTGCGCGGCATTGGCGTGACGTTGTTCGTCAACTGGCTGGTCAAGCCGTTTTCGATGGCGCTGCTGGGCTGGCTGTTCATCCGCCACTGGTTTGCGCCGTACCTGCCTGCCGAGCAGATCGACAGCTACATCGCCGGGCTCATCCTGCTGGCCGCAGCGCCCTGCACGGCCATGGTGTTTGTGTGGAGCCGCCTCACCGGCGGCGACCCGCTGTTCACGCTTTCGCAGGTGGCGCTGAACGACAGCATCATGATCGTGGCGTTTGCGCCGCTGGTGGCCTTCTTGCTCGGCCTGTCCGCCATCACCGTGCCGTGGGACACGCTGCTCACCTCGGTGGTGCTCTACATCCTGATCCCCGTGGTGATCGCGCAATGGCTGCGCAAGCGCCTGCTGCGCAAGGGCCAGGCCGCGTTTGACGCCGCCGTGGCGCGCAGCGGGCCGTGGTCCATCGCCGCGCTGCTGGCCACGCTGGTGCTGCTGTTCGCCTTCCAGGGCGAGGCCATCCTGCAGCAGCCGCTGGTGATCGCCCTGCTGGCCGTGCCCATTCTCATCCAAGTGCTGTTCAACTCCGCCCTGGCCTATGGCCTGAACCGCGCCGTGGGCGAAAAGCACAACATCGCCTGCCCCTCGGCGCTGATCGGCGCGTCCAACTTCTTCGAGCTGGCCGTGGCCACGGCGATCAGCCTCTTCGGCTTTCACTCCGGCGCGGCACTGGCCACGGTGGTGGGCGTGCTGATCGAGGTGCCCGTGATGCTGGCGGTGGTGGCCGTGGTCAACCGCAGCAAGGGCTGGTACGAGGCGCGGGGCTGACAACCACTGACGGGGTGGTCACGCGCCTGCCACCGCCCCGCGCGCCTGGACCCGGCGCGAGACCAGCAGCCCCAGCGCAAAAATACCGACTGCCGCCGCCGTGAACACGGGAGGCAGCCAGCCCCGGTCCACGCTGAAGGCCACCAGCAGCACACCCGTGGACTGCCCCAGGAACAGCAGGCACGCAAACAACGTGACCGCCGTGCCCCGCGCCTCGGGCACCATCTGCGTGGCCTGCACCTGCAGCGTGTTGTGCAGCATGTAAAAGCCGATGCCCGCCAAGAAGCAGCCCAGCATGGCCCAGCCCACCGCAGGCGCCCAGGCCAGCGACAGCAGGCCGATGGCAACAAAACTGGCGCCCAGCACGGCCAGCCCCCGCTCTCCCAGCGCCGCCAGCCAGCGCCGCGCAAATAGGCTGTAGATCAGCCCGCCCACGCCATACAGCACCATCACGCCGCCCGCGGCCGAGGCCGACAGGCCAAACCCATCGACCATGCGCGCAGGCACAAAAGCCAACGTGCCAAACGCGAGTGCACCTTCAATCGCCACCACCGTCAGCACCCAGCGCACGCGCGCAATGCGCAGCAGCGCCAGGGTGCCCGCCAGGTAGTTGGGCAGCGAAAACGCCGGTGCGCCCGGCACAACCACAGGGCGCAGCGCCCCACTGGCACGCGCATGGCGCAGCAGCAGCGTGGCCGCCGTGAAGAACAGCACGGCCAGCACACCCAGCGCCGCACGCCAGCCCAGCGTTTCGGTGGCAAAGCCGCCAAACCACTGGCCCGCCATCATCCCGGTCACCGTGGCCACCATCAGGCGTGCCAGGGTCTCCTGCCGCTGCTCGTAGGCCACCTCATCCCCGACCCAGGCCATCGCCAACGGAATGATCCCGGCTGCCGCTGCCCCCATGGCCGCACGAGCCGCCACCAGCACCGTAAAACTCGGCGCCAGCGCCGTGATAGCGCTGAACACCGCACAGGCCGCCGTGGCGCCCATGATCACGCGGACCTTACCCACGCGGTCGCCCAAAGGGCCATAGACCAGCTGCAATACGCCATAGGCCACCGCAAACGCGGCAATCACCGCCGAGGCGTCACCCGTGCTGATCCGGTATTCCACCGAAAGCGCCACCAGCATCGGGTCACACACGCGCATGGAGGCCATGCTGCAGAAGGCCGCCAGGCCGAGCAGCCGCAGCATCGTCGAAGAAGAAGTCATGGGCGCCGATTGTGATGCGGCCGATCCAAGGCTGCAGGCGCAGCATGCGTGCACCCCGGCGACGCAAGGTTGAACATGCCCTAGAGCCGTTCGCGATCTCCCAGGGGTCGCGGCGGGTTGCGGGTTGGCATGCAAGGCGCGGTGTGCGGCCAAAAGCTCGGCTATTGGCAAACGCCGCAACGCCGCAGACCGCCCGCAAAGACCACTGCCCGAAGGGTTGGAGCGAAATCGGGCTGATGAACTCGGAGCTTTGACGCCCCGGCTGCTTGCATGGGCACGAGCCCATGCGACGCATCCGGAGCATCCACGTCCATCACGATGGCGCTCCAACGCGGCCCCTGGGAGATCGTGAACGGGCTCCAGAACCAGCGGTTGCCATTTTCCGGGAGGCAAACGCGTCGCCCGCGCGTACCATGCGCCCCTGATTTCCAACCAACGAGGAGAAAACCACATGAGCATGAACAAGCGCCACTTCGTCGCCGCCGGCATGGGCCTGGCCGGTCTTTGGACGGCTGCAGGCAGCAGCCACGCCGCTCCAAAAGCCAAGTCCGTTGCGGACCCTGCGCTGCTGACGATCAGCGGCGCGATTGCCAAGACCAACCGCGGCGCGCTTGATCCCGCCATTGACCAGATGATGGGCAAGCACGGCATTCAGTTTGCCAACGCCTATGCGCTGGACGCCGCTGCCCTGCAGCGCATGCCCGCTGTCACCATCCAGCCCACGCTGGAATACGACAGCAAGCCCCATACGCTCAAAGGGCCCCTGCTCACCACCGTACTGGCCGCCGCCGGAGTGGCCGAAGGCAGTCCCGTACAGCTGGTACTGCGCGCGGTGGATGGCTACAACGTCACCGTCAGCATGGCCGACGTGCAGGCCTGGCGCATGATCGTCGCCACGCACGTCGATGGCCAGCCCATGGCCCTGGGTGGCCTCGGACCGCAGTGGGCCGTGTACGACGCCGACAAGTTGCCCGCCTTCAAGGACAAGCCGGTCAAGGAACGCTTCGGACAGTGCCCATGGGGCCTGTACCACATCGAGGTGAAGAAGGCCTGAGCGGGCCTGAAGGGGCTTTTGAATGACTGCGTGTAGTCAGCACCCGCGGCAGCGCAGAACCGGCGGCTAACCGTCCTCGCCGCCCTGGCTTCCGTATTGAAACGCTCGTTTGATGCGGCTCCAGAGCGAAGCACGCGTTGCACGGTCGGTCGTTGGGGTCGCCGCCGAATCGCTGGCGCTGGCCAGGCCCCGCAAGGGATCGGCCGCCATGCCGACGGCGGGCGGCGCCAATGCCGCGGGTTCGGTGGGGCGCGGGTGGTGTTCCGCTGTGCCGCTGGTGTTGTGGTCAGACGGTTTCATCGGCTGCTGTCTCCTTTTGGCGCGGCCCAGGCGCATGGGCTCCTGCATGGGCATGCGCAGCCGCCAGCGTGTGCCGCGACACCCATTCAATGAGCCGCCGCGCCGCATCGGCACGGCACGCCGGCGCGCCCTGGCCCAGAAAACCATGGCCCTCGTTCGGATAGAGCACGAGTTCGGCCGGTGACTCGCTGGCGCACATGAAACTCACAAAGAGCTCTTCGGACTGGCATTTTGGGCAGCGCTCGTCGTCCTTTCCCTGCATGAACAACGTGGGCGTTGTCGCCTTCTCGATGTATTGCAGGGGCGAAAGCTTGCGGGCCTTCTCGCGGTCGAAACGCGGAGCCGTAGCCATATAGAAGGGGTCGGCGTAGTAGCCGCCGTCCGAAGTACCGTAGTGCGTTTCGATGTTGCCCACTGGCGCCATCACCACGGCGGCCCTGAAGACTGTGGTGTGGCCGATGGCCCACGCAGCGAGGTAACCGCCGTAGGATTTTCCGCAGATGGCCAGGCGCTTGTCGCACACACCCTGGGCCTGCAGCGCGGTGATGGCCGCCAGGTGCTGCGGCATGTCGCGGGCGCCCCAGTGGCCCTCGAGACGGTGGCTGAATTCGTGACCGAAGCTGGCCGACCCCACCGCGTTGAGCGCGAGCACGGCCCAGCCTTGCGAACACAGCACCTGCCAGTACACGGCGGAGTCGAAATCCAGCTGCGCATAGGCGGCGGGGCCGCCGTGGATGTCGTTGAGCAGGGGCGCGCAGCCAGTCGCTCCTTCAGCGCGCATCAGCCAGCCCTCTATCTGCGTGGTGGCGCCCTGCGCATCAGCCGGCACCTCGAATGTCATCGCCTCGGCGCGAATGGCCGTGCGTTCCTTCCACCACGGGTTCAGGTCACTGACCTTCCGCCAGGTGTCTCTGCACTGGTCGGTGCTGCACGTGAACAATTCGCTGGGCTGGCTTGGGTGGTGCACGGCCATTGCAAAGTGCTGTCCTGTCCAGCCGAACGCGCCCAGCTGCTGGTCGCGTTCGAGCAGCATGTGCAATTGCCCATCCAGCGTCATCCGGGCAATGTGATGGCGACCGCGGTGGGCAAGCACGAACACGATGCCTTCGTCATCGCCCATCCAGTGCACCGAGGCCGGTATGGCCACTTCCACCTCCCCCAGCTGGCGGGCGTTGCCGGTGGTGGTATCGAATAGCCAAAGGCGCATCTCGGCATCCCCGGCCAGCACCGATCCGGTGAACGCCAGGTACCGGCCAGACGGAGACCACACGGGCCACATGACATGCGCATGCGTGTTGACCAGGCATTGGTGGTTGGCGGTGCCGGTGCCGGTGGCCGGGCCAGCCCAGATTTCGGCTTCATGGGCGAAGCGGCCCTCGCGCGTGCGCACGTAGGCAATGCGCTGGCCATCCGGGGAAACGTCGTGGGCCAGTACGTCGAATGCCCCGTCCGTCAGCTGCGTGACCGCACCACTTCCCACCTCCACCTTGCAGAGATGGATCTCGCGGGCGAGCAGGTAGCCGATGCCATCGGACTTGTAAGGCAGTCGCCACGCCACCTCGGGCGCATCGGCTGCACGCGGGGCCGGCGGGTTGCTGCTGCGCGCGCCCCGCAGGTCCGGGTTCACCGGCGTCGCCACAGCAGCGATCAGGGACAAACCATCGGGCGTCCAGCGCAAGCCAGACGGTGCGCCCGGCAGCTGGCCTATCGCCCGCGCTTCGCCCGTGTCCATCTCCAGTACATGGATCTCCCCAGGCCCGTTCCGGTTCGACACGAATGCGAGCTGACTGCCGTCTGGAGACCAGCAGGGAGATTGGTCGTTGCCGGGGCCGAAGGTCATCTGTTCGGGCGCCGTGCCATTGAGCGCAAACCGCCACAGCTTGAACTGGTAGGCGTTGTTTTCACGATCGACGGAGCGCACCACCGCCGCAACCTGCTCCCCGATGGGAGAGCCCTGCAGTTCGGTAATGGCGAGGTGGCGGTAGAGGTCGTCCACTTCAAAAGGCTTGCAAGGCTGGCCGGGAGCGTGAGCAGGTCTGGAGGTCATCAATGGGCTCTTGAATGGATGGATGCGTGCTGCAGGCCGCATGCATGTGCGACGCCTGCTCGGCAGCTTCGAGCATCCAACGTAGCAGCAGATTCACCACCGCGCGTAGGACGCGGGGCAGCCCCCGTGCACGATTTCGCGCAGCTGCGGACAAGCGCAAGCAACGCGGCTGCCGACCCACGCGCCGTCCTACACCACCACCGTGGCTGGGCCCACACAGCGGCACAGACACCTCGGCGACAACTGTGGTGGTTGACGCCCTTCTCCCGAAAACCTCCCCGGAGATCGCGGCTGTCACTTCAACCACCGACATCAATGGAGCCTTGCAATGACCGAGAAACACTCCCCACCCCACTACAACCAATATGGACTCAAGGACGAAGACCCTCAGGCCGTGGACGTCTACGGCAATCGCCCTGGTGGCGAGCAGCCGGTGATCGGCCCAGCCGACACCGTGGATGCCGCGGGCCACCGAGTGGGTGCCAAGGCAGACCGGCCCTTTGACAAGCCGTCCTCCCGGACCGGCCAGGCCGCCATTGGCGAAGTGGACGACAAGCAGCGCTGACAACCAGCTTCGCCCCCCCCACGGGAGCCCTATGGCGGCAGCGGCGCGGTGGGGTCGGGGCATTACTACCGGCCCCCAGCCTGCAGTCCTACAGACCTTGCGAAAACGCGGTTCGACAGTGAACCCTCCCCCACGAAAGGATGTACCAATGCAACCCACCACCACTGGTGAAAACCGCACCGGCGCCGCCACCGCAGAAGAAGGCGTACGCGCCATGCTTGATGCCAACGAGCGCTGGGCACCTCCCGGCCCTATCGACACGACGCTCGCGGAAGCGGACCGGGGGGTCTACATCATCGAATCAGATGCCCTCGGCTCGGTACCCCCGCCGGTGACCATCCAGGGCATGCTCAAGAGCGGCTTGAACAAGCTCATGGGCGAGCGCCCGGAAATGCTGATGGACAAGATCGGTGAACGGATCGCGTTCGAGCGCACGGGAACCCGCCTGTACGACGCGCTCATCCTCAAGTACGAGATCCTGGCCGAGAGCGACAACGCACCTGCACTGCCCAACCCACTGGACGGCGCGGAAGAGGACGTGGGAGCGACGTTGCAGCGGATCCGCACTGAAGAGCGGGCCCACTTCCTGATGCTCAGCGAGGTCATGCGCTCGCTGGGTGGCGACCCCACGGCCCAGACGCCTTGCGCAGATGCCACCGCGACGGCATCCATGGGGATCATGCAAGTCGTGACCGACCCTCGCACGACGCTGGCGCAGTCCCTCAACGCCATGCTCATTGCCGAGCTGGCAGACAACGCTGGCTGGGAACTGCTGATTGCGCTGGCCCAGGAAGCGGGCAAAACCGACATGGTGGAAATGTTTGAAAACGCGATGGCCGAGGAGCAGGAACACCTGGCCACGATCAAGGGCTGGCTCACTGCGCTGGTGACCGCTGGCAGCACCGCCACCACCGTGGCCGCATAACCCAGGAGACATTGCATGACCATCAACCTGCTTCAAGACAAAGGCACGCCTCTCGGCCGCCAGACCGTGGCGTGGAAAGACATGGTGGGCAAGCCCATCAGCAAGCTCGACGACGATGCGTTCACCCGCGTTCGGGCGATTCTGATGAACGGGCTGGAGCTCGACTCCCTGCGCACCAAGCAAGTGGCCTTGCGCATGAACGCCGATGCGCGCGTGCAGCTGGCCCAGCTCATGCGGGTGGAGCAGCACCAGGCGACCACGATCAATTGGCTGATCGGCGCGGACCATTCTCCGCTGGAGACGACGATTGGCTACGAACAGACAGCCATCGAGGTGACCGCGTCGGTGGCGCAACTGGAGCCCGACCCGTACCTGGCCCAGGGATACCGCTACGCGCTGCTCGAAGACTTCGACCATCTTTACCGCTACAGCGCGCTGCTCGACCGGCTGGAGGGCAAGGATGCCAACAACATCACGCAGGGCTACACCGACATCGTGCCTGCGCGGCCTACATGGGAGCACCACCGCGCGCCCGAGCACGACCTGCTGCAGCCTTACGGCCCTGATGCCGCATTGAGCACCAAACTGCACGCACTGACGCTCACGGGTGGGGAGTACCAGACGCACGACTACTACATGAACATCGGCCCCTTGTTTGCCGACCCTCTGGCGCGCCAGCTGTATGCGGAGATTGCGTCGGTGGAGTCGCAACACATCACCCACTATGGCTCGATGCTGAACCCGCACGAAACCCCGCTGGAAAAGCTCCTGATCAGCGAGGCCTGCGAAGTATGGAACTACGCCGGTTGCGCGGCGCAGGAAACCAACCCTCGCATCCGGGCAATCTGGGAACGCTTCCTGGACTACGAACTGGGCCACCTGCAGGTGGCGCTGCAGCTCTTCAAAGACCTGGAGCGCCGCGACCCCGCCGAGGTACTCGGCGATGGGCTGCTGCCCAGGTTCATCGAATTCCAGAGCCAGCGCGGCTTTGTGCGGCACGTGGTTGAAAAGGAAACCCAGCTGCGCAAACGCGATACCGCGTTCGTGGACGAATCGGAGGAAGGTGCGTCGTCCTTGACGTACCGCACAACGGTCAACGCCTCCGGCTCGCCGTCCCGAAATGCATCCGCTACGTGGACCTGGTCTCCGGGGACCGAACTCGTACGCGATGCCGAAGCGTTCAAAGAAGCAGCGTAGCCGCCGTGGCCGCGGCGCCGATGGTGGCTGGGCCACGAATAACCCGCGTGAACTCTCTCACGCAAAAGGACAACCATGAAAACATTCCCAAAACTGCTGATCGCCACTGCCGCCCTGGCCGCCGCCATGGCGGCGCAGGCACAAGTGAGCAAAAAAGACCAGGACTTCATGACCCGTGCCGCCGCGGGCGGACTGTATGAAGTGGCGGCCGGAACCTTGGTGCAGGAAAAGGGGCGCAGTCCCACCGTGAAGGCCTTTGGCGAAATGCTCATCAAAGACCACACTGCCGCCAACGGCGAGTTGAAAGCCCTGGCCAGCGCGAAGGGTGTGACTCTGCCTACGGCTGTGCCGGCGGACAAGAAGAAACGCCTGGACAAGATCGCCAAGGCCAAGGACTTCGACAAGGAGTTTGTGGACGAGGTGGGTGTGGACGATCACAAGAAAGATATCCAGCTCTTCGAGAAAGCCAGCAAGGATGCTGACGATGCCGAGGTGAAGGCTTTCGCTGCCAAGACCTTGCCCACCCTCAAGGCCCACCACGAGCACGCCGAAGGCTTGAAAAAAGCCTACGGCCAGTAAGCCATGACTGCGCGGGAAACGCAGGAACCCAGCGGCCAGGCCGCCAGCCAGGCCGTCGTGCGCGAGTCTGAAAAACTGCTGGCGCACCAAGCCAGCATCCCCGATGGACCCAACGTCGCTCCCAGCCCTCTGGAGCATCTGGCGGCGCAAGGGCAGGTCACTGGGCCTGAAGGAGCAAAGAGCGGTGCCACCCCGTCCGGGACGGGCACGGTAACCCCACCCGGCACACCCAGGCCCAGCTCGGAGCTGCCACCAGCCGAAAGCTCCGCAGGTGACGCGCCGGTCGAGCCCGTCGACCCCGCCGAGCAAGCCTTGGTGGATGAACAGCTAGGCCGCGACAGGGAAGTCGCCCAGCACACCAAAGCGCCCTCTTCCGGTGGCTGACCAGACGGCACGTCGAGCCGTGCGCGTTCCGCGTCACCCGGCGGCGGTTGTGGCCGTCAAACGCTCATAACGCCACTGCACCCGAAGAGCTGTGGCTTCCCCCTGTGCCAAAGTCCGCAGCCCGGGCTGACCGGGCTGATGGAAAGCGTCGATGGGCTGGGTGATGGGTTCAAAGCAAAAAGCAGTGCCGTGCGGAGGCCGGTAGATCAGGCAGTAATGCCGGGCCGCCCCGCCCTCATTCGCAAAGTCAGGCATGTGGGCCGTCAGCCGTAGGCCGCGCTCGGGCCACTCGATTTGCGCCGTGCCGCCCCAGCCCGTGTAGGCGTTATCGATCAAATCCCCATGAGCAGAAATGCCAGCGTTCAGGTCCCATCCCGGGGGAAATTGCGAGGTGAGCTCCGTGGGCAGCGGGTCGTCACCACAAAGCCAGACGGCTTGCACGGGGGCCGTGATGCGCGTGGTGGCCGAACGCGGAAACCAGGGGTGCAGCCCCAGGCCATAGGGCAACGGCTGCTCGCCCAGGTGACGCAATTGCACCGACTGGTCCAGCCCTCCGTCCACGAGGCGGAAGGTTTGCACGCACTCGTATTCGTACGGGTTGCCATCGAAGTGCTGCGATCGCAGGGACATCTGCAGCGTGTCGTTGGCAGGCTGGGTGATCTGCCAGGGCTGGAGCCACCCGTCGCCATGGATGGGGTACGGCTCGCCGACTCGGTTGGGACGCAGGGGGTGGAACTGCCCGGCATGCTCAAACCCTCCGCCGCTGATGCGGTTGGACCAAGGCACCATGGCAAAGGAAGCCAGCTTGTACAGGTCACACGTGATGCCGTCCCATGGCCGCCAGAGGTCGAGACGGGCCGCCGCGTCCTGCGGGTCGTCGATCTGCCACGCGCCCACGCTGCCGCCGAGCGTAGGGACCAGCCCCAGGTGCTGACCGGCATGGTGCAGCCAGACGATGGGGTGGTGGGTTTCGGGGTCCTGGGTTTCGGGGTCCTGGGTGGTCATGGGGTTGGCTTTCTGAAGAGAGGGAATTGTGAAGACGGCCGCGAACCGCAACGCTCGGGCTCTTGTGACGGGAGGCCCAAGGAGGTCCGCGCCATTGACGAGGCCCGTGTCCAGCGGTGGTTCAGTCGCGTTCCCACTGGCCCAGAGCCGCGCCGATCAGCCGCAGAACAGATGGGCCGGCATACCTGGCGCATTCAGGTCCACGGCAAACAGTGCGCCCGCCAGCGGCTCGGCCGCCAGTTGTTCAGGCGACAGGCCGGTGCGCGCCGACGTGATGTAGAGCGTGCGCAGATCTGCACCACCGAAAGCGCAGTTGGTGACCTGGCTCACAGGCAGCGCGATCCGGGCCAGCTCGGCGGCAGTGTCAGCGTCATGGCAGGTCACGCAGCCGCCGCCCCAGTGGGCAATCCACAAGCGGCCCTGGGCATCGGTGGTCATGCCGTCGGGCACGCCGTCAGCGGCGGGCCAGCGCATCCACAGGGTCTTGTCACTCACGGTGCCAGTGGCCGGGTCCCAGCGGTAGCGGTAGGTGGCACCCTGCACGGTGTCGTTGAAGAACATGGCTGGGCCCTGCGCAGTAGGTGCCCAGGTGGGGCCATTGGTCACGGCGAAACCGTCGTCGTGGCGCACGCATTCGCCGCTGGCGGTGTAGCTGTAGAGCGCGCCAGAAGGTGCCTCGCAGGCGAAGTCCATGCTGCCGCCCCAAAAACGCCCCTGAGCGTCGCACTTGCCGTCATTGAAGCGGTTGCCCACACGCTCGGGCTCGGGCTGGTGAAGGTAGCGGGGGGCGGCATCAGCGGTGGGGTCCCACTGTGCAAAGCCCCGGCGCAGCGTGATGATGAAGCCCGCCGCAGGGGCCCGTTCTGCGATGGCAGAAATCTCTTCCTCCAACGTCCAGCGCTGGTGCGTGCGGGTCACTGGATGCCAGCGGTGCAGTTCGCATTGCAGGATGTCCACCCAGTAGACGGCCTGCTCGCGCACCGACCACAGCACGCCCTCGCCCAGGGCATTGCCGGGGGCCACGATGCACCTCAGGTCGCTGGCGGCGGCGGGTGCGACCCACGAAACCGCTGCAGCAGGCGCGGCTGCCTTCTCTGGCGGGGGGAGCGGGTTTTCAAGCAAGGGGCGCACGCGTGTCTCCGGTCATTTTTTTGCGTCGGCCTGCCGCCAGGCACTTGACGAGCGGCATCTTATCAACGTCAATTGATGCTTGAAATGAATTTTTTTGCCATTGATTAATTGCAATATTGATATGTCACAGCTTTTTACTCCCTCTTCTTCCTCGGCTGACGCGGCAGGCGCCCCGCAGGGCCTGGCCCGTTTTCCCAGCCTGCAAGGCCGCGCAGTCTTCGTGACGGGGGGCGGCAGCGGCATCGGCGCGGCCATCGTGGCTGCGTTTGCCGAACAAGGTGCACGCGTGGCCTTTGTGGACGTGGCGCGCGAAGCCAGCGAGGCCCTGGCAGAGCGTTTGGCCGAGGACGGACTGCCCCGCCCCTGGTGGCGCGTGTGCGACGTGCGCGATGTGCGCGCGCTGCAAGCCTGCGTGGCCGACGCTGCAGCCGAGCTGGGCAGCGACTTTGCGGTGCTGGTGAACAACGTGGCCAGCGACGACCGGCACACGCTCGAATCCGTGACGCCCGACTACTACGACGAACGCATGGCCATCAACGAGCGGCCTGCCTTCTTCGCGATCCAGGCGGTGGTGCCCGGCATGCGCAAGTTGGGCGGGGGCTCGGTGATCAACCTGGGCTCCACAGGCTGGCAAGGCAAAGGCACGGGCTATCCCTGCTATGCCATTGCCAAGTCGTCAGTGAACGGCCTTACCCGCGGCCTGGCAAAGACGCTGGGGCAGGACCGGATCCGCATCAACACGGTGTCGCCCGGCTGGGTGATGACGGAGCGCCAGATCAAGTTCTGGCTGAACGCCGAGGGCGAGCAGGAAATTGCGCGCAACCAGTGCTTGCCCGACAAGCTGCGGCCGCACGACATTGCTCGCATGGTGCTGTTTCTGGCGGCGGATGACGGGGCAATGTGCACCGCGCAGGAGTTCAAGGTGGATGCAGGATGGGTTTGACCAAGGCAATTTCTGTCCTCGGCGCCTGATTGCTGAGCGCGGATAGCTACCATTTTTATAGCATTCGAGGGCGCATCCTTGGGGAGATGACGGCCCAAGCGGGACAACGCTCCACCCATTCGGGCTGAGCTTGCCGAAGCGGAGGACGGCGCGCGGATGAGGCGCCGCCCGCTTTGGCACGCCCCGCAGCAAATGTGCTCAACACTACAAAAACAATAGCTGCCAGCGCTTGCTGAATAAGCGCCAGAGCCCAAAAACACTCAAGACTCAATCCCCCGCCTCCAACCGCCGTCCATACTGCACCAGACTCGCCTGCTTCAACGCCTTCATCATCACCTTCGCCGCCGGCGACAACAGCCTGTCCGATCGCGTGATGATCCCGAAGGCATCCATATGGCACGGCATCTCCAGCGGCAGCACCGTCACGATCCCGTGCGCCGCGTAGTAATGCGCCACATCGGCGCCCACCACCGCAATCATGTCGCTCTGCTGCAGCATGCGCGTGATGAACAGCAGGGCCGATGTCTCCACCGTGTGCAGCGGCGGCGCCAGCCCGTCCTGCTGGAACATCAGGTCAAACCGGTGCCGCAGCACGCTGCCCGCGGGCGGCACGATCCAGTTGGCCGACACCACGTCGCGCAGCGTCAGACCCGTCATGCTCGACAGCGGGTGCCCCGGACGCGTGATGGCGCAGACCAGCTCTTCCGTCAGCGACTCGTAGCGCAGGTTCTCCTTGTCATGCTCCTCGTACAGGCGGCCCACCACGATGTCGAGCTTGCCCTGCTCCAGCCGCTCCAGCAACACCGGGCTGGTTTCAATGTCCAGCGAGATGCGCAGGCTGGGGTGCTCCTGCTTGACCAGCGCCACGGCTGCGGGCAGCAGGCTCAGGCCGGGTGAGGTGATGGCGCCGATGCCCACCTGGCCGTAGTGCCCGCGCTTGAGCGCGCCGATCTCGTCGTGCGCCTGGTTCAGGTTGGCCAGGGCCATGCGGGCGTGGCGGATCATGGTCTCGCCATACCACGTAGGCCGCATGCCGCGCGGCAGGCGCTCGAACAGCGACACCTCCAGCACGTCTTCCAAGTCCTTGAGCAGCTTGGAAGCGGCCGGCTGGGTCATGCTGAGCACCTGGGCGGCGCGGTGGATGTTGCCCTCTTCGGCCAGGGCCACCAGCAGCAGTAGCTGGCGCGTTTTGAGGCGGGCGCGGATGAACCAGTGGTTGTAGGTGCTCATGGGTGAGAAGCGTCGAGGGATGGATGGCCGGGACGGGTTTTCCAGAATGCAAAGACAGATATCTATTTTGTCGAAAAAATGATTGGATTGATATCAAAACCTTCCATAGACTTCGCCGCACTTGCAACCAACCCCGCCCAAGGCCCCGTCCATGAAGTTCGGCGAACACCAGCTCAACCCCCGGCACCTGATCAACGGTCGCTGGGAGATCGGCACCACTACCGGCGTGAGCACCAACCCGTCAGACACCCGCGAAGTGGTGGCCGAGTACGCGCGCGCCGACCGCAACCAGACCGAACTGGCCGTGCGGGCCGCGGCCGATGCCCTGCCCTCCTGGAGCCAGAGCACGCCCCAGCGCCGGGCCGATGTGCTGGACATGATCGGCAGCGAGCTGCTGGCACGCAAGGACGAGCTGGGTGCGCTGCTGGCCCGTGAAGAAGGCAAGACCCTGCCCGAAGGCGTGGCCGAGGTGGCGCGCAGCGGGCAGATCTTCAAGTTCTTTGCCGGCGAGGCACTGCGCATTCCGGGCGAGCTGCTTGCCTCCGTGCGCCAGGGCGTGCAGGTGGATGTGACCCGTGAGCCCGTGGGGGTGGTGGGCATCATCGCGCCGTGGAACTTCCCGTTTGCCATTCCGGCCTGGAAGATCGCGCCCGCTCTAGCCTACGGCAACACCGTGGTCTTCAAGCCCGCCGAGCTGGTGCCCGCCTGTGGCTGGGCGCTGGCTGAAATCATCAGCCGCAGCGGCCTGCCCGCCGGCGCTTTCAACCTCATCATGGGCAGCGGCCGCGAGGTGGGCCAGACGCTGGTGGACCACCCGCTGGTCAACGCCTTGAGCTTTACCGGATCAGTCGCCACAGGCGACCGCATCCTGCGCGCCGCCAGCCAGCGCCGCGCCAAGGTGCAGCTGGAGATGGGTGGAAAGAACCCGCTCATCGTCTTGGCCGACGCCGACCTGGACCAGGCGGTGGACTGCGCCCTGCAAGGCTCGTACTTCTCCACGGGCCAGCGCTGCACGGCGTCCAGCCGCCTCATCGTGGAAGCCGAGGTGCACGATGCCTTTGTGGCGCGCCTGCGCCAGCGCCTGGTGAACCTGAAGGTAGGCCACGCACTGGAGCGCGGCACCGAAATGGGCCCGGTGGTGGACGACAACCAGCTAGAGCAGAACCTGAGCTACATCGACATTGCGAAGAGCGAGGGGGCGGAGCATGTCTGGGGCGGCGAGCGCATGGAGCGCCCCACCCCCGGCCACTACATGAGCCCTGCACTCTTCCTGGCCCAACCCGAACACCGCGTGGCGCGCGAGGAAATCTTTGGTCCCGTGGCCTGCGTGCTGCGCGCCGACGACTACGACCACGCGCTGGCCCTGGCCAACGACACGCCCTTTGGCCTGTGCGCGGGCATCTGCACCACATCGCTCAAGCGCGCCATGCATTTCAAGCGCCACGCGGCCGTGGGCATGACCATGGTGAACCTGCCCACGGCGGGTGTGGACTTTCATGTGCCCTTTGGCGGCCGCAAGGAATCGAGCTACGGCGCCCGCGAACAGGGCAGCTACGCCGCCGAGTTCTACACCACCGTCAAGACCGGCTACATGCTGGCCTGACCCCTCTTGCGCGAATTTCCCATCCCTCAACCATCGTCAACCAACCATTAAAGACAGGAGACAAGAGATGACGAAGATGAACCGCCGCACCGTCGCTGCCGCCCTGGCCGCCGTGCCCGTCGCCGCACTGCTGCCGGGCGCCGCCTGGGCGCAAAAGCCCATCGTGCTGGGCTTCAGCCAGGTGGGAGCCGAAAGCGAATGGCGCACCGCCAACACCGAGTCGATCAAGTCCGCCGCCAAGGAGGCCGGCATTGAACTGAAGTTCTCGGACGCTCAGCAAAAGCAGGAGAACCAGATCAAGGCCATCCGCTCCTTCATCGCGCAGAAGGTGGATGTGATCGCGTTCTCGCCCGTGGTGGAGTCCGGCTGGGAGCCCGTGCTGCGCGAGGCCAAGGCCGCCAAGATCCCCGTGGTGCTGACCGACCGCGCGGTGAACACCAAAGACACCTCGCTGTACGTGACCTTCATGGGCTCGGACTTTGTGGAAGAAGGCCGCAAGGCCGGCCGCTGGCTAGTGGAAAAGATGAAGGACCACAAGGGCGAGGTCAACATCGTCGAGCTGCAAGGCACCGTGGGCTCCGCCCCCGCCATCGACCGCAAGAAGGGCTTTGAGGAAGTCATCAAAGCCGACCCCAAGTTCAAGATCATCCGCAGCCAGACGGGCGACTTCACCCGCGCCAAGGGCAAGGAAGTGATGGAAGCCTTCCTGAAGGCCGAGGGCAAGAAGATCAACGTGCTGTACGCGCACAACGACGACATGGCGATTGGCGCCATCCAGGCCATTGAAGAAGCCGGCATGAAGCCCGCCAAGGACATCGTCATCATCTCCATCGACGCGGTGAAGGGCGCCTTCGAAGCCATGATCGCCGGCAAGCTCAACGTGAGCGTGGAGTGCAGCCCCCTGCTGGGCCCGCAGCTGATGAGCGCCGTCAAGGACATCAAGGCAGGCAAGGCCGTGCCCAAGCGCATCGTGACCGAGGAAGGCATCTTCCCGATGGAGGTGGCGGCACAAGAATTCCCCAAGCGGAAGTATTGATTCCGGAGGCAATTAGCCCCCACCACTCGTTCACGCTGAGCCTGTCGAAGCGCCACGCGAGGCTTCGACAGGCTCAGCCCGAACGGCTCTGAAACTGCTCTCGACACGCCGCAGTGGCGTGGACATTCACAACAACAGGAGACAAAACCAAATGAAGCGTGCAATTTTCAAAGCCGTGCTGACCAGCGTGGCGCTCGCAGCCATCGGCGCCACATCCCTCGCATCGGCCCAGGACAAGGGCACCATCGGCATCTCGATGCCCACCAAATCCTCGTCGCGCTGGATTGCTGATGGCGACAACATGGTCAAGGTGCTCAAGGAGCGCGGCTACAAGACCGACCTGCAGTACGCAGAGGATGACATTCCCAACCAGCTTGCGCAGATCGAGAACATGATCACCAAGGGTGCCAAGGTGCTGGTGATTGCGTCGATCGACGGCACCACGCTGTCCAAGGCGCTGCAGAACGCGGCGGACAAGGGCGTGAAGGTCATTGCGTACGACCGCCTCATCAAGGGCTCGAAGAACGTCGACTACTACGCCACGTTCGACAACTTCCAGGTGGGCGTGCTGCAGGCGAACTCCATCGTGGACAAGCTGGGCTTGAAGCAAGGCAAAGGCCCCTTCAACATTGAACTCTTCGGCGGCTCGCCCGACGACAACAACGCCTTCTTCTTCTATGACGGTGCCATGAGCGTGCTGCAGCCCTACATCGACAGCGGCAAGCTGGTGGTGCGCAGCAAGCAGACCGGCATGAACAAGGTGGGTACCCTGCGCTGGGACGGCGCCGTGGCCCAGGCGCGCATGGACAACCTGCTGTCGGCCTACTACGGCAAGGAAAAAGTCCATGCGGTGCTCTCACCGTACGACGGCTTGTCCATCGGCATCCTGTCGTCGTTGAAGGGTGTGGGCTACTGCACGCCGCAGCAGCCCTGCCCCGTGGTCAGCGGGCAGGACGCGGAGATCCCCTCGGTCAAGTCCATCCTGAAGGGCGAGCAGACTTCCACCGTGTTCAAGGACACGCGCGAACTGGCCAAGGTGGCCGCCAACATGGTCGACGCCGTGCTGTCGGGCAAGCAGCCTGAAATCAACGATACCAAGACCTACAACAACGGCGTGAAGGTGGTGCCGTCGTACCTGCTCAAGCCGGTGTCGGTCGACGCCTCCAACTGGAACGCAGTGCTGGTGGGCAGCGGCTACTACAAAGAGTCGCAAGTCAAGTAGCACGCCGCATTCTCCCCACGTGAATCGCCATCTGCCGACATGCCACCGGGGCGAGGCAGATGGCCTGCAACCGGCACGGACCTCCAGGGCTTCGGGCCGCAACAGACTGAAAGACCATGCTTCTTGAGATGCGGAACATCCGCAAGACCTTCCCGGGGGTGGTGGCGCTGAACCAGGTGAACCTGCGCGTCAAGGCCGGGGAGATCCACGCCATCGTGGGTGAAAACGGGGCGGGCAAATCGACGCTGATGAAAGTGCTTTCGGGCGTGTACCCGCATGGCAGCTACAGCGGCGACATCATTTTTGACGGGGAAGCACGCGAGTTCTCCGGCATCCGTGACAGCGAGCACCTGGGCATCATCATCATTCATCAGGAACTGGCCCTGGTGCCCCTGCTGTCCATCGCCGAGAACATTTTTCTCGGCAACGAAACAGCACGCCACGGCGTCATCGACTGGATGGCCGCGCACAGCCGAGCTCAGGCGCTGCTCGCCAAGGTGGGCCTGCGCGAGTCGCCCGAGACCCCCGTGGGCCAGCTGGGCGTGGGCAAGCAGCAGCTGGTGGAGATCGCCAAGGCCCTGTCGCGCAAGGTGCGGCTGCTGATCCTGGACGAACCCACCGCCAGCCTCAACGAGAACGACAGCCAGGCCCTGCTGGACCTGCTGCTGGAACTCAAGGCCCAGGGCATCACCTGCATCTTGATTTCGCACAAGCTCAACGAAATTTCACGCGTAGCGGATTCCATCACTGTCCTGCGCGACGGCAGCACCGTGCAGACCCTGGATTGCCACGAAGGCCCGGTGAGCGAGGACCGCGTGATCCAGGCCATGGTCGGCCGCGAGATGAGCGACCGCTACCCACCGCGCCAGCCACAGATCGGCGACGTCGTCTTCGAGGTGCGCGACTGGCGGGCTCACCATCCGCAGCGCAGCGACCGCGAGCACCTCAAGGGCATCGACCTGAATGTGCGGCGCGGCGAGATTGTGGGCATTGCGGGCCTGATGGGCGCAGGCCGCACCGAGCTGGCCATGAGCATCTTCGGTCGTTCGTGGGGCCAGCGCATCAGTGGCGAAGTGCGGCTGCATGGAAAGTCCATCGATGTGAGCACAGTGGAGAAGGCCGTGCGCCACGGCCTGGCCTATGTGACCGAAGACCGCAAGGGCAACGGCCTGGTGCTGAACGAGGACATCCAGTTCAACACCTCGCTGGCGAACCTGCCGGGCGTGTCGTTCGCCAGCGTGATCGACAGCGGCCAGGAACACCGCGTGGCACAGGATTACCGCGAAAAGCTGCGCATCCGCTGCTCGGGCGTGGACCAGAAGACGCTGAACCTGTCGGGCGGCAACCAGCAAAAGGTGGTGCTGAGCAAATGGCTGTTCACCAGCCCCGAAGTGCTCATCCTCGACGAGCCCACGCGCGGCATCGACGTGGGCGCCAAGTACGAGATCTACACCCTCATCGCCCAGCTGGCGGCCGAGGGCAAATGCGTGATCGTGATCTCCTCCGAAATGCCCGAGCTGCTGGGCATCACGGACCGCATCTATGTGATGAACGAAGGCCGCTTTGTGGCCGAGATGCCCACGGCCGAAGCATCCCAAGAACGAATCATGCGAGCCATCGTGAGTGCCCCCTCTGAGGCGCTTCGCGCCATCCCCCCCAAGGGGGACGCCGCCCGTGCGGCGGGGCGGCCCTTGCACGGCGGCCGCGCGTAGCTGCATGCCCCATTTCAGCGCCGGATGAACCGCACAACGCATTGAACTGATGACCGAAATGAGCCAGACCACCCATCCCCCCGCCAGCACGCTGGCCGACGGAAACCCGACAGCAGCGGCGCGGCACGACAAGCCACTGCTGCAGCACCTGCAGCACAACCTGCGCGAATACGGCATGTTGATCACGCTGGTGGCCATCATGGGCTTCTTCCAGTACATGACCGAGGGCACGCTGATGCAGCCCTTGAACCTGACCAACCTGGTGCTGCAGAACAGCTACATCGTCATCATGGCGCTGGGCATGCTGCTGGTCATCGTGGCCGGGCACATCGACCTGTCGGTGGGCTCGGTGTGTGGCTTCATCGGCGCGCTGGCCGCGGTGCTGATGGTCGAATACAACTGGCACTTTGTGCCCGCGACGCTGGTGTGCCTGCTGTGTGGCGGCCTCATCGGCGCCATTCAAGGCGGGTTTGTGGCCTTCTCGCGCATTCCGTCGTTCATCGTCACGCTGGCGGGCATGCTGGTGTTCAAGGGCCTGGCGCTGGCGCTTTTGGCGGGTCAGTCGGTGGGGCCGTTCCCCTCGGCATTCCAGATGCTCAGCTCGGGCTTCATCCCCGACCTGTTCAGCGTGGAGGGGCTGCGCCTGACCTCGCTGCTGCTGGGCGCTGCGGTGGCTGCGGCTCTGGCCGTGGGCGGACTGCGCCAGCGCGCCAACCGCCTGCGCCATGGCGTGCAGACAGAACCTGCAGGCCTGTTCATCGCACGCACGGTGGTGTTTGGCGGGCTGCTGGTGTACTTCAGCTACCTGCTGGCCTCGTACAAGGGCCTGCCCAACGTGCTCATCGTGATGGCGCTGCTGATCGTGCTGTTCGACTTTGTCACCAGCCGCACCACCATTGGCCGCCGCATCTACGCCATGGGCGGCAACGAGAAGGCGGCCAAACTTTCGGGCATCAAGACCGAGCGGCTTACGCTCTACGCCTTCATCAACATGGGCGTGCTGGCGGCCCTGGCCGGGCTGGTGTTTGCGGCGCGGCTGAACACCGCCACGCCCAAGGCGGGCCTGGGTTTTGAGCTGGACGTGATTGCGGCCTGCTTCATCGGCGGCGCATCGGCCTCAGGCGGCGTGGGCAAGGTGATGGGCGCGGTCATTGGCGCCTTTGTGATGGGCGTGATGAACAACGGCATGTCCATCCTAGGCATCGGCATCGACTACCAGCAGGTCATCAAGGGCGTGGTGCTGCTGGCCGCCGTGCTCGTGGACGTTTACAACAAGAACAAGGCATGACGGCTGCCATGGACGCATCCACCGCTCACGCCCCTGCTGCAGCCCCGGTGCTGCAGCTCTCGGGCATCCACAAGCAGTTTGCGGGTATCACCGTGCTGCGCGATGTGCAGCTCAACCTCTACCCTGGCGAGATCCATGCGCTGATGGGGCAGAACGGTGCGGGCAAGTCCACGCTGATCAAGGTGCTGACGGGCGTGCTGGAGGCCAGCGGCGGCCAGATGCGGCTGGGAGGGGAAGCCGTGTGGCCCGACTCGCCGCTGGCCGCGCAGCGCCTGGGCATCAGCACGGTGTACCAGGAGGTCAACCTCTGCCCCAACCTCTCGGTGGCCGAGAACATCTTTGCGGGCCGCTACCCGCGCTGCGGCATTGCGCAGGGCTTTCGCATTGACTGGGCCACGCTGCACCAGCGCGCCCGCGATCTGGTGGCGCGCATCGGTCTGCAGATCGACGTGACGCGCCTGCTGTCGGACTACCCCGTGGCCGTGCAGCAGCTGGTGGCGATTGCGCGCGCACTCAGCATCGAATCGCGCGTGCTGATTCTGGATGAGCCCACCTCCAGCCTGGACGACGACGAGGTGCAAAAGCTCTTTGAGGTGCTTCGGCGCCTGCGCAGCGAGGGGCTGTCCATCGTCTTTGTGACGCACTTTTTGAACCAGGTGTATGCCGTGTCCGACCGCATCACCGTACTGCGCAACGGCAGCTGGGTGGGCGAATGGCTGGCCAAAGACCTGGGGCCACAGGCGCTGATCGCCGCCATGCTGGGCCGCGACCTGGCGGCCGCATCGACCGAGCCAGCGGTGTCGCCCGTGTTCGACACCCGCCAGACCACGCTGCTGCAAACCGAGGGCCTGGGGCACGACACGCAACTGCAGCCACTGGACCTGCAGATCCGTGCGGGCGAGGTGGTGGGCTTGGCGGGACTGCTGGGCTCGGGCCGCACCGAGCTGGCGCGTCTGCTGTTCGGCCTGGAGCAGCCCGACCGGGGCGCGCTGCGCATCGACGGGCAGGTAGTGAAGTTTGCCAACCCCATGGATGCGATCCGTCATGGCCTGGCCCTGTGCCCTGAAGAGCGCAAGACCGACGGCATCGTGGCGGAACTGTCGGTGCGCGAGAACATTGCGCTGGCGCTGCAGGCCCGCATGGGCGTGGGCCAATTTCTTTCGCGTGCCGAGCAGACGGCGCTGGCCGAACGCTATGTGAAGCTGCTGGGCATCAAGACCGAGACCGTGGACAAGCCCATCGGCCTGCTCTCGGGTGGCAACCAGCAAAAGGCGATCCTCGCGCGCTGGATGGCCATCGAGCCGCGCCTGCTGATCCTGGACGAACCCACGCGCGGCATCGACGTGGCCGCAAAGCAGGAAATCATGGACCAGATCCTGCGCCTGGCCCAGGCGGGCATGGCCGTGCTGTTCATCTCTTCCGAAATGAGCGAGGTGGTGCGGGTAGCGCACCGCATCGTGGTACTCCGCGACCGCCGCAAGGTGGGTGAGCTGCCTGCGGGCAGCAGCGAAGACGCCGTTTACGACCTGATTGCTGCCGAACATGCTTGAACGTTCCCCTTCCCTTCTGGCGGCGTTGCTGCGACACCGTCTGGCCTGGCCCCTGATCACGCTGGCACTGCTGCTCGTCGTGAACACGGTGTTCAACAGCAGCTTTCTGCACATCGAATGGCGCGACGGGCACCTGTACGGCAGCCTCATCGACATCCTGAACCGCGCCGCACCGCTGGTGCTGGTGTCGCTGGGCATGACGCTTGTGATTGCCACACGCGGCATCGATATTTCGGTGGGTGCGACGGTGGCCATTGCAGCGGCCGTGGCAGCGTGGCTGATCGGCGGCTCGGTGTCGGGCACCGAGAGCCGGTTTCCACTGCCGGTCGCCATCCTGGGCGCCATCGGCGTGGCACTGCTGTGCGGCTTGTGGAACGGCGTGCTCGTCGCCAAGGTGGGCATGCAGCCGATCATCGCCACGCTGATCCTCATGGTGGCGGGCCGGGGCATTGCCCAGCTGATCAC
This sequence comes from Acidovorax sp., assembly GCF_022763525.1. Lineage (GTDB taxonomy): Bacteria > Pseudomonadota > Gammaproteobacteria > Burkholderiales > Burkholderiaceae_C > Acidovorax. Next base: position 22,514 of record NZ_JALEGG010000272.1, read on the forward strand.
CGACGGGCAGATCATCACCATCTATTACACGCCCTACTTCTTTATGGGCGGTGGGTACCTGGCAGGGCTGCCGTTCTCTGTGTTCGTAGTGGCCGCAGTCTTCGTGGTGCTGTACCTCGCCATCACGCGCACGGCGCTGGGCCTGTTCATCCAAGCAGTGGGCATCAACCCCACGGCGGCGCGGGTGGCGGGTGTGCAGGCGGGGCGGCTTATCGTGGCGGCCTATGTGTTCTGCGGCGTGTGCGCGGGCATTGCGGGGCTGCTGATCAGCTCCAACGTGAAGAGTGCAGACGGCAACAACGCCGGGCAGCTGCTGGAGCTGGACGCCATCCTGGCCGTCACGCTGGGTGGCACCGCCCTCACCGGAGGCCGATTCAGCCTGGTGGGCAGCGTGATTGGCGCACTCATCATCCAGACGCTGACCTACGCCATCTACTCCCTGGGCGTGCCGCCCGAGATCAACCTGGTGGTGAAGGCCGTGGTGGTGTTCATCGTGATGCTGCTGCAGTCGCCCGATTTCCGGGCGCAAGTGGGCGCCCTGGCACGCCGTCCTGGCGCGGGAGCCTTGCAATGAGCGCCGTTCCCAAGACCGCAAGCTTCGGCACCGTGCACCACCCTGCCGCACAGGCCACCGCCGAGCGCGCGCGGTTCAACCCCAAGTACCTGCCGCTGGCAGCCACCATCTCGCTGTTCGTAGCCATGGCCACGCTGGGCTCGGTGCTGTACACCGGCTTCTTCTCGGCCCAGGTGTTCCTCAACCTGCTGATCGACAACGCCTTCCTCATCATCGTGGCGGTGGGCATGACGTTCGTGATCCTGTCGGGCGGTATCGACCTCTCGGTGGGATCGGTGGTGGCGCTGACCACCATGGTGCTGGCCGCGCTGGTGGAACACCGGGGCTGGAACCCGATGGTCGCCATCCCGCTGGTGCTGCTGATGGGCACGGCATTTGGCGCGTTCATGGGTTTCCTCATCGAGCGCTTTCGGCTGCAGCCCTTCATCGTCACGCTGGCGGGCATGTTCCTGGCGCGCGGGCTGTGCTACCTGATCAGCATCGACTCCATCAGCATCACACACGAAGGCTACTCCGAGCTGGCCCAGTGGCGACTGCCGCTGTGGGAAGGCGCCTCACTCTCGCTGGGCGCGCTCATCGCCATTGCCGTGCTGCTGGTGGCGCTGTTTGTGGCGCATTGCACGCCGTTTGGCCGCAGCGTGTATGCGGTGGGCGGCAGCGAGCACTCGGCCGTGCTCATGGGCCTGCCGGTGCGCCGCACGCTCATTGGCGTGTACACGCTCTCGGGTTTTTGCTCGGCGCTGGCGGGCGTGGTGTTCACGTTCTACATGCTGTCGGGCTACGGCCTGCATGCCGTGGGCATGGAGCTGGACGCGATTGCCGCCGTGGTGATTGGCGGAACGCTGCTCACGGGTGGCGTGGGCTATGTGGCGGGCACGCTGTTTGGCGTGCTCATGCTCGGAATCATCCAGACCCTGATTTCCTTCGACGGCACGCTCAGCTCCTGGTGGACACGCATCGTCGTCGGTGTGCTGCTGTTCGCTTTCTGTCTGCTGCAGCGGCTGCTTTCGCGCCGCTCGGGCAAGGCCCGTTGACCCTTCATTTCTCCTCCTTCTCTCGCACCCCACCATGACCACCCCCAAGCGCAAACTCCGCTCCGCCGAATGGTTCGGCACGGCCGACAAGAACGGCTTCATGTACCGCAGCTGGATGAAGAACCAGGGCATCCCCGACCACGCGTTTGACGGCCGGCCTGTGATCGGCATCTGCAACACCTGGTCCGAGCTGACCCCGTGCAATGCTCACTTTCGCAAGATTGCCGAGCATGTGAAACGCGGCATCTACGAGGCGGGCGGCTTTCCGGTGGAGTTCCCGGTGTTCTCCAACGGCGAATCCAACCTGCGCCCCACGGCCATGCTCACACGCAAC
>NZ_JALEGG010000273.1 GCF_022763525.1 Acidovorax sp.
GATGTCGACGGAGTAGCCGTGCACCTGGCCGGTGGCGGGATCTTTGAAGGAGAACGGGTGGGATTTCTCGCGGTGCCCGAGCCGGAACTCGCCGGTCTTGGCCACCTGCGACAAGGTGTCTTGGGACCAGGCGCTGAGGTGGGCAAAGGACAGTGGAAGGGTCAATACCAGGGTGCGCAGAAGGCGTGACGAATGCATGAAGACGCAAGTGAAGTGGCGGGGCTGTGCAATGCCTGGCTGAGACCGGGTACGGCGGCGATCTGCACGCCGCGCATTGTGCAGTGGCATCGGCTGTGATGTCGCATTTGTGACATCCCTGTCAGCATTCCACAACATTCACCGCAAGCCCTCCGCGGGAGGTTTCCTTGTACTTCACCTTCATGTCCGCGCCGGTTTGCATCATGGTCTTGATGACCTTGTCGAGCGAAACCACATGCTGTCCGTCGCCGCGCAGCGCCATGCGGGCGGCGTTGATGGCCTTGATGGCGCCCATCGCGTTGCGTTCGATGCAGGGGATCTGCACCAGCCCGCCCACGGGGTCGCATGTCATGCCCAGGTTGTGCTCCATGCCGATCTCGGCGGCGTTCTCGATCTGCTCGGGCGTGCCGCCCATGACGGCTGCGAGCGCGCCGGCCGCCATGGAGCAAGCCACGCCCACTTCGCCCTGGCAGCCGACCTCGGCGCCGGAGAGCGAGGCGTTTTCCTTGTAGATGATGCCGATGGCGCCAGCGGTGAGCAAAAAGGTGGCAATGCCGTCCTCGTCGGCCTTGCAGTTGCCTTGCAGGAAGTTCACGTAGTAGTGCAGCACGGCCGGAATCACCCCAGCGGCACCGTTGGTGGGAGCAGTCACCACGCGGCCGCCGGCGGCGTTCTCCTCGTTGACCGCCATGGCGTAGAGGTTGACCCAGTCCAGCATGGAAAGCGGGTCGCGCAATGCGGCTTCGGGGGCACTGCTGAGCTTGTGGTGCAGCTCGGCCGCGCGGCGGCGCACCTGCATGGGGCCGGGCAGATGGCCCGTGCTGGCACAGCCGCGCCGCACGGCGCCCGCCATGGTGTGCCAGATGGCCATGAGCTGGCGCTGCACCTCGGCGGCGCTGCGCCAGTGCTCTTCATTGGCGGCCATCACCTGCGCTGGCGTGAGGCCGGTGGCGCGGCACTGGGCCAGCAGTTCGGCGCCGGTGTGAAAGGGGTGGGGCAGGCCTTGCTGGTGGCCGGCGCTGCCGGGCTGGGCGGTGGCAGCCTGGTTGAGCACCCGTTCACCGGAGGCATCAATGACGAAGCCTCCGCCCACCGAGTAGAACTCGCGCTGCGCGATTTCCGTGCCCTCGGCGTCGTAGGCGTGGAAGCACAAGCCGTTGGGATGCAAAGGCAGGCTCTTGCGGCGAAAGAGCAGGTGCTCCTTTTCCGTGAACGGCACGGTGCGCTCGCCCAGCAGGGCCAGCGTTTTGCCGGCCCGGATCGCGGCAATGGCGGGCTCGATCTGGTCGGGGTCGATCTTGTCCGGCTCGTGCCCTGCCAGGCCCAGCAGCACGGCCTTGTCCGTACCGTGGCCGACGCCAGTGGCGGAGAGTGATCCGAACAGCTCCACCGTGACGCCGTGCACTGCGGCAAGTCCGGGCCCTGCCTGCAGCTGGCAGGCGAACTGCCGCGCCGCGATCATGGGGCCGACGGTGTGGGAGCTGGACGGGCCGATACCGATCTTGAAGAGGTCGAAAACGCTGACAGACATGGTGAAGTGGGTGCGGAGCAGGTATCCGGGTAGGTCCGTTGCAGGGTGGATGACGTGCCGTGCGTTGCCGTGTGGGGCATGGAATGCAGCGATAGCGCGGGTGGCGCCATCGCTGGCAGGTCTTTCGTGACGGCAGCATCCTTCATACCGCTGGCGCTCTTGGTGCCGGGGTGGCGCGAGGCTAACTGCACCCGCCTGGGCTGGCACATGCGCAAACCCTGAGGCGCCCGGGAGGGGGGGGCGAGCCCGGCGGCGGCTCACATCTGTCGAAAATCAAAATTAATAGCAACAAAACCGCTCAGGACAAGCGGAGGAGCTTATCGGGGCTTGGTCTTTGCGTTGCAGAGACTCCAAAAAATGGCCGCGCTTGCCCCCCATGAATGTTTCTTACAGTCGGCGCGCTGCGATGCCACCGGGACGGAGGTGTGCGCTGGCGGGACGGCATCGGGAGTGCAGCGGGGGGCCGCGTCAGCGGGCTCCACCGAAGAGCGCAGAGAAGTCGACTTGCGCGGCGGCGTCAATGGTGCTGTGCAGGCGCGGGACATAATGAGTAAATCTAACCAGTCGGGCGGCGTGTTGCTGTGCATGGACCGCATGGTAGGAAGCGCCAAACCGGCTGACTATCGACAATATTTTCGCGAATCATGAGTTTTATTCATGGCGGTAAGGGCGTTCTGACCACCGTGCCAGCGGCGGGCGGTGCATCGCGTCGGCTCCCCCCGCTGAACATGTTGAGGGCCTTCGAGGCCGCAGGGAGGCTGCTCAGCGTGACCCATGCCGCGCGCGAGCTGAGCGTGACCCAGAGCGCTGTGAGCCACCAGATCAAGGCGCTGGAGGAGTGGCTGGGGGTGGCCCTGGTGGCGCGCAACGGACGTCACTTGGTATTGACGCCTCCCGGCGCCGCGCTGCTGCCCGGCATCACTGGTGCGCTGGACATGGTGGCGCAGTCCGTCGCGGGCATCGAGCGGCTCAGCCATCGCCAGACACTGGTGGTCAATGCCCCGGCCACGCTTGCCTCTCAGTGGCTGATTCCTCGCCTGTCGGGTTTCTGTGCGCAGTGGCCGGGACTGGATGTGCAATTGGTCACTACCACGGCCCGTCCGGATTTCGAACCCGCGCAATACGACGTATCGATCCGCTGCTTAACCGACACGGACTGGAAGGCGCTGCAGGAGCGTGCAGGGTGGCGCGATGCCAGCATGGGCGCGTTTCTGCGCGATCACTTCACGCCGGTGTGCAGCCCCGCGCTGCTGCGCGGTGGCAAGGCCCTGAAATCGCCCCAGGGACTCGCGCGCTTCACGCTGCTGCACACCCGCTCCACACCGCTGGGCTGGCAGCAGTGGCTGGAGGAGGCGGGCGTGCCCGGCCTGCAACCGGCGGGCGACCTCGTGTTCGACCATGCCCACCTCAGTGCCCAGGCCGCCATCCAGGGGCTGGGGGTTTCGCTGGGCAATCCGCATCTTCTCGAGGAGGCGATTGCCAGCGGACTGCTGGTGTTGCTGTTTCCCGACTTGCTGACGGGCGAGAAGAGCTATTGCTGGGTGCGGCCCGCACGCGCGGCGCAAGACCCGGCATCCGTGGCGTTCTGCGACTGGCTCGCGGCCGCGTAACTGAACTGCGCCACGTCACATCGCGACGGCGCGCACCAGCATCACGCCCCAATCCCAGGCGTGCAGGCGAGGGCGCGTGTGCAGGCTGGCGCCTTGCAGCGCGTCCACCTTGTCCAGGATGCGCAGGCCCCCCTGCACCACCAGTCGCAGCTCCCAGCCCGCCCGGCCCGGCAGGCGGTGCACCAGCGAAGTTCCGCTTTCCATGGTGGCGCGCGCCCATCGCGCGCAGTCGGCGATGAGGCGGGTGCTCTCGGGCGAGCTCCGCAGCGCCATCCACTGCGCCCGGCCAATGCCGTGCGCCGCGCAGTCGGCGTCGGGCAGGTAGTACCGCCCCCGCGGAATGTCCACCGAGAGGTCCTGCCAGAAGTTGATGAGCTGCAGCGCAGTGCAGATGGCGTCGCTTTGCGCCAGGGCCTCTGCATCGTCCACGCCATACAGGTGCAGCAACAGCCGACCCACGGGATTGGCCGAGCGGCGGCAGTAATCCAGCAACTCGGTGCGGTCGGCGTAGCCCGCGCCGCTGCGTGTCTTCTCCACATCCTGGGCGAACGCGCTGAGCAAGTCATCCAGCAAGGGCACCGGCAAGTGGTGGCTGCGCAGCACGGCGCGCAGCGGCAGGAACACGTCCGCAGCCCACCGGGCGGAGGGCTCCTCGCCGCGCGCAATGGCCATCAGGTCCGCGCGGTAGGCGGCCAGGTCGGCCAAACGGGCATCGGGGGGAGCATCGCCTTCGTCCGCCAGGTCGTCGGCGGTGCGGGCAAAGGCGTAGATGGCGGCAATCGGCTGGCGCAAGTGCGGCGGGCACAGCACGGACGCGACCGGGAAGTTCTCGTAGTGGGTGACAGGCGGGGCGACGGCGGAGGCGGGGGATGAC
>NZ_JALEGG010000274.1 GCF_022763525.1 Acidovorax sp.
CCCTGCCGTGGTGGAGCGCCTCTCGCGCGAGGTGCAGTCCGCGCTGGCCCAGCCCGATGTGAAAAAACGCCTGCTGGAGCTGAACCTCAACGTCCAGGGCAGCACCCCCGCGCAGCTGGGCGAGCATCTGGCGGCCGATGTGCGCCGCTGGAGCGACGTGATCGCCAAGGCCAAGATCACGCGGCAGTGAGTACCGCCGCCGCAAGCCCGCGTTGCCTGCGGTGGGGCAGGTTCTAAAAGGAAAATCGGATGAACATCACACACATCGGCCTCGTGGGCTATGGCGAGGTGGGGAAGATCTTCAGTGCGGGCTTGCGCGTGCAGCCCGGCGTGGCTTCTGTCGCGGCCTGGGACCTGAAGCTGGCCGACCCCGCGCAACGCGACGCCATGCGGATGCACGCCGCGCAGGCCGGCGTGGTGGCGGTGGAATCCATGCAGGCGCTGTGTGCGCGCTGCGACGGCATCGTCTCGGCGGTCACCGCATCGAACACACTGGCCGTGGCGCAGGAGGCTGCGCAGCACATCCGCCCCGGCACCGTGTTCCTGGATCTGAACTCCGCCTCCCCCGGCACCAAGCAGCAAGCCGCTGCGCTCATTGAGGCGCGTGGCGCGCACTATGTCGAGGCGGGGGTGATGACCTCGGTGCCGCCCTACGGCATCCGGGTACCCATGCTGCTGGGTGGGCCGCAGGCTGCCGCGTTGGCGGCTGTGCTGACCGGCTGGGGCATGGATGCCCGAGCCGTGAGCGAGCAACTGGGCGTGGCCAGCGCCATCAAGATGTGTCGCAGCATCATGATCAAAGGCCTCGAAGCCCTGGTGATCGAGAGCTACGCCACGGCCCGCCACTACGGCGTGGAAGACCATGTGCTGCCCACGCTGGCCGAGACCTTCCCTTCCATCGACTGGCACGAACAGGGCCGCTACTTTTTCAGCCGCGTGGTGCAGCACGGCCAGCGCCGCGCCGAGGAGATGCGCGAGTCCGCCCACACGGTGCACGAGGCCGGCATGGCGCCGCTGATGGCCGCTGCCATCGCCGCCAAGCAGCAGTGGGTGGCCGACCTGGCGCGTGCCGGGGTGTTTGCAGATTTGGCGAAGGATGCGCGCTGGCAGGATTACGCGGACCGGGTGCTGGGAAGTGTGCGCGGGGATGCCACTGGGCATTGAAGTTGTGCTGTCTGCGCGGCCTGACCCAGCTTGCAGCGTCCCCAACCGTTCACGCTGAGCCTGAACGGTTCGGAGTTTGCACTGCAGTTCACGCGCGCTCAACCCGGCGTTTTGTAAAGCGCCATCAAAGTCGTTCGAATCAGCTCCGCCATTGCCTGCTGCGTCAGCGTGGCCGGGCGCTGTGAACTCACCGCCATGAACAGCTTGCTGCGCAGCCGGTTGCTGCCGTCCTCGCTCTCGCCCGGGTCGCCACCATCGCTGCTCGCGCCGTGGATGGGCCGGGTGCTGAACACCTCTGGCTTGCCCGAGGTGGTGACGGCGTTCATGGGCAGCACGGCGCAGCCCGCGCCGTCGGCCACCAAGTCCAGGATGGCCGCCACGCCGTCGATCTCCAGGCTGATCTGCGGGCGCTTGCCGCGTGCGGCCAGTTCCGACTCCACCAGCATGCGGATGGAGTTGGGGCGGGTGGGGATCACCAGCGGAAAGCGCGGCAGCTCGTCCAGCGGCAGGGGCGTGCGGGCCAGGGCGTCGGCTTCCGCCTCACTCTGGCCGGGGGCGCGGCGCTGCACCAGAAACAGGTCTTCCTCCAGCAGCGCCGTGGTCTCGATGCCCGGCGCGGGCGTGGTGTTGTAGAGCAGCGCAATGTCGAGCAGCCCCGTGGTCAGCGATTCGCGCATGGCCACCGACAGGCCCTCGCTGATGGCCAGCGCCGCATCGGGCATCTTCACGCGGAAGGCGCGGGTCAGCGGCACCGTCAGCACCTTGGCAATGCTGGGCGGCAGGCCGATGGCCACGCGCCCGGCCAGCGCGCCGCGCACGCGGCCCAATTCCTCGCGGGCGCGCTCGACCTGGTGCAGGATGCCTCGGCCGTGCTCCAGCAGCAGCTTGCCCGCCTCGGTGGGCGTGGCGCCGCGGCCGTTGCGCACCAGCAGGTTCTGGCGCAGCTCCACCTCCAGCAGGCGCACCTGGCGGCTCAGAGCGGGCTGGGCAATGTCCAGCACCACCGAGGCGCGGGTGAAGCTGCCCAGCTCGGCCACGCGCACAAAGTATTCGATCTGCTTGAGGTCCATGGGCAAGGCTCTCTGATATAGCTGCGTACCGACGATCACGGAATGATATATCTGGTAGTGCCGGGGCTGCCTTCATGTTTGGGCGCGTGCTGCCCACAATCACCCCACCCACCCGAGCAATGGCTGCGCCGGGACACAACGCATTCCGCAGGAGACAAACCACCATGACCACGCCGGCCCTTCGCGGCATTTCCTCCATGGCCACGCGCCAGGTGCTGGCCGACCTGGTGGCCGGGTTTGCGCAGCAGACGGGCCTGCAGGCGGCCATCGAATCGGTGGGCGGTGTGGACGCCGCCAAGCGCGTGGCGGCCGGCGAGGCGTTCGACGTGGTCATCCTCGCGTCCGATGCCATCGACAAGCTCATGGCCTCAGGCCATTTGGCGCCCGGCAGCAAGGTGGACTGGGTGCACTCCGGCGTGGCCGTGGCCGTGCCTGCGGGGGCACCGCTGCCCGACCTCAGCACCGAAGACGCCGTGCGCAATGCCGTGCTGGCCGCGCCCAGCATCAGCCTGTCCACCGGCCCCAGCGGCGTGGCGCTGGCCAAGCTGTTCGAGCGCTGGGGCATTGCCGAGCAGATCGCCCCGCGCATGGTGCAGGCCCCCCCCGGCGTGCCCGTGGGCTCGCTGGTGGCCAAGGGCGAGGTGGCGCTGGGCTTTCAGCAATTGAGCGAGTTGTTGCACGTGCAGGGCATCCAGATCGCGGGCCCGCTGCCACCGGCCATCCAGATCACCACCACGTTTTCAGCGGGCATCGGCGCGCATTCGCAACAGGTGGATGCCGCGCGTGCCTTGCTGGCCTACCTGGCCTCCCCAGCCGCTGCCGAAGCCAAACGCAAGCAGGGCATGGAGCCCGCCTGACCGATCACAAGAACACCTTCCAGGAGCACCCAAAAATGAGCCTCATCATCGACTGCCACGGCCACTACACCACGGCCCCCAAGGCGCTGGAGAACTGGCGCAATGCGCAGATCGCCGGCATCAAAGACCCAGCCGCCATGCCGAAAGCGGCGGACCTGAAGATCAGCGACGACGAGCTGCGCGAGTCCATCGAGACCAACCAGCTGCGCCTGATGAAGGAGCGCGGCAGTGACATCACGCTGTTCAGCCCGCGCGCGAGCTTCATGGCCCACCACATTGGCGACTTCAACGTATCGAGCACCTGGGCTGCCATCTGCAACGAGCTCTGCTATCGCGTCTCGACGCTCTTCCCCGACCACTTCGTGCCGGTGGCCATGCTGCCGCAAAGCCCTGGCGTTGATCCTGCGACCTGCATCCCCGAGCTGGAAAAGTACGTGCACGAATACGGCGCCGTGGGCATCAACCTGAACCCCGATCCCTCGGGCGGTCACTGGACCAGCCCGCCGCTGACCGACAAGCACTGGTACCCCATCTACGAAAAGATGGTGGAGTACGACCTGCCCGCCATGATCCACGTGAGCACCAGCTGCAACGCGTGCTTCCACACCACCGGCGCGCACTACCTGAATGCCGACACCACGGCCTTCATGCAGCTGATCCAGGGCGACCTGTTCAAGGACTTCCCCACGCTCAAGTTCCTGATCCCGCACGGCGGCGGTGCGGTGCCCTACCACTGGGGCCGTTTCCGTGGTCTGGCGCAGGAGATGAAGAAGCCGCTGCTGGACGAGCACCTGATGAACAACGTGTACTTCGACACCTGCGTGTACCACCAGCCCGGCATCGACCTGCTCAACACCGTGATCCCGGTGAAGAACGTGCTGTTCGCCAGCGAGATGATTGGTGCGGTGCGCGGCATCGACCCCACCACCGGCAACTACTACGACGACACCAAGCGCTACATCGAGGC
>NZ_JALEGG010000275.1 GCF_022763525.1 Acidovorax sp.
CTGGCCTTCCATTCGGACCAGCGCATCGCGCAGCCGCCCCGTGATGTCCCGCGCCCACGCATGGGCCGCGACATAGTCCAGCGCTCCGTCGTGGTGGCGCTTGAGCTGACCCAAGAGCACGCGCAGCTTGTCGCTGTTGGTCGTGGCGCCCTCGACCTGGAGCTGCGCCAGCCACAGGTACAGCTCGCTCGGGATGCGCGCGGAGAGAGGCTCCATCGTGGTGGACGTGGCAGTCATGGTGCAACCTGTGATGTGTTGAATTCGATGGTATTCGTTTGAATTCGTTTGTCAACGTGCAATTTAACCCGTGGGTTTTCGGGGATTCTCTGGTTGGCAGATGCCACCGTTCCACTTGCCGCGATCGAATCGCGATAAGAATAGCGAATGAGCTCAATGTCCTCGCACTCCTTTTACGCCCAGCGCCGCGCGCGCCTTGCTGCCCAACTGGGTGCTGGCGGCATCGCCATCATCCCCACGGCGCCCGAATACCCGCGCAACCGGGACACCGACTTCCTGTACCGGCACGACAGCTACTTCTACTACCTCACGGGCTTCACCGAGGCGGGCGCATGCCTCGTGGTCACGGCCGAAGGGCAGAGCACGCTGTTCTGCCGCCCCAAGGACCTCGAACGGGAGATCTGGGATGGCTACCGCCTGGGGCCGGCCGCAGCGCCTGCGGCGCTGGGGGTCGACGCCGCGCACTCGGCGGCCGAGCTCGACGCCAAGCTGCCACGCCTGCTCGAGAACCGCAGTTGCGTGTGGTACCCCTTCGCCACGCACGCCGGCCTGGCGGCGCGGGTGGAGGGCTGGCTGAACACCGTGCGAGCAAGGGTGCGCTACGGCGTGCTGTGCCCAGCCGCGCAGAACGACGTGTGCACGCTGCTCGACGAAATGCGGCTCATCAAGGACGCGCACGAGCAGGACATCATGCGCCGTGCCAGCGACATCAGCGCGCGCGCCCATATCCGCGCCATGCAGCGCTCGGCCCGCATGCTGCGCGCAGGCGAGGATGTGCGCGAATACCACCTCGACGCCGAGCTGCTGCACGCGTTCCGCGAGGGCGGCTCGCAGTACCCGGCCTATGGCTCCATCGTGGCTGCGGGTGCCAACGCCTGCGTGCTGCACTACCGCGCGGACGCGGCGCCGGTGCGCGATGGCGAGCTGGTCCTCATCGATGCGGGCTGCGAGCTCGATGGCTACGCGAGCGACATCACCCGCACCTTCCCGGCCAACGGCACCTTCACCGGGCCGCAGCGCGCGCTGTACGACCTGGTGCTGGCCAGCCAGGACGCGGCCGTGGCGGCCACCAAGGCCGGCGCGCGCTTCAATGACCCGCACGACGCCACCGTGGCCGTGCTGGCGCAGGGCATGCTCGACCTGGGCCTTCTCCACAAGAACAAGGTCGGCACCGTGCAGGACGTGATCGAAAAGCGCGCCTACTTCCAGTTCTACATGCACCGCACCGGCCACTGGCTGGGCATGGACGTGCACGACTGCGGCAGCTACGTGGAGCCCGGCGAGGTGGGCCAGTTGAGCGAACGCAAGGACCCGCTGTCCGGCGAGACCATCACCAACCGCCCCAGCCGCGTGCTGCGCCCGGGCATGGTGCTCACCATCGAGCCCGGTATCTATGTGCGTCCCGCCGAAGGGGTGCCGGAGCAGTTCCACCACATCGGCATCCGCATCGAGGACGATGCCATCGTCACCGATGGCGGGTGTGAGCTGATCACGCGCGGCGTGCCGGTGAAGGCCGACGAGATCGAAGCGCTGATGCGCGGCTAAGCGTGGACGTGCAACCTCGCCACGGGACCCAGGGCAACCCTGCGCCGGCAGATCTGCCGGTCTCACCCCGGCCCGTTTCCAGATGGCGGCTTGTCCTGGCGGTGTGGCTGCTGGGCATGCCCGGCGTGGTGGCCGTGGTGTGGGCGCTGCTGCCGCTGTTGGCTGCCAACGCGGCCTTGTTCCCGCTGCCGCTCTGGGCCATCGTGCTGCTCAGCGGGCTGCAGACGGCGGTGCTGCTTGTGCTGGCGGCGGTGGTCGGTGCGTGGCTGGCGCCGCGCGTCGGCCTGCAGGCGCCGGCGGTCTCCGCTTGGCTGAGCGGGCGGCCGGTGGGCCCGGCGCTGCGCCCACAGTGGCTGCCCGGTCTGTGCGGTGGCGTGGCCGGCGCGGCGTGGCTGTGGGTGCTGTCGCGCCTGGCGCCCGAGGCACTGCGGCCATCGGACCCTGCGAGCGCCATGCCCCTGGTGGTCAAGGTGCTGTACGGCGGTGTGACCGAGGAACTGCTCATGCGCTGGGGCGTCATGACGCTGCTGCTGTGGCTGGCCTGGCGCGTCGCCCGGCGCGGCCAGGGGCGGCCCGGCGGTGGCTTGGTGGCGATGGCCGTGGTGCTCAGCGCGCTGCTGTTTGCGCTGGGGCACTTGCCTGCGGCCCAAGCCATGGTGGGCGCGCTGACCGCGCCGGTGGTGGCCTTCGTGCTGGTGGGCAACACGGCGTTTGGCCTGGTGGCGGGGTGGCTGTTTGCGCGGCGGGGGCTGGAGGCCGCCATCATCGCGCACGGGCTGGCCCACCTGCTCTCGCATCCCCTGCTGTAACCCGGCCCGCTCCGCCAGGGCCCGCTCCGCCAGGGCTAGCTCACGAAGTAACCCGCATGTAACTGCGTGGTGCGGGCTTCGTGTGAGAATCGAAACTCGATTACATCCCTGACCACCAAAGAAAGAGACAAGCCCATGCCAACCCGCCGCGCCACCAAGATCGTTGCCACCCTGGGCCCCGCTTCCAGCGACCCGGCGCTGCTGGAAGCGATGATCCGGGCGGGGGTGAACGTGGTGCGGCTGAACTTCAGCCACGGCAAGGCGCAGGACCACATCGACCGCGCCGCCACGGTGCGCGCCGCAGCGCAGCGGGCCGGGCGCGAGGTGGCCATCATGGCCGACCTGCAGGGCCCCAAGATCCGCGTGGGCAAGTTTGCCGAGGGCAAGGTGCAGCTCACCTCCGGCGCCAAGTTCGTTCTGGACGCGTCGCGCACCGAGCCCGGCGACATCGACGGCGTCGGGCTTGACTACAAGGAGCTGCCCCGCGACGTGAAAGCGGGCGACCTGTTGCTGCTCAACGATGGCCTGATCGTGCTGAGCGTCGATGCCGTGCGGGGCGAAGAGGTCCATACCACCGTCAAAGTGGGCGGCGAGCTGTCCAACAACAAGGGCATCAACAAGAAGGGCGGGGGCCTCACGGCGCCGGCCCTCACGGCCAAGGACATGGAAGACATCCGCACGGCGATGAGCTTCCAGGCCGACTACGTGGCGGTGAGCTTTCCGAAGAACGCGACCGACATGGAGATGGCGCGCCAGCTGTGCAACGTGGCTGCGCAGGAGTTCCGCCACCGCCCCGGGCTGATCGCCAAGATCGAGCGGGCTGAGGCAATTCCCCACCTCGAGTCCATCCTGCGTGTCTCCGACGGCATCATGGTGGCGCGCGGCGATCTGGCCGTGGAAGTGGGCAACGCGGCAGTGCCCGCGCTGCAGAAGAAGATGATCCGCATGGCGCGCGACCTGGACAAGGTCGTCATCACCGCCACGCAGATGATGGAAAGCATGATCACCAACCCCGTGCCCACGCGCGCCGAGGTGAGCGACGTGGCCAACGCCGTTCTGGACGGTACCGACGCGGTGATGCTCAGCGCCGAGACCGCCGCCGGCCGCTACCCGCTCGAAACCGTGGAGGAAATGGCCACCATCTGCGCCGCGGCCGAGGCGGCCGAGGACCACCAGCTGGACGCCGATTTCACAGGCCAGACCTTCCGCCGCATCGACCAGTCCATCGCCATGGGCGCGCTGTTCACGGCGCACCACCTGGGGGCCAAGGCCATCGTGGCGATGACGGACAGCGGCGCCACGGCGCTGTGGATGAGCCGCCACCGCATCCACATTCCCATCTATGCCCTCACGCCCAAGGTGGCAACCCAGCGCAAGATGGCCATGTACCGCAATGTGCGCCCGCTGCTCATGGACACCAGCGCCGACCGTGACACTGCACTCGAGCAGGCCGAAGGCCACCTCAAGAGCCGCAACATCGTGCAAAAGGGCGATGTCTACGCCATCACCTGTGGTGAGCCCATGGGGGCCCCGGGCGGAACCAACATGCTGAAGATCTGCGTCGCCAACTGATCCGGACGGGAGCGGCGCTCACGCCGTCTCAACCGGCCGCGCGCGGCGGTTCGCCCGCAACGGCAGCGGACAGGCCTGCCAGACGGGGCCTCAGGGCCGACGCGCCCAGGTCGCACAGCCAGCCCACCGTCCAGCACAGCCAGCCCGTCCACAGCGTGTGGCTCATGAAGTGGGCGCCACGCACCTGCTGGGCACCGCCCAGCACCAGTCCCGCCAGGACTGCTGCCGCCAGCCACCAGCGTGCCGCAGCCGGTGCGTTGTGGCGCAGTGCAAAGTAGCCCCCCACGAAGGCAAAGCCGGCCGAGGCATGGCCTGCCGGAAAGCATCGCCCGCCCCCCCCATCGATCACCCCCAGCGCCCAGTGGGACGCATAGCGGGCCACGCCCCCAAACTCGGCCAGGTCCCAGGGGCAGCTGGTGGTGCTCAGGTTCTTGACCATGCTCACGGCCGCCAGTGCCAGCAGGGCGCTCAGGGCCATCTGCAGGCGTCCGCCCGCATCCAGCCGCCGCAGCACCCCCAGGGGCCACCACACCCCCAGCGCCAGCAGCAGCACCAGCAGCCATCCCAGGCGGCGGGCCCCTTCGTGCAGCACCTGTACGAAGAACCATTGCTCCCGCATCGGAAAGCCGCTGGCCGAGCCAAACGCACGCGCGAGGGGGATGTCCTGCCCGCCGGCATCCCAGGCCACCACGGCCGCCAGGATGCCGAGCGTCCACAGGAGGAGGGTACGGTGCTGGACGGCGAAGCGAGGGCGCGAGGAGGGCATGGACGGCATGCCGCGCACCATAGGCCGCGCCACTTAACGCCGCCTTAATCCCGCCCGCCGTCCGCCCCGTCCGGCGACAATGGCTGCATGCGAATACTCGTGGTCGAAGACGACGCCGGCATTGCCGCAGGCCTGCGCACCAACTTGCAGCAGCGCGGCTATGCGGTGGATGTGTGCGATGGCGTCGCCAGTGCCTGGGGCGCGCTGCGTTCTGAGCGCTTCGATGCGGTGCTGCTCGATCTGGGGCTGGCCGATGGCGACGGCGGGGATCTGCTGCGGCGGCTGCGGCTGAGCCCGGCACCCCCGCCAGGAGCTGTGCACGCCTTGCCCGACCCTTCCACGCCGGTGCTCATCGTCACGGCACGCGATCAGGTCCACCAGCGTGTGGCCGGGTTGGACCAGGGAGCCGACGACTACCTTGCCAAGCCCTTTGACATGGATGAGCTGGATGCCCGCTTGCGCGCCCTGCTGCGCCGGGCTGCCGGCCGCGCCTCACCCACCATCCGCCACGGCGACATCGAACTGGACCCGGCTGCGCGCACCGTGCGCCAGGGCGGCAAGGTGGTGGAAATGTCGCCCCGCGAGTTCTCGGTGCTGCTGGTGCTGCTGGAGGCGCGCGGGCGTGTGCTTTCGCGCCAGCAGATCGAAGAGCGCCTGTACAGCTGGGACGCGGCCATTGAGAGCAACGCGGTGGAGGTCCACATCCACCATTTGCGGCGAAAGCTGGGCAGCGCGGCCATCCAGACGATGCGCGGCGTGGGCTACTTCATGCCCCAGGAGCCCGCCGCGTGAAGCCGGCTCCTGCTGCTTCCCCGGAGCGCCGGCCCCGGCGGGCGTCCCTCACGCGCCAGTTGCTGCTGTGGTCGCTGGGCGCGCTGGCCGTGGTGTGGGGCAGTTTCGTCGTCATGGGCTACCAGACGGGCGTGCACGAGGCCGATGAGCTGACCGATGGGCATCTGGCCAGCGTGGCGGCGCTGTTGCTGAACCTGCGCGCCCACGAGGCGGCCGAGGGCACGCAAATCACGCAGCGGGTGAACCCCCCGGGGCTCAAGTCGCATGACTACCAGCAGTCGCTCAGCGTGTTCCAGTGGGATGCCCAGGGCCGCATGCTCCACCACATCGGAAGCGCTCCCGTACCGCCCTTCAACAGCAGCGAAGGGTTTGCCGACCTCGTCCTGGGGCCGGAGGGCGTGGTGTGGCGCAGCTTCTCGCAGTGGGATGCGGCACGGTCCCGCAGGATCACGGTGCTGCTGGAACTGCGCGAACGCGATGCGCTGGCAGAGGACATTGCCGAGCAGATGATCGAGCCCGGACTTTGGTTGCTGCCGGTGGTCTCGCTGGCGCTCGGGCTTGCGCTGTGGCGGGGGCTGCGCCCACTGTATGCCCTGTCCGCCGATGTCGCGGCGCTGGATCCGGCCAGCACCCAGCGCCTCGCCTCGCGCCATGCGTGGGCCGAGTTCGAGTCGGTCGTGGCATCCATCAATACGCTGCTCGACCGGCAGCAGGCGGCGATGGTGCGCGAGCGCAGGCTGGCCAATGAAGTGGCGCACGAGTTGCGCACGCCGCTGTCGTCCATCGCGCTGCAGGCCAGCGCCCTGGGTGGCGAGCTCGACGACACCGCCCGCCATCAGGCCATCGAGCGCATCGGCCAGGATGCCTTGCGAGCGGGCCATGTGCTCAACCAGTTGCTCGCCTTGGCCCGTGCAAGCCGCGCCGAGCTGCACGAAGCGACGGCCCCGGTCGACCTGTGCGCCGTGGCACGCGAGGTCTGCGGCGATTACGCCCAGATGGCCTGGCAGCGGGGGGATGAGATCGCCCTCTCCGCGCCCGCCGAGCTCTGGGTGCACGGGCATGCCGTGCTGCTCGATATCGCCGCGCGCAACTTGGTGGAAAACGCGCTCAAGCACACACCGCGAGGCACGCGCATCGCGGTGCAGGTGGGTGCCTCGGACGGCAACGCGGGTGACACAGGGGGGGGCACCGGGGCTTGGCTGCAGGTGTGCGACGACGGCGCACGCCGCCAGCCCGCCGGGGCGGCCAGCGCGGGCGCCGCGAGCCCTGTGGACAGCTTGCACCTGGGGCACGAAATCCTGCGGCGTGTCGCCGACATCCACGGGGGGCGATTTGGGTCGGCATTGGCATCGCCGCCCTTTACCACCTGTTATCGCTTGGATTTGCCGACATCGCCTGTGGCAGCCCCCGGTTAAAATTGCGAGTTACCAAGCGGTTACCACCGCACCGCCCGGCTTGTCTGCCCCGGGCAGCTTCTACCAACCCTTCAACGGACTCCACGACCATGCCCCTCGTTTCGATGCGCGAACTGCTCGACCATGCTGCCGCTCACAGCTATGGCATCCCAGCCTTCAACGTCAACAACCTGGAACAGGTCCAGGCCGTGATGGCCGCCGCCGACGAAGTGGGTGCGCCAGTCATCCTTCAGGCCAGCGCTGGCGCGCGCAAGTACGCGGGCGAACCCTTCATCAAGCACCTGATCCAGGCGGCGGTCGAGGCCTTCCCCCACATCCCGCTGGTGATGCACCAGGATCACGGCACCAGCCCGAAGGTCTGCCAGGGCGCCATCGAGCTGGGCTTTGGCTCGGTGATGATGGACGGCTCGCTGATGGAAGACGGCAAGACTCCTTCGTCCTTCGACTACAACGTGGAAGTGACGCGCAAGGTGGTGGACATGGCCCACAAGGTGGGTGTGACGGTCGAGGGCGAACTCGGCTGCCTGGGCAACCTGGAGACGGGTGATGCGGGCGAGGAAGACGGCATTGGCGCCGTGGGCAAGCTGGACCACAGCCAGATGCTGACCGACCCCGAGGAGGCCGCGACCTTCGTGAAGGCCACGCAGCTGGACGCACTGGCGATCGCGATCGGCACCAGCCACGGCGCGTACAAGTTCAGCCGCAAGCCCACGGGCGACATCCTGGCCATCAGCCGCGTGAAAGAAATCCACGCCCGCATCCCCAACACCCATCTGGTCATGCACGGCTCCTCGTCGGTGCCGGCCGAGTTGCTGGCCGTCATCAACCAGTACGGCGGCAAGATGAAGGAAACCTACGGCGTGCCCGTGGAAGAGATCCAGGAAGCCATCAAGTACGGTGTGCGCAAGATCAACATCGACACCGACATCCGCTTGGCCATGACTGGCGCGGTGCGCAAGTTCCTGTTCGAGAACCCCGACAAGTTCGATGCGCGCGAATGGCTCAAGCCCGCCCGTGAAGCCGCCAAGGCCGTGTGCAAGCAGCGCTACCTGGAGTTTGGCTGCGAAGGCCAGGGCGCCAAGATCAAGGGCTACAGCCTTCAGGAAGTGGCGCAGCAGTACGCTGCCGGCACCCTGGCGCAAGTAGTCAACTGAACGTGAACTGATCACCCTGTCCCTGTGGGGTTCTGCGCAGCCTGGCCGCCTGGTGCGGCCAGGCTTTTTTTTGCCCGCTCGGCGCCGGCTGGGGAGTTCCCCCTACATCCGCCGAAGGCAGCGGCGATCAGAAATTCTTCATGTAAGCTCGCGGTCAGCTTTTCTGCGGGGGCTGTGCGGGGGCGGCGATGGCGAGGCTTGTGCCGTGATGCTCTGCTGGTTTTTGCTCCCCGTGGAGGGAATGGGCGGCATGGGATGGGATGATGGGCGGCATATCTGCATGAACCTTCTTCTATGACTCTGATGACTTCAAAGTTCCGGTATCTGTTGCCCTGCGCCCTGGGTGTGCTCGTGGCCGGGTGTGCGCCAATGACCGTCCCGCCAAAGGCGGAATACCCCGCAGGCCGTGCGCGCCTGGTTCTGCCTGCAGGGGCCTGGCAAGACCTGGGCATCTCCGACCAAACCCGCGCCGGGTTGCAGACGCGCTCCGTGGGCCTGCGCGGCGCGCAGGGCGAATGGCTGGCCGTGTTGCGCGTGCAGACCAACCGCACTGGCGCCCTGGCCGGGTTTCCGCTGGGGCCGGGCGACTGCCCGCGCCAGCAGAATGTCCTGGTGACCGATCCGGCCGCCGGCAGCCCCGTGCGCGCGGACTGCCTGCGCCTCAAGAACTGGGGCACCGATGCGAAGTGGCTGGAAAAGAACCGGCCCGATCTGGTGCAGTGGTTAGGCAACCACCAAGTGATGCTGAAGCCGCCGTATTCGTACCTGAGCTACCGGTATGCGACGCAAGCGGGTGCCTGGGTGGCTGTGGACGCCCTGGTGGACCAGCGGCTGCTGGCTCCGCGAGCGCGCACCAACGAGGAGTTCCTGCTCGCAGGCCTGCCGGCCCAACAGTGGAGCCAGGATCTGGCCCAGGCCGCGCGCCTGAGCGTGGGCATGGCGGATGGCTACCTGGCCGTCCCGCCGTTCCCGTTTGCGGAAGCGGCATCCAAAAAATAACCGGCGCCAAAAGCGCACCCGACCGCCAAACCACAAGAACACACACAGGCAACACAAGAGAGAGGGAGATTCACCATGGGCGTGGTCCTGCAGATTCTGGGGCTCATCATCACCTTTACGATGGCAATGGAGGCCCTGCGGCGTTTCGGTATCGATGTCGGCTGGCTCAACCCGCTGGCCTTCTTCCGCCGCCGCGCCTGGGCCAAGAAGGTCCAGACGCCGCCGCTGTATGCGTTGGAGCATCCGGTGGATGTGGTGGCCGTGATGGCCCTGGCCGTGGTGCAGGCGACCGGCGCCGTGACGGTGGAGCAGAAGGACGGCGTGCTGGCCCTGCTGCGCCAGCATCTGGGCCTGAACGAGGCCGACGCTGGCAATCTCTGGGTGGCCAGTTCCCACATGCTGCGCAATCGCCCGCTGGCGGTGAGCGAAGTGCCTGCCGTGCTGGAACGCAGCGCGGACAAGTTCACTGATTACCACGTGCAGACGCTGCGCTCCGTGATGCTGGGGGCCGCGCAGATCGTACCGCCCGCCAGCGCGGAGCAGCAGCGGCTTCTAGAGGCCATGGACGCCTACTTCAGCCAAAAGCGCGCCGCTGCGCGCCCCTGGGCGGGCTAGGGCGGATAGACCGGCCGCAGGCACAACGATTCCACAACTTGGAGGAGACCTCCCATGCAGACAAGTCCTGTTCCGCAGCCGCAGCGCATCGGCATTCCCCGGGAAACCTTCCCGGGGGAGAAGCGTGTGGCCACCGTGCCCGATGTGGTTGAAAAGCTGGTCAAGCTGGGTTTCATCGTGGCGGTGGAGTCGGGGGCCGGAGAGGCCGCCAACTTCAGTGACGAGGCTTACCGCGCGGCCGGGGCCGAAGTGGTGCACGGTGCGGCAGCGCTGTGGGCTGGTTCGGACATCGTCTTCAAGGTCCGCCCGCCCAGCAGCGACGAAGTGGCGCTGATGCGCGAAGGCACCACGCTCATTGATTTCATCTGGCCTGCGCAAAACCCCGACTTGATGCAGCAGCTGGCCGCGAAAAAGGCCACCGTGCTCGCCATCGACTGCCTGCCGCGCACGCTGTCGCGGGCCCAGAAGATGGATGCGCTCACCTCCACGGCCGGTGTGAGCGGCTACCGCGCCGTGATCGAGGCGGCCAATGCCTTTGGGCGCTTCTTCAACGGCCAGATCACGGCGGCGGGCAAGGTGCCGCCCGCCAAGGTCTTCATTGCGGGCGCTGGCGTGGCGGGTCTTGCGGCCATCGGCACGGCGGCCAACCTGGGCGCCATCGTGCGCGCCAACGACACGCGCGCCGAGGTGGCCGACCAGGTCAAGTCGCTGGGTGGCGAGTTCGTCAAGGTCGACTACGAAGAGGAAGGCTCTGGCGGGGGCGGTTATGCCAAGGTCATGAGCGAAGGCTTCCAGGCCGCGCAGCGCAAGATGTACGCGGAGCAGGCCAAGGATGCCGACATCATCATCACCACCGCGCTGATCCCCGGCAAACCCGCGCCCAAGCTCATCACCGCCGAGATGGTGCAGAGCATGAAGCCCGGCAGCGTGATCGTGGACATGGCCGCCGAGCAGGGCGGCAACTGCGAACTGACCGTGCCCGGCGAAGCCGTGGTGCGCCACGGCGTGACCATCATCGGCTACACCGACCTGGCCTCGCGCCTGGCCAAGCAGTCGTCCACGCTGTATGCCACCAACTTGCTCCGCCTGACCGAAGAGCTGTGCAAGGCCAAGGACGGCGTGGCTGTGGTCAACATGGAGGACGACGCGATCCGCGGCCTCACGGTGGTCAAGGACGGTGCCATCACCTGGCCCGCGCCGCCGCTCCAGCAGGCCCCTGCACCTGCGCACAAAGCCGCCGCAGCGCCAGTGGAGCAAAAGAAGGGCGGGCACGGCCATGGCAGCAGCGCCCCGCTGCCCGCCAAGACGCTGGCCATTCTTTTTGCGGTTGCCGCCGTAGCTTTCTGGTTCATCGGCGCCTACGCGCCCGCGGCGTTCCTGGGCCACTTCACGGTGTTCGTGCTGGCCTGCTTCATCGGCTACATGGTGGTGTGGAACGTCACCCCCGCGCTGCACACGCCGCTGATGAGCGTGACCAACGCCATCTCCAGCATCATCGCCATCGGGGCGCTGGTGCAGATCGCGCCGCCCGAGGCGGGCGCGAACGGGCGGCCCGACGGGCTCATCCTCTGGCTGGCCTTTGCCGCCATCGTGCTCACGGCCGTCAACATGTTCGGCGGCTTTGCGGTCACGCGCCGCATGCTGGCCATGTTCCGCAAGTAAGCCACCACGACAAGAACAACGAGGAGCACAGAACATGTCCCCAAGCCTTGCCACCGTCGCCTACCTGGGCGCGGCCATTTTGTTCATCCTGAGCCTGGGCGGGCTCTCCAACCCCGAAACCTCGCGCCGGGGCAACCTGTTCGGCATGGTCGGCATGGCGCTGGCCGTGCTGGCCACGGTGTTCGGCCCGCGCGTCAGTCCGTCCGGCATGGCCTGGATCGTGGGGGCACTGGTCATCGGCGGCGGCATTGGCCTGTATGCCGCCAGGGTCGTCAAGATGACCCAGATGCCCGAGCTGGTCGCGCTCATGCACAGCCTGGTGGGCCTGGCGGCCTGCCTCGTGGGGTTTGCGAGCTACGTCGATACCTCGATCCAGCTGCAAGGGGCCGAGAAGATCATCCACGAGGTGGAGATCTATGTCGGCATCCTGATCGGCGCTGTCACATTCAGTGGCTCGCTGATCGCCTTTGGAAAGCTCAACGGCAAGATCGGAGGCAAGCCCCTGCTGCTGCCTGCGCGCCATTGGCTCAACCTCGCTGCGTTGCTGATCGTGATCTGGTTCGGCCGCGAGTTCCTGCGTGCCGAAACGGTGGAGCAGGGCATGCTCCCGCTCACGGTGATGACGGTGATTGCGCTGCTGTTCGGCATCCACATGGTCATGGCCATTGGCGGTGCCGACATGCCGGTGGTGGTGTCCATGCTCAACAGCTACTCGGGCTGGGCGGCGGCCGCCACGGGCTTCATGCTCTCCAACGACCTGCTCATCGTCACGGGCGCGCTGGTAGGTTCTTCGGGCGCCATCCTGTCCTACATCATGTGCAACGCGATGAACCGCAACTTCATCAGCGTGATCGCCGGGGGCTTTGGTTCGGGCGGCGGTGCGCCCGCCAAGAAAGGGGATGCCGCCGAGCCTCAGGGCGAGGTCGTGCCCGTGGCGGCCACCGAGACGGCCGAGCTGCTGCGCGATGCCAAGAGCGTGATCATCGTGCCGGGCTACGGCATGGCGGTGGCCCAGGCGCAGCACACGGTCAACGAGATCGTGAAGACCCTGCGCGAGCGGGGCGTGCAGGTCCGCTTCGCCATCCACCCCGTGGCGGGTCGCATGCCCGGCCACATGAACGTGCTGCTGGCAGAGGCCAAGGTGCCGTACGACATCGTGATGGAGATGGACGAGATCAATGCGGACTTCCCGGAGGCCGACGTGGCCATGGTCATCGGTGCCAACGACATCGTGAACCCCGCCGCGCAGGACGACCCCACCAGCCCCATCGCCGGCATGCCCGTGCTGGAGGTTTGGAAGGCCAAGACCTCCATCGTGATGAAGCGGTCCATGGCCTCGGGCTACGCTGGCGTGGACAACCCCTTGTTCTACAAAGACAACAACCGCATGCTGTTCGGGGATGCCAAGAAAATGCTGGACGAAGTGCTCGCTGCGCTCAAGGGCTGACGGGCATAATTCCAGATGGAAAAAAGCACGACCGTGCTGAAAATTCCGGCAGGGTCGATTTACCGCCAAAAATGACTTACCAGGAGACAACGCACATGACCGATCGCCCATGGCTGGCCGCCTACCCGCAGGGTGTACCCGCCGACATCGACACTTCGCAGTACACGTCCCTTGTTGCGCTCATGGACGAAGCGTTCAAGAAGTACGCTGACCGTGTGGCCTACAGCTTCATGGGCAAGGACGTGACCTATGCGCAGACGGATTCGCTCTCCAGCGCGTTCGCGGCCTATCTGCAGGGCCTCGGCCTGGTCAAGGGCGACCGCGTGGCCATCATGATGCCCAACGTCCCGCAATACCCCGTCACGGTGGCAGCGGTTTTGCGGGCGGGCTTCGTGGTGGTCAATGTGAATCCGCTGTACACCCCGCGCGAACTGGAGCACCAGCTCAAGGACTCGGGTGCCAAGGCCATCGTGATCATCGAGAACTTTGCGCACACGCTGCAAAGCTGCATTGCCAACACGCCCGTGAAGCACGTGGTGCTGTGTGCCATGGGCGACCAACTGGGACTGCTCAAGGGCGCGCTCGTCAACTACGTGGTGCGCAACGTCAAGAAGATGGTGCCGGCCTACAACCTGCCGGGCGCCGTGCGCTTCAACGACGCCGTGGCCCAGGGCACGCGCGGCACGCTCAAGAAGCCCGACATCAAGCCCGACGACATCGCGCTGCTGCAGTACACCGGCGGCACGACGGGCGTGAGCAAGGGGGCCGTGCTCCTTCAGCGCAACATCATCGCCAACGTGCTGCAGTCCGAAGCCTGGAACGACCCCGTGATGAAGAAGGTGCCAGCGGGCGAGCAGCAGACCAGCATCTGCGCGCTGCCGCTGTACCACATCTTCGCCTTCACCGTGAACATGATGCTCTCCATGCGCACGGGCGGCAAGACCATCCTGATCCCGAATCCGCGCGACCTGCCAGCGGTGCTCAAGGAGCTGTCCAAGCACACCTTCCACAGCTTCCCGGCGGTGAATACGCTGTTCAACGGACTGGCCAACCACCCCGACTTCAACACCGTCAACTGGAAGAACCTCAAGGTCTCTGTGGGCGGTGGCATGGCCGTGCAGGGCGCCGTGGCCAAGCTGTGGCTGGAGAAGACGGGCTGCCCCATCTGCGAAGGCTACGGTCTGTCGGAAACCAGCCCGTCCGTCAGTTGCAATCCCGTGACCGCCAAGGAGTTCACGGGCACCATCGGCGTGCCGTTGCCCAGCACCGTGATGAAGCTGCTGGACGATGACGGCCACGAGGTGACCACGCCGGGCCAGGCGGGCGAGATCGCCATCAAGGGCCCGCAGGTGATGGCCGGCTATTGGCAGCGCCCCGATGAAACCGCCAAGGTCATGACCGAAGACGGTTTCTTCAAGTCCGGCGACATCGGCGTCATGGACGAGCGCGGCTTCTTCAAGATCGTGGACCGCAAGAAGGACATGGTTTTGGTCAGCGGCTTCAACGTCTACCCCAACGAGGTCGAGGAAGTCGTGGCCAACTGCCCCGGTGTGCTCGAGTGCGCCGTGGTGGGCGTGCCCGACGAGAAGACGGGCGAGGCCGTCAAGCTGGTGATCGTGAAGAAGGACCCCGCGCTGACCGAAGCGCAGGTCAAGGAGTTCTGCCGCCACGAGCTCACTGGCTACAAGCAGCCCAAGGTGATCGAGTTCCGCACCGAACTGCCCAAGACCCCCGTGGGGAAGATCCTGCGGCGCGAGCTGCGCGAGAAGAAGTGAGCATCCCCCTGAGCCGCTTTGGCGCTCGGTGCTGGCCGCCAGAGGCGGCAGCTCTTCGGGCCGCTCAAGCCTGCGCGGGCAGGCTTGGGGCCACGGCCCTCAGCCCCTTCTCTCGCTGCGCTAAGCGCTGCGGGAAGGGGGACAACGCCAGCGCGGCGGGGCGGCCCTTGCGCGGCGTTCGCTGGCGTGGAGTGCGCCAGTTTTAACCTGATTGCCCCATGACCACCGCAATACTCAGTGCGCTGCCGGAAGAGCAAAGCTCGCTGGTCCAGCACCTGTTGCACGCGCAGCGTGTGATGCATGCGGGCCGCGCCTTTTGGCTGGGCGAACTGCACGGACGGCCGGTGGTGCTGGCGCTGTCGGGCATCGGGAAGGTGGCGGCCAGCACCACGGCGACGGCGCTCATCGAGCGTTTCGGCGTGGCGCGCATTGTCTTCACCGGCGTGGCCGGCGGTGTGGGCGATGGGGTGAACGTGGGCGATGTGGTCGTGGCCAACGAGTACCTGCAGCACGACATGGACGCCTCGCCGTTGTTCCCGCGCTGGGAAATGCCCGGCTACGCGCGCAGCCGCTTTGTGTGCGATGCGCCGCTCTCCGCTCTGCTTTCAGGAGCTGCCAGCGCTTATCTGGCAAGCGCTGACGGCCAATTGGGCTTCAGATCGATGGATGGGCAGGTACCGGCCAATCCAACCGCCCCGCGCGTGCACGCGGGCCTCGTGGCCAGCGGTGACCGCTTTGTGTGTGCCGCCAGCGAGGCCCAGCACCTGCGCAGCACGCTGCAAGCCGCCGGCCACGACGTGCTGGCCGTCGAGATGGAAGGCGCCGCCGTGGCCCAGGTGTGCCACGACTACGGCCTGCCCTTCGCCGCCGTGCGCACCATCTCCGACCGCGCCGACGACACCGCGCACGTGGACTTCCCCGCTTTCGTGCGCACCGTGGCCACGCGCTATGCGGAGCACATCCTGCTGGGATTTGTGCAAGAGCTATCAAAATGATAGCTGTTTGCGCTTGCCCATCAAGCGCTGCGGGCCAAAATGGTCTGAAGTCGCGGTTGGTCTCCGCTTCCACAACGTTGGGAGGTGGCTCGCCCTGGCTTCGACGGGCTCAGCCCGAACGGACGCTGAAATGGGAACGTGTACCGCTTTCACGCAATCCCTGCCACACCCCGCGCCTCGCAGTCCCCCTGCGCCGTGAAACCGGCGCGCCCCAATACCAGCGCCACCGTGGATCCGGCTTCGCCGGTCCACCGGAGGCGTCCCCCCTCTGGGGGGAAGGCGCGCAGCGCCACAGGGGGGCTACTTCAACCAGCCGCGCTTGCGGAAGTACCACATGGGCCCGAGAGCGCTGGCCACCATCAGCGCGAGCGCATACGGATACCCCAGCGACCAGTCCAGCTCGGGCATGAACTTGAAGTTCATGCCGTACACACTCGCGATCAGCGTGGGTGGCAGCAGGGCCACGCTGGCCACCGAGAAGATCTTGATGATCTTGTTCTGGTTGATGTTGATGAAACCGACCGTGGCGTCCATCAGGAAGTTGATCTTGTCGAACAGGAACGCCGTGTGGTTGTCCAGCGATTCGATGTCGCGCAGGATCTGGCGGGCTTCCTCGAACTGCTCGGAGTTCAGCATCTTGGAGCGCATCATGAAGCTCACCGCGCGGCGCGTGTCCATCACGTTGCGGCGGATGCGTCCGTTCAAGTCTTCCTGGCGGGCGATGGCGGCCAGCACTTCGCCGGCGCGGGCGTCGGTCACGTCGCCAGCCAGCACCTGCTTGCTCACCAGTTCCAGCTCGTCGTAGATGCCTTCGAGGGTATCGGCCGAGTATTCGGCGTCCGCATCGAACAGCTTGAGCAGCACTTCCTTGGCGTCTTCGATCAGCCCCGGGGCCCGGCGCGCACGCATGCGCAGCAGGCGGAAGACCGGCACGTCCTCATCGTGGATGGAAAACAGCACGCCGCGGCTCTTGAGATTGGCGTTGTGCTGGTTCAGGATGAAGGCCACGCGCACCGAGCGGGGGTCCTCGTCGTCGTCGATCAGGAAGTCGCTGCGGATGTGCAGCTCGCCGTTGTCTTCCTCGTAGAAGCGGGCGGATTCCTCGATGTCCTCGTCCATCGCATCCTCGGGGATGGACAGGCCGTAGTGCTGCTTGATCCAGCGCTTTTCTTCGAGCGTGGGGGCTTCCAGGTCCACCCAGATGGGCTGGAACTTCGTCAGCTCTTCCAGCGATTCGATTTCTTCCTGGAACAGCCGGCCATTGGCAAGCGTGAAGATGTTGAGCATGGGCTCACTCCCTTGTTGTGTGGCATCTGCGGTGGGGGGCGTGGGGTGCTTTCAACCCCCACGGCAGGCCGGGGAGCGGAAAGCTACCAACTCGGGTAGGTTTCCAAGGAGCTGTCTCCGTCAATGTTGTTGGACAAGGCGCGAATTATGGCATCGCCGGGATGAACGGGCGATGGCCAAAAGCGCCCGCCGCACGGGCTGGCGGCGTCGGAACGGCAGTGGGCCGGCACCAGGGCAGCATCAGGCGGCCGAGGTCCGCACGATGGCCAGCGCGCGGCACAGGTCTGCCCAGGCGGCGGCCTTGGTCTCTTGCGAGCGCAGCAGGAATGCGGGGTCGTAAGTGACCACAGCGGGGCACCCGGCGAGCTGGTGCGGGCCGGCGCGCAGGCGGCCCAGCGGCTCGGTGCGGCCCAGCGCGGCGCGCGCGGCGACATGGCCCAGCACGAGCACCAGCACGGGTCGCAGCGTGGCCACCATACCGGCGAGGGCGGCCGGGATGTCGTCCGTCGGTCCAGACGCCGGTTCTGGCGCGGGTGCGGGCGACGGGGCAGCGCGTTCCAGTGCGGCCAAGTGCACGCGAGGATGCCGGTGCAGCTGCATCGCCCGCAGCATGTTGTCCAGCAGGCGGCCTGCGTCGCCCCCCAGCGGCTCGGTCGGCGTGAGGCTCTCGGCCACGATGAGCCAGCCTGCGCCCAGTTCGGCAGGGGCCTGGGCCGGATCGGCCGAGGGATAGAGCACCCGGGGGGCATGCAGGCGC
>NZ_JALEGG010000276.1 GCF_022763525.1 Acidovorax sp.
AAAAAGAAATTCTCGAGAAGAAAATTCCTCGTTCGTTCTGCAGTCGGAGTCGGGGTTTGGGCTGGTGGCATCAGAGGGAGCGTTCACGGATGGCAGGAACGATGAAGACGTTGACCCAAGGTCGCGGCCGGGCTGGCGCATGCGGGTCGTATCAGCTGGTTCCGTCCGGCACGAACACGTAGCCCACCCCCCACACCGTTTGGATGTAGCGCGGCGCGGCGGCGTCGACTTCGACCAGCTTGCGCAGGCGCGACACCTGCACATCCAGGCTGCGGTCAAACGGCTCGAACTCGCGGCCGCGGGCCAGCAGTGCCAGCTTTTCGCGCGACAGTGGCTGGCGAGGGTGGCGCACCAGTGCCTTGAGCATGGCGAACTCGCCGGTGGTCAGCGGCAGTTCCTCGCCGTTGCGCTGCAGTGCGCGCGTTCCCAGGTCAAACGTGAAGGGGCCAAAGGTGACGACCTCGTTGTCGCCGGATGGCGCCCCGGGCGCCTCCTGGGCCGGGCGGCGGCGCAGCACGGCGTGAATGCGGGCCAGCAGTTCGCGGGGGTTGAATGGCTTGCCCAGGTAGTCGTCGGCGCCCACTTCCAGGCCGACGATGCGGTCCACGTCCTCGCCCTTGGCGGTCAGCATGATGATGGGGGTGCGGTCGTTGGCAGCGCGCAGGCGGCGGCAGATTGACAAACCATCTTCGCCCGGCATCATCAGGTCCAGCACGATGATGTCCACGGTTTCGCGCAGCAGCAGGCGGTTGAGTGCCTTGCCATCTTCGGCGACCATGACTTCGAAGCCTTCCTGCGTCAGGTAGCGGCGAAGCAAGTCGCGAATGCGCGCATCGTCATCCACCACCAGAACTTTGTCAGTGCGATTGGTTGTTGTGGCCATCTTGATCCCAAGTCCAATTTGTAACAGAGCCGATTCTGACCACTTGGAACGCCGAAGTTCGGGTTTTGCCGTCGGGTTTGACCAACTGTTACAAGTTTTGCCCAGCTTCGCACGGTCGCAGCGGGGTCTTCAGCCAACTGGCCTTGGCTGCGGTTAAGGTGCTGGTCCGCAGAGTCCATCACTTGGACCGCGCCCATGAAACAAGGACATCGTCGTGATCAAAAATACTACCAAATTGATAGCTGCTTGCGCTTTAATGGCGTGCGCTGGAGTCGCTTTTTCTCAGAATCAACCTTCTGCGAGTGAACCTCGCAATGTCGTTCAGTTGTCGGCGAGTGGCACGGTAGAAGTCCAGCAGGACCTGCTGGTGGTCAACCTCGCCACCAGCAAGGAGGGCACTGACGCCGCTGCCGTGCAGGCGCAGCTCAAGCAAGCGCTGGACGCAGCGCTGGCCGAGGCCAAGCGCAGCGCGCAGCCGGGCCAACTGGACGTGCGCACCGGCCCTTTCGGCCTATACCCCCGCTATGGCAAAGAAGGAAAGATCAACGGCTGGCAGGGCCGCGCAGAACTGGTGCTGGAGGGGCGTGATTTCGCGCGCATCACCAGCACAGCGGGCAAGATCCAGACCCTGGCCATCAGCAATGTCACCTTTGGGCTGTCGCGAGAGGCACGCGCCAAGGTGGAAGGCGAGGCGCAAACACAAGCCATTGAGCAGTTCAAGGCCCGCGCCGCGGAACTGGCCAAGGGCTTCGGCTTTAGCACCTACAGCCTGCGCGAAGTGGCCGTCAACAGCAACGAAATGGTGCCTGGCCCGCGCCCCCGCATGATGGCGGCCGAGGCCAAGATGGGGTCGTTTGCCGATGCACCCGTGCCGGTGGAAGCGGGCAAGGCGCAGGTGGTTGTCAACGTGTCGGGGTCCGTGCAGATGCGCTGAGCGCATCCCCGAGGACTTAAGGATAAAAATGGCTGCTTGCGCTTATTCAATAAGCGCAAGCGGCTATAATTTTAATAGCAATCGGCAAGGCGCTAGACATGGCGCGCCCCAGGCAAGCGGCCGCCGCTCAGGGGCTGCACCGCCGCGCTGGCCGCCTCCCCCTTTCCCCGGTTCGCGCAGCGATCCGAGAGAAGGGGAGGGAACCGAAGGTGCCCCAGGGGGATGGGCCTCTACTGCGCCGCCCAGCCGCCGTCCATGTTCCATGCCACACCGCGCACGTTGTTGGCGGCAGGGGAGCAGAAAAACACTGCCAGTTCGCCCAGCTCTTCGGGTGTGGTGAACTGCATCGACGGTTCTTTCTCGCCCAGCAGCAGTTTCTTGGCATCTTCGTTGGAGAGGCCATGCTCGGCTGCTTTCGCGTCCACCTGTTTTTGTACCAGGGGGGTCAGGACCCAGCCTGGGCAGATGGCGTTGCAGGTCACGCCGGTGGTGGCGTTCTCAAGCGCGGTGACCTTGGTCAGGCCCACGATGCCATGCTTGGCGGCCACGTAAGCGGACTTCTGCGCGGAGCCCACCAACCCGTGCACCGAGGCCACATTGATGATGCGGCCCCAGTTGGCGGCTTTCATCGCGGGCAGGGCCAGGCGCGACGTGTGGAATGCGCTCGTGAGGTTGATGGCGATGACGGAATCCCAGCGTTCCACCGGGAAGTCCTCCACGTTGGCCACGTGCTGGATGCCTGCGTTGTTGACCAGAATGTCCACGCGGCCGAATTGCGCCGCGCTGTACTTCATCATGTCCTCGATGTCGGCCGCCCGGCTCATGTCGGCGCCGTGGTAGCCCACCTGGGCGCCAGCGCCCTGGCCCGCAGCGAGCACTTCGGCGCGGGGCCCCTCCACGTCGCCAAATCCGTTGAGGACCACGTTGGCGCCTTGCCGGGCCAGCGCCTTGGCGATGCCAAGGCCGATGCCACTGGTCGAGCCGGTGACGAGGGCGGTTTTGCCTTTGAGCATGGAAGTGTCTCCGAATGAATTACGATGCAACGCAAGAAAAAGTCGGCACGCATGGACGATCAATGGGTGCCGACGGCTCCCGCATTATCGAGCGCCGCCTCCCCGATTCCGCACCCATGATTGAACCTACGCTGAACTACGTACTGTGCCCTGGCCCCGGGGCTCCGGCGGCGTCTTCTGGCAACCTCCCCGCATCCGCGCCGCACCACCGCATGGCCTATTGGGAGTGGAATGCCACCGGCAATCCAGCGCATCCCCATGTGGTGGTCTGTGTGCATGGCCTTTCGCGGCAGGGACGCGACTTCGACACCTTGGCGAGGACGCTGAGCCAGCATGCACGCGTCATTTGCCCAGACGTCGTGGGGCGCGGCCAGAGCGACTGGCTGGTTGATCCAACTGGCTACCAGATCCCGCAGTACGGTGCCGACATGCTGGCACTGCTGGCCCATTTGCATCAGCAGGCCCCCATCACCACCTTGGACTGGGTGGGGACCAGCATGGGAGGCTTGATTGGCATGGGCATTGCGGGACAACCCGGCCTGCCGATGCCAGCGCCGGTGCGCAGGCTCGTGCTGAATGACGTGGGGCCATCCATCCAGTGGGAGGCGCTGCAGCGCATTGGTCTGTACCTGGGCCAGCCGGCGCGCTTTGATTCGCTGCAACAGGCGGCGGATGCCATGTGGGCGGTTTCGACCAGCTTTGGCCCCCACACGCTGGCCCAGTGGCTGGAGCTGTCGCGCCCCATGGTGCGCCCGCTGCCGGACGGTGGCATCACGCTGCACTACGACCCGGCCATCGCCGTGCCGTTCAAAGCCTTGACGCGAGAGGCCGCCGCCGCTGGCGAAGCCGCCCTGTGGCAGCTTTATGACCACATTAGCGCGCAAACGCTCCTGCTGCGCGGCGCGCAATCGGACCTGCTTTCGCGCGACACCGCGCAGGCCATGACCCTGCGCGGGCCGCGGGCCCGCCTGGTCGAGTTTGAAGGCGTGGGACATGCGCCCACGCTGGTGGCGGCCGACCAGATCCAGGTGGTCACCGACTTTCTGCTGGCGGGGTAAGGCGCCGTGGCCGGATGAAGACGAATCCTCCTGTACAGACATCGCTGGCCCCACACGGCGAGCCGGTGCCCCAGCTCATTGCTGCCACGGCGCACACGTTGCCCGAGCAGGTGAACGCGCTGGCACGCGCCCGTGCCTTTGCCGAGCCGCTGATGGCGGGTGAAACGCTGGATTCCGGCGAGAACACCCTCGCGCACGCAGATGCCGTCGCGGCCATCCTGCGGGGGATCGGCGGTTCGGAGGCCATGCAGGCCGCCAGCTACCTGGTGCATGCCTGCGTTCATCTCAACAAGCCCGAGGAAGTGATCGCCAAGGCCTTCGGCGCCAACTTTGCCGCGCTGGCCGTGGAGACCACCAAGCTGATGCGCGTGCAGCGCCAGGCCCGTGGCGCAGAGCCGCTGGACGACCCGGCCGTGCAGACCGAGAACGTGCGCAAGATGCTGCTCGCGTTCTCGCGCGACCTGCGCGTAGTGATGCTGCGGCTGGCATCTCGCCTGCAAACCCTGCGGTTCCACGCGGCCAGCAAATTGCCGGTGTCGCCAAGTCTGGCCCGCGAATCGCTGCAGGTGTTCGCGCCCCTGGCCAACCGCCTGGGCATCTGGCAGATGAAATGGGAGCTCGAAGATCTCTCGTTCCGCTTTCTGGAGCCGGAAACCTACAAGGAAGTTGCGCGCCTGCTCGACGAGAAGCGTGGCGAGCGCGAGGTGTACATGGAGCAGCTGCGTTCGCGGCTGGAGTCTGAACTGCGGGCCCGCAGCATCAGCGCCACGGTCGCGGGCCGCCCCAAGCATATCTACAGCATCGTCAAGAAGATGCGGGGCAAATCGCTCAACTTCGACCAGGTCTTTGACATCCGCGCATTGCGGGTGGTGGTGCCCACGGTCAAGGATTGCTATGCGGCCCTGAGCTGGGTGCACGAGCAGTTCAAACCCATCGTGGAGGAGTTTGACGACTACATCGCCAAGCCCAAGCCCAACGGCTACCAGTCGCTGCACACCATCGTGCGGGACGACAACGGAAAGCCCATCGAGATCCAGATCCGGACGCAGGCCATGCACGACCACGCCGAACATGGCGTGGCCGCGCACTGGGCGTACAAAGAGGCGGGCAGCAAAGGCTATGCAGGCGTCTCGGCCGCGGGCGAGTACGACGCCAAGATCGCCGTGCTGCGGCAATTGCTGGCGTGGGAACGCGACCTGTCGGGCGCGGTGTCCAACAAGGGGTTGTTCGAAGACCGAATCTATGTGCTGACGCCCGATGCCGCCGTGGTGGAACTGCCGCAGGGCGCCACGCCCGTGGACTTTGCCTATGCCGTGCATACGAGCGTGGGCCACCGGTGCCGTGGCGCACGTGTGGACGGCGCGATGGTGCCCCTGAACACGCCCTTGCAAAATGGCCAGACGGTAGAGATCTCCACCGTCAAGGAGGGGCGCCCATCGCGCGACTGGCTCAATGCCGAGCTGGGCTACCTCACCAGCCACCGAGCCAAGGCCAAGGTGCGCGCCTGGTTCAATGCACAGGCCACCCATGAAACCATTGCCCGTGGCCGGGATGCCGTGGAGAAGTTGCTGCAGCGCGAGGGCAAGACCTCCATCAAGCTGGATGATCTGGCCGTGCAGCTGGGGTTCAAGTCGGCCGACGCGCTATTTGAGGTGGTCGGCAAGGACGAGTTTTCGCTGCGCAATATCGAAACTTTGCTGCGCCCGCCCGAGCCGGCGCTGCAGCCGGACGACTACCTGCTGCTCAAGAAGACTCGGACCCATGAGGCCGCCCCCAAGGGTGGCGTGCTGGTGGTCGGTATCGATTCGTTGATGACCCAACTGGCCAAATGCTGCAAGCCCGCACCACCCGATCTCATCCGGGGCTTCGTCACGCGCGGCAAGGGCGTGAGCGTGCACCGTGCGGACTGCAGCAATTTCCGCGAAATGGCCGCGCGCAACCCCGAGCGCGTCATCGACGTGGCGTGGGGCGCGTCCAAGTCGGCTGCACAGGCCGCGGTGTACCCGGTGGACGTGGCCGTGGAGGCAGCCGACCGCCAGGGCTTGCTGCGCGATATCTCCGAAGTTTTTGCCCGTGAGAAAACCAACGTCATCGGTGTGCAGACCCAATCCGTCAAAGGCACGGCCTGGATGACCTTCACGGTGGAGGTGTCCGATTCGGGGCGGCTGAACAAGGTGCTGTCCATCGTTGCGGGCGTGCCCGGGGTGCGCTCCGCTCGCCGGCGGTAATGGCGGGTAGGCATGGTTGTGATCGTGGCCATGCCTGCGCCCGTTTCGTTGCAGGACGGGATATCTTGCGAAATCTCTACCTGCGGCCGGAATGCCGGATTTTTATGGCTATAATCGTGGTCTTAACAACGACAGGCGCGTAGCTCAGCTGGTTAGAGCACCACCTTGACATGGTGGGGGTCGTTGGTTCGAGTCCAATCGCGCCTACCAATGTTCCCATTCGGAAGAGACCAGCTTCCGGAAGCTTCGGGGACATTGGGGGGACATTCAGTCCTCCCCAGCATTTCCTCCATCTTCGCTTTCTCCCGCCCTCGGTCGGCTCCGTCGATCCACTTCGCGTACACCGTGAAGAGCATTTTGGCGTTCTTGTGCCCCATCTGCCGGGCGATGTACGTCGGGTTCACGCCAGCTGCTAGGGCGTTCGTCGCGTAGGTGTGGCGAGTCTGATAAGGGCGGCGCCACCGGATGCCAGCTCGGCGCAGGGCAGGGCGCCAGAACGTGTCTCGCTGGCTTCGCTCGTCGTGCCACGCTTTCCCGGTAACCGGATTTTCGAAAATCCGGCGGCCCATCTCCTGGTCGGTCTTGTCCTCGCTGCCCACCATGGTCCATGGCTTCATCGTTTCCAACGCATCCAGGGCGCGGCCGACCAGATCCACGTCACGCGCGTTGTAGGTCTTCAGGGGCTTCACTTCCCCCGCCGTGCGCGCCCGCTCGACGCGTATCGTCCCGCTGTGCCAGTCCACATCACCCCACCGCAGTTCGATCAATTCCTCTGGCCGCATGCCGGTCATGAACGCGAAGGTGAAATAAGCCCATGCGCGCGGGTCCTGGTTCTTGCTCATGGTGGACAGCACCGTCTCCATTTCTGCGGGGCTGAGCGGGTCGGGCTGCGGCGCCTGGTGTTTGCTGTTCTCGATACCCTCCATGGGGTTGCCAAGGTCCATGCTGCGGCCGGCCAAGGCAAACACCCCGCGAAGGCAGATCAGGTAGTTGTTCAGCAACTTCGCCGATGCCCAAGGCGTCTTGCCGACCGCCGCCGCCACCACCGCGTGAGGAAGCTTTTCCATGGGCGTCTCGGCTCCGAGCAATTCCTTCCATACCTTTAGAGCGTTGCGGTATTGCGTGAGCGTTTTCTTGGCCAAGCGACCCTTGGTGTCGAGCCATAGGTCGCACCAAGCACCGAAGCTGTGAGCAGGCTGCAGCGCCTTTGCCTGGGGTGAGCCGGGGAAGAAGGTCTCCCATTCAAACGTGCCTCTAGCGATGGCTTGGCGCACCTTAACCACCAGCTTCTCGGCATACCGCTCATTGGCGGGGGTCGGCGGGATGTCCAATGTGACCCGCTGACGCTGTCCATTTAGGGTGAAGCTCACCCGAATGGACTTCTCTCGCATCTCTACGCCGTTCCCTTCTCGACCCATTGCTCTACTCCTCTCAAATCGACGTAAATGTTTCCATCCTGGCGGCGGAACTGGCGGCCCTCGATCCAGGCGCCGCGCGCAATCTTGCTTTCGATGGCCTTCACGGTGAGCCCAATCAGCTGGGAGGCCAGTTTGATCGTGACGTACCGGGTGGGCGCCAGCATCACGGCTTCAGTCATGGGCCTTCAGCCTCCAGCGGAATGGCGTTGAGCGCATCCTCAGTCAGCTGGGCGGCGTCTTGCAGAAGGTAGTCCACTGCAGACATCGCGCCTTCTTCCTTGGTTCGCACCAGCGCTGCCATCGCCTGGGCCACGCTGAGCTCGCGTTGCAGATCCGCAAACAAGCCGTCGTAGGGCAGGCCGATGTCCTCCGCATCATCCGTGCTGGCGTGCCGGTTCCACAGCAAGTCCACCAGCACGACAAGCCCGTGTACCTCGTCGCCTGCATTGTCTTGAGCCAGGATGTGCAACACCTCCCTGGCGGCTTCGAGGTGGCAGAGTGCCGAGTTCGTGAGTTCGCGCGCCCGCTCAGTGGACTTGGCTAGCGCTGGGGCTTGTTCGCTTTTTGCCGGGGTGTGGCGGGAAAGCGGTGCCGGTTGCGTGGCCAAGCGGGCACCCGCTTCGATGGCTGCAGCGGCTTCAGCACAGGGATGCAGCTCGCAGTCGTAGCTTAGGCCAGCGTTGTTCAGCATCTCAAACGCAGTCATGATCAACTCATGGCGGTGAGTCGCAGCGGGCGACTCCTGTTTTTCGACGGCCAGGGCGCCGGTGCAAACTGCCGCCGCCAAGAAGAACACGTCGCGAATGCAGTCCTCGGTAAGCACGCCTTCGGAGGCCTGCTGCAGAGCCTTCTGCCCGAGCTTCAACAGGTCGGCTGCATAGGCTGCGCCGTCTTCATCGTTGATCGCTTTGATGGCCCGCTCCAAGAGCGATGCGCCAGCTGCGGCGACTTTGCGCTCGCTCGCCGAGAGTTGGGCCGGAACCTTTGGGCGCGCGGCGTTGAGTTCAATGCAATTGCTGCCTGCCTCATCGCATTCGGTCAGCCAGTTGAGTTGCACTGCCGCCTGGTTGAGCAGATCCGCCCGCTCGGCGCTTTCAACGTCTCCGGGTACGAGCTTGGCGGCCTTGATGAGCGCAGCAATGTCGTAGGCCAAACGCTCTGCGTCATCGGCACTCGGCGTCTCGGTGTGGGCCTTGCTTGCGAGTTCCGCGGCGAGGGCGAGCAGTCGGTCGGAGTCGCCACTCCACTGGTGGGGCTCATCGGTCTTGCTGGCGGACTGGAGCAGCACCTCGAGGATGCCGAACGCGGCTTTAATCGTGAAGCGGGTGAACTTGCCTTCTTCCAGGTTGGTAGGCGCCTTCAGGGCAGCCTTGGCAGCGGTGGACTTGGCTTTTGCGGGGCGAGCGATTACCTCAGACATGATCTGATCCTCTGAAATGATGAAAGAACGGAAGGGCGGTGCTGTCAGGCTCTCGACCGAGAACGCCACAGCAAGCCAGCGGCCCAGGCCACGGACTCGATGGCCCCGGCACCGGCGGTGTGGCGCATGCTTGCAAGGCGGTAGAAGAGGGCAGCGGTTTTCATGGGTTTTCCCTCCGCCAAATTGCTTCTTCCTCGGCAATCAGCGCCTTGGTCATGTGCCGGTAGTCCGGGTTGTCCTTGGGCAGCTGTCGGGGAACTCGCGTGCCAGCCATCGCTACGCAGGCCTTGGCGCTTCGGCGATGGGCCTGCGCCTGCAGGGTCTCGTTGCCGGTGTGCGGGTCGCGCTGTAGCGCGTCTGCAGCTTGGGTCCACAGGCTCGCGGCCAGCTCCCATTGAAGGGCGCCTTGGGCTTTGCGTGCTGCGTTTGCCAACTGGATGGCATCCTGGCAAGCAGCCTTCGCCGCACCAGCTTTGAGGAAAGAGGGCAGGGTGGTCATGCGTGCGCCTCCAGGTCCGAGATGAGGCTGGTCAGCGAGGCCTTCAGCAACGCACCTGCTGCGCTCAGCACCACGTCGCCCGAGAAGAGGCTCAGCATTCCGATGGCTTGCTCCATGTGGCACACCACGGACTGACAGTCGTCCAGCGACTGCTCGCTGCGGATGCGCTCCAGATCATTGAGCAGGATGCCGACAATCGTCATCACACCCCAGACGGCATCGTTTCTCACATCGTCTGAGCCATCTTCTGCGACGGTGCGCAGGACGGACTCCGCCTCGCTAGCCAAGGTCAGGGCCATCTCGGCGAAGTTGCCGGTTGAGATGGCTCCTGAAGGCGGGGCCTTGGGATGCGGCGGCTTTGCGGTACGCCGGTGTTTAGTTGCGCCTGCAGAAGGGCGCGTGATAACCTCAGACATAGATCCGATCCTTTTTGCTAGGGGTTTGTGGTCAAGAAGCCGGTGCGGGTCCAAGCGCAGTCGGTTTCGGGCAAGGGGCCAGTGGTTTATCCGCTGGCCTTTTGTTTTGGCGGTGGGGTGGCGTAGGTCATGACAGTGATCCTAGGCGGCGAGGCAGGCTAAAACACCCTTGAAAAGCACGCAAAAACGTGACGTTTAGCGTTTCGGCTGTCTTGGTCCTGAGTTTGCGGAATCGAGCAGGAAAAAGCGAGCCACTCAGAAGTGCTTTTTCCGTTACGCTGAATCTGCTGGGCGCTCATGCCGCTTCCTTGTGCTCTGCGGGCAACGCCTGGAGTACCGCAATCACTGTTGCAGACCACTTCATTTGCGTGACTGGAACGCCGCTTCCGTGCCGCTTGCCGGTGTCGTAGATCCGCGCGAAGTCTTTCCCGGCCTCGGTGGCTTCCCACACATCACCGCGCTTGAACTGCAGC
>NZ_JALEGG010000277.1 GCF_022763525.1 Acidovorax sp.
CTGTGGGTTTTTTATTTGGCAGGCCCTCTGCAAAACCATAGCAGCTGGCGCTTTATTCGATGGGCCTTGAGGCAAATTTCTTTGCCAAAGCCATAGGGGACAAGCGCGACCAGCTATGTTTTTGATAGCCACGGCGGGACCTCCCGCTTTTAGAATCGCTGTTTCAGCCCCTGGATGTAAACCATGAACCGCTGCACCACGACTCCCTCGTTTCCTTTGACCGCATCTTCGCGCGCACGCCAGTTCATGGCCGGTGTAGCCTGCGCGCTGCTGTGCACGGCCTTGCCGGCCGCGGCCCAGGTCCAGCCCGGCCTGGGCGGCATGCGGACCTTTCCGGACGCAGCCCAGCGCGGCAACCTGACCATCACCTCGGTATCGGAAGCCTCGCTCAACGGCCGGCCGATCCGCATGGCACCCGGCATGCGCCTGCTCAGCCCGCAGAACACGCTGGTGATGCCGCACACGGTGGTGGGCCAGAGCTACAAGGTCAACTACGTCATCGAAGCCAGCACCGGCATGCTGATCACGGCCTGGATCCTCACCCAGGGCGAAGCCGAACAACCCCGCAAGGGCAGCGACACGGTCGAGCGCAACTTCCGCGCCGAATCCGACACCCTCCAGAAGTAACGCAGCGACCATGCCTGCTCCGGCACGGGGCGAACGGTCGAATGCCCGCAGCGCACTCCGGCGCTGCACTCCCTTTCCTTTCTGATTGCAAGCGAGCCAGCCATGGCCAAAAAAGTCTTCATCAAAACCTTTGGCTGCCAGATGAACGAGTACGACTCGGACAAGATGGCCGACGTGCTCAATGCCGCCCAAGGCTACGAGCCCACGCAGAACGTGGACGAGGCCGACCTGATCCTGTTCAACACCTGCTCGGTCCGCGAGAAGGCGCAGGAGAAGGTCTTCAGCGACCTGGGCCGCATCAAGCACCTGAAGGCTCGCGGTGTAAAGATCGGCGTGGGCGGCTGCGTGGCCAGCCAGGAAGGCGCCGAGATCATCAAGCGCGCGCCGTATGTGGACGTAGTGTTCGGCCCGCAGACCCTGCACCGCCTGCCCGAGATGCTGAATCAGCGCGAGCGCCTGGACAAGCCACAGGTGGACATCAGCTTTCCCGAGATCGAAAAGTTCGACCATCTGCCACCGGCCCGCGTCGAGGGCGCATCGGCTTTTGTGTCGATCATGGAAGGCTGCAGCAAATACTGCAGCTACTGCGTGGTGCCCTACACCCGCGGCGAGGAAGTCAGCCGCCCCTTTGACGACGTGCTGGTGGAAGTGGCCGGCCTGGCCGACCAGGGCGTGAAGGAAGTCACCCTGCTGGGCCAGAACGTGAACGCCTACCTGGGCAAGATGGGTGGGACCGCCGACGTGGCCGACTTTGCCCTGCTGCTGGAGTACGTGGCAGACATTCCCGGCATTGAGCGCATCCGCTACACCACCAGCCACCCCAACGAATTCACGCCCCGGCTGATCGAAGCCTACGCTCGCATTCCCAAACTCGCCAGCCACCTGCACCTGCCCGTGCAGCATGGCAGCGACCGCATTTTGATGGCCATGAAGCGCGGCTATACCGCCATGGAATACAAGAGCACGGTGCGCAAGCTGCGCGCCATCCGCCCCGACCTGGCCATGAGCAGCGATTTCATCGTGGGCTTCCCCGGCGA
Organism: Acidovorax sp.; assembly: GCF_022763525.1. Lineage (GTDB taxonomy): Bacteria > Pseudomonadota > Gammaproteobacteria > Burkholderiales > Burkholderiaceae_C > Acidovorax. The sequence continues at coordinate 1,665 of NZ_JALEGG010000277.1, forward strand.
GACGGAAGATGACTTCCGCAAAATGATGAAGCTCATCGACGACATCCACTTCGACAACAGCTTCAGTTTCATCTTCAGCCCCCGGCCCGGCACGCCCGCCGCGGGCCTGCATGACGACACCCCGCACGACGTGAAGCTGCGCCGTCTGCAGGAGCTGCAAGCCGTCATCAATGCCAACATCAAATCCATCAGCGAAAGCCGCGTGGGCACGGTGCAGCGCATTCTGGTGGAAGGAGCCTCCAAGCGCGATGCGGGCGAGCTGATGGGCCGCACTGAATGCAACCGCGTGGTCAACTTTGCCGGCAACCCCCGCCTGGTGGGGCAGATGGTGGACGTGACGATCACCGAAGCCAAGGCCTACACCCTGCGCGGCGAAGTCCGCCTTCGCGAGGCGACACCTGTCGCCTGAGGTGCCACTAGCGCATGGCCATGCCGACCGAGCCCTCGCAGCCAGCAGATCTGCGCAAGACCGAAGGTCCGCTGCACGGCCTGTCATTCCAGCAGCTGCTGCTGTTGGCTTTTTTGCTGATTGCGGGGTTGCTGGGCGTGAGCTCGCTGCGCGCGCTGCACACGCTCGAGCAGCTCATGGTGCAAAGCCGCCTTGGCGCCGCCGAGGCCACCGCGCTGGGCACGGCCGCGCAGGCGTTGAACCAGCGCGGCCAGGCCCTCGAACGTGCGGCCCGCCAGTCGCTCGTGCTGCGGGACGCGCAGCTGCGCCGCAGCTTCAATGAAATGGCCTTGGAGGCCCAGGGCACGCTGGAACAGCTGCAAAAGGGCGGGATTGCGCCAGAGCAGGCGGCGCAGTGGCGCACGCACCTGGATGCGGTGAAGTCGCTGCTGGAAGCGCCGCCCGAACGGGCGCTGGAGAACGAGCAGTTGGTGGCCGAAGAATTCGTCACGCTGGAGACCCTGCACGGCGCCATTGCGCAATCGGTGCAGGACATCAACGCGCAGCGCAACCGGGATCTGCAAGACCGCTTGGAGGCGAGCCGGCGCAGCGTGACCCACCAGGTCGTCGGCGTGATCGTGCTGGCGCTCGTCCTGGCCCTGGCGCTGGGCATCTGGCTGGCCCGGCCGTTCAAGCGGCTGGAAGGCGCGATCCGCCAGCTGGGCGAGAACCGCCTGGAAGCGCCCCTCTTGATTTCAGGCCCCGATGACGTGCGCCGAGTGGGCCAGCAGCTTGAATGGCTGCGCCTGCGGCTGTTGGAACTGGACGCCGACAAGGCGCGGTTCCTGCGCCATGTTTCGCACGAGCTCAAGACGCCGCTGGCCGCGCTGCGCGAGGGCGTGGCACTGTTGCAAGACGGGGTCACGGGCGAACTCAACCCCGGCCAGCGCGAAGTCGCGCAGATCCTTCACCACAACACCCTCGTCTTGCAGGAGGAGATCGAAGCCCTGCTGCGCTTCAACGCGGCTGCCTTTGAAGCACGCCAGCTGCAGCGGCGCGACACCGATCTGCTCGCGCTGCTGGAGGCCCAGGTCGAATCCCAGCGCTTGCAATGGCAGGCGCGGGGACTGCGGGTGCTGGTGGAAGGGCCGGCGGTCTCGCTGCAGATCGACGCAGAAAAAATCGCGTCCGCCGTCAGCAACCTGCTGTCCAACGCCATCCGTTTTTCGCCCAAGGGGGGAACAGTGCGCCTGTCGCTCTCGCGCCAGGCGGACCATGTGCGCGTGGACATTTACGACCAGGGACCCGGCGTCGCCAAGGCCGATCGGGATCGCGTGTTCGAGCCTTTCTATCGGGGCTCACGACAGCCCGAGGACGCCGTGCGCGGCACGGGCATCGGCCTGTCCATCGTCCAGGAATATGTTGTCGCCCACGGTGGGCGCGTGCATCTGGTCGAAGAGGGCCTCCATTCATTCTTTCGCATGGAACTACCGCATGCTGCCTAGTCGTTTCTCCATCCGCCGGACTGCGGGGTTCGCCCATGTCGCCGGTATCACGCGGTGGCCGCGTCCTTCGGCGGCCGCGCTGGCATTGGCGGCAGCCCTGGGGCTGGGCGGCTGCAGCGCGACTTCGCCGCAGGCAGTCGTCGCGCCCGCTCAAGAGCCTGCGCCGGCCGAAGCCCCGGCGGCAGCGGCGGAAGCGGCTGCCGCCGCTGCACCAGCCGCATCCGCACCCGAAGCCCTGCAAGACCCAGCACCCTCCGGGGCGCACACCCCCTCGGCAACCGATCGGGTTGGGCAGGTGCTTGCCCGCACCGACCGCACCCTGCGCCTGGCACCCGCCGAGTTGGCGCGCGAGATCGCGCGGCTGGGCGAAGCGGAGGACGCCTCGGCCGAGACACCGCTGCTTCTGGCCACCGCACTGGCCCAGACACGCCAGCCCGCCGACACCGCCCGCGCGCTGGGTCTGGTGCAACGCGTGCTGTCCAACCAGGCAGAAGCGGCGCAGGCGCTGCACCCGCTGGCGCGGTGGATGGAAGCGCGGCTGTTGCAGCAGCGCCGGCTGGAAGAACAACTGGAGCGCCAGGCGCAGCAGCTGCGCGATGCCCAGCGTCGCAACGACCAGCTCAACGAGCGCCTGGAGGCCGTGCGGGCGATTGAGCGGAGTCTGACCACTCGCCCCGGCCCCGCACCGGCCACTCCCGCCCCCGCCGCCGGCAGCACCGCCCCGGCACGCCCCGCGCCCTGACACCGGGAGACCTCGCCATGCCCTCCTCTACCACCACTGCCGCCGCCCCCTCCCGCCCATCGGCCGCCGCCCGCATCCTGGTGGTGGACGACGACGCCGACATGCTGCGGCTCTTGTCGCTGCGCCTGCAGGGCGCGGGCTATGAAGTGGTGGCGGTGGGCTCGGCCGAGGCGGCGCTGGCGCAGCTGGACATGGCGCGCCCGCAGCTGGTGCTGAGCGACGTGCGCCTGCCCGGGCGCGACGGCCTGGCACTGTTCGACGAAGTGCGTTCACGGCATCCCTCGCTGCCCGTCATCCTGCTCACCGCCCACGGCACCATTCCCGATGCGGTGGAAGCCACCTCGCGCGGCGTGTTCACGTACCTGACCAAGCCCTACGACGGTAAGGATCTGCTGGAGAAGATCGCGCAGGCGCTGGCGCTCAGCGCACCCGCTGCCACGCACTCGCATGCCAACGAAACCTGGCGCGCGGACATCGTGAGCCGATCCAACCGCATGACCGACCTGCTGGCAGAGGCCTACATGGTGGCGCAATCCGATGCCAGCGTCCTGCTGCTGGGCGACAGTGGCTCGGGCAAGGAGCTGCTGGCACAGGCCATTCATCGCGCCAGCCCCCGTGCGCGCCACCCGTTCGTTGCCGTCAACTGCGGCGCCATCCCCGAGGCACTGCTGGAATCCGAACTGTTTGGCCACGTCAAGGGCGCATTTACCGACGCCGTGAGCAACCACAAGGGCCTGTTCCAGGCCGCCGAGGGCGGAACACTGCTGCTCGATGAAATCGGCGATATGCCCCCCGCGCTGCAGGTCAAGCTGCTGCGCGTGCTGCAGGAGCGCGCGGTGCGTCCCGTGGGCGCAAGCCAGTCGATTCCGATCAACGTGCGCATCATCTCGGCCACCCACCGCGACCTGGAGGCCGCCATGGCCACCGCCCAGTTCCGCGAGGACCTCTACTACCGCCTCAACGTGGTGACCCTGGTGCTGCCCACGCTGGCCGACCGGCGCGAGGACATCGCCCTGCTCGCCAACCACTTCCTCGACAAGCTGGCCCGCAAATACGACAAGCGCCTTTCGGGCTTTGCGCCCGAAGCCTTGAAGGCGCTGACCATGGCGGCCTGGCCGGGCAATGTGCGCCAGCTGTACAACGTGGTGGAGCAGGTCTGCGCCCTGTCCACCACCCCCCTGGTGCCGCTGACGCTGGTCCAGCGGGCGCTGCGCACGCCGTCCACCCAGGTGCTGAGCTTCGCCGAGGCCCGCCAGCGCTTCGAGCGCGAATACTTGGTGGGCTTGCTGAAAATGACCGATGGCAACGTGGCGGACGCTGCGCGCCTGGCGCAGCGCAACCGCACCGAGTTTTACCGGCTGCTCCAGAAGCACGCCCTCACCCCCGGAAATTTCAAGAGCGAAGGGGCCGACCCCGACGACGTCGCCGGGGAGCGACACGACTAAACCCTTGATTTCATTGAAATTTTCAGCAGCGCTGCGCAGCCCTGTCGCCGAACGGCGACAAAAACCGCAGGTTTGGGAGCCCAGCCGGAGCCCGCACAACTGCTTACATGCAATTGCCTCTCCAACCCATTGATTTCAAATAGCTTTTTGAAGCTGGCACAGGGTTTGCCCTATGACCAGCATGCAAGCTGTTTTTTCCCTTCTTTCGCGCTCGGCCCGGCAAGGTGCGCAGCCGGCCGTCTGGCTGGCGGCGGCCCTGGTAGCTGGGGCAGCGCAAGCGCAAGGCTTTGATTTCGACAGCGTGACCCGCCTGGCCCGCGAGCGGGCCGAGAAGCCCTACCGCGCTGCCAGCGACAAGCTTCCCGCCGACCTCGCCAAGCTCAACTACGACCAGGTCCGCGACATCCGGTGGCGCCCCGACCGCGCCCTGTGGCGTGCGGAGAAGCTGCCGTTCGAGGCCATGTTCTTTCACCTGGGCCTGTACCAGAAGGAGCCGGTGCTGATCAACGAGGTGACGCCCCAAGGGGCGCGCCACATCAGCTACAGCCGTGCGGATTTCGACTATGGCAAGAACCAGGTCAAGCCGGAGGCCTGGGGCGACCTCGGCTTCGCGGGCTTTCGCCTGCACAACCATCTCAATTCGAACGCCTACAAGGACGAGCTGGTGGTGTTCCAGGGGGCCAGCTACTTCCGCGCCCTGGGCAAGGGCCAGCAATACGGCCTGTCCGCGCGGGGTCTGGCCATCGACACCGTGGGCGGCAGCGGCGAGGAGTTTCCACGCTTCACGGAGTTCTGGCTGGTACGGCCCGATGCGCTGTCCACCCAGGTCACGGTGTATGCGCTGATGGATTCCCCGCGCGCCACGGGTGCGTTCCGCTTTGACATCCAGCCGGGCACGAACACCACGACCACCGTGCGCAGCCGCATCTTTGTGCGCCCAGGCAGCGGCAAACCGATTGCCACCCTCGGCATTGCACCACTGACCAGCATGTTCTTCTTTGGCGAAAACCAGCCGCGCAAGGACGACTTCCGGCCTGAAGTGCATGACTCGGACGGCTTGATGATCGCGACCGGCGAGGGCGAATGGCTCTGGCGCCCACTGCAGAACCCCAAGCAGACGGTGGTGACTTCGTTCGCCACCAAGAACCCCAAGGGTTTTGGCCTCATGCAGCGCGACCGCCAATGGTCGAACTATGAGGATGTCGAGGCCCGCTATGAACGCCGCCCCAGCGCCTGGGTCCGCCCCCTGCACGACTGGGGCGCGGGCCGCGTGGAACTGGTGCAGCTGAACACCCCCGATGAGACGCACGACAACATCGTGGCGTATTGGGTTCCTGCCCAGATGCCGCCCCCGGGACAGCCGCTGGAGTTCTCGTACGAACTGAGCTGGCAAGGCGACGAGCAGCAGCGTCCCCCCGGCGCCTGGGCTGCGCAATCCCGGCGCGGCATGGGCTACACGAAGCAGACCGCGGAAGCCCTGCGCCAGCAGACGCAGTACGTGATCGATTTCGACAGTCCGGCTCTCAAGGCCCTGCCGGCCGACGCACCGCTCAAGGCGGTAGTGACCAGCGACGCCAACGGCAAGGTGCTGGAAAGCAACGTCTACCGCAACCCGGCCACCGAACAGTGGCGC
>NZ_JALEGG010000035.1 GCF_022763525.1 Acidovorax sp.
CCGGCGGGCGCTCTGGTCGCCGTTATGCCCCGCGCGCCCGCGTGCGTGGTGGGGCGTGCGGCGTTTGGATGTGGGGGGCGCGCGCCCCCCCGCCGCGTGGTGGTGGGCGACACCATCCGTGTGCTGCCCGGCGAGGCGTTCCCGGCCGATGGGCGCATCACGCTGGGCAACACCCATGCCGATGAATCCCTGCTCACGGGTGAATCCACGCCCGTGCCGCGTCCCGTGGGCAGTATGGTCACGGCGGGCAGCTACAACCTGCAGGCGCCGGTCGAGGTGCATGTGGAAGGCACGGGCGGGCAGACCCGTTTCGCTCAGATTGTGGCGTTGATGGAAAGCGCGTCGCTGCAAAAGCCACGCCTGGCCCAGTTGGCCGACCGCATCGCGCGGCCGTTCCTGGTGGCGGTGCTGGTAGCGGCCACGCTCGCGGCGGTGTATTGGTGGCCGTCCGACCCGGGGCATGCGCTGATGGTGGCAGTCGCCGTGCTCATCGTCACCTGCCCCTGCGCGCTGTCGCTGGCCACGCCGGTGGCCATGCTCACGGCGGCGGGCACGCTGGCACGCCATGGCGTGCTGGTGCGCAATCTGCAGGGGCTGGAGGCGCTGGCCCATGTGGACACCGTGGTGTTCGACAAGACCGGCACGCTCACGCGTGACGGCATGGCCTTGCAGGCCGTGCGCACTGCCCACGGATGGACCGCGGAAGAGGCGCTGATCCTCGCGGCTTCCCTGGCGCGCCACTCGATGCACCCGGCGTCGCGTGCCGTGGTGGCGGCCGCAGCTGCGTTGGAAGGCGACCAGCGCTGGAGGGTGAGTGACCTTCAAGAGGAAGTCGGGCAGGGCTTGGTGGCCACCGTGCAGGACGCCGCGAAGGCGCTGCCCCCCCGCCAGATCCGGCTGGGGTCGGCGCACCACGCGGGTGTGGAGGTGGAGGCCGCGGGCGCGGCATTGCAAGTGGTGTTGTCGGAGCAGTTGGCGCACGGCGCGGTGTCGGAGCTGGCCCGCTTCGATTTGGTGGAAGACCTGCGTGCGGAAGCCCCGACCGTGGTGGCTGCCTTGGAAGAGGGCGGTGTCACAGTGCAACTGCTGTCGGGTGACCGCCGGGGTGCAGTGCAGCGCGTGGCGTCACAGGCCGGCATTGCTCAGGCGGCCGGCGAACGTACGCCCCAAGGCAAGCTGGCTGCATTGCAGGCACTGCAGGCTGAGGGGCACCGAGTTGCCATGGTGGGCGATGGGCTCAACGATGGCCCGGTGCTGGCCGGGGCCCACGTGTCGTTTGCGTTTGGCCGGGCGGTGCCGCTTGCACAGTCGCAGGCCGATTTCGTCGTGCTGGGCGACAGCCTGGCGCTGGTGCCGCAGACCGTGATGCTCGCGCGGCGCACCCTGCGGGTGGTACGCCAGAACCTGTGGTGGGCGGCTGGCTACAACGCGCTGTGCGTTCCGCTGGCGGTGGCGGGCTGGATGCCCGCCTGGCTGGCTGGGCTGGGCATGGCGCTCAGTTCGCTGCTGGTGGTCGTCAACGCGGCACGACTTGCGCGCGGTCTGCCCCCGTTGTCCTCCGTGCGCGATGGCGCGCTGGCGCATGACGAGCCATGGCCTGCGGCCATTTCTAAACCAAAGCTGGAGACCGTCTGATGGACATCCTGTATTTGCTGATCCCGCTGTCCGTGGTGCTGGTCCTGATGATCCTGGCCGGCCTGTGGTGGGCCGTCTATCGCGGCCAGTTCGAGAGCGTCGAGCAAGAGGGCGAGCGCATTCTCCGAGACGGTTGACTTGTGTCAATGCTCAAAAAAGGCCGCTGCAACAAACTCTTACTGCATTACAAAGAGGTGCCCGATGGATTCTCCAAAAACTAATGCTGCGCACTACAACGATACGGTGGTGCGGCAGTTTTCTATCCTTGCCGTGGTGGTGGGTGTGGTCGGCATGCTGGTGGGCGTGGTTGTCGCTGCCCAGCTGGCATGGCCTGAACTCAACTTCGGCATACCGTGGCTTAGCTACGGACGCTTGCGACCCTTGCACACCAATGCGGTGATCTTCGGGTTTGGCGGTAGCGCGCTTTTTGCTACCAGCTACTACGTGGTGCAGCGCACCTGCCAGGTTCGCCTGTTTGCCGGCCCGCTGGCCGCGTTCACTTTTTGGGGATGGTTGCTGGTCATCGCTGCCGCAGTGGTCAGCTTGCCGCTGGGCTACACCTCCGGCAAGGAGTACGCTGAGCTCGAGTGGCCTATCGACATCCTGATCACGCTGGTCTGGGTCTCGTATGCCATCGTGTTCTTCGGCACGATCGGCACACGCAAGGTCAAGCACATCTACGTGGCCAACTGGTTCTTTGGCGCGTTCATCCTGGCGGTGGCACTGCTGCACGTGGTGAACAGCGCTGCGATTCCAGCTGGTTTCATGAAGAGCTACTCGGCCTATGCGGGCGTGCAGGACGCCATGGTGCAGTGGTGGTATGGCCACAACGCCGTGGGCTTCTTCCTTACCGCGGGCTTCCTCGGGATGATGTACTACTTCATTCCCAAGCAGGCCGGCCGCCCCGTGTACTCGTATCGCCTGTCGATCGTGCACTTCTGGGCGCTGATCTTCACCTACATGTGGGCCGGCCCGCACCACCTGCACTACACGGCGCTGCCTGACTGGACGCAATCGGTGGGCATGGTGTTCTCGCTCATCCTGCTGGCTCCCAGCTGGGGCGGCATGATCAACGGGATCATGACCCTGTCGGGCGCATGGCACAAGCTGCGTGACGACCCCATCCTGCGCTTCCTGATCGTGTCCCTGTCGTTCTACGGCATGTCCACGTTCGAAGGTCCGATGATGTCCATCAAGACCGTCAACGCGCTGTCGCACTACACCGACTGGACCGTGGGCCACGTGCACTCCGGCGCCCTGGGCTGGGTGGGTTTGATCTCGATGGGCTCGCTCTACTACCTGGTGCCCCGCCTGTTCGGCCGCGAAAAGATGCACTCCATCAAGGCCATTGAGCTGCACTTCTGGATGGCCACCATCGGCATCGTGCTGTACATCGCCGCCATGTGGATTGCCGGTGTGATGCAAGGCCTGATGTGGCGCGCCATCAACCCGGACGGCACGCTCACGTACACCTTCGTGGAAAGCGTGAAGGCAACCTATCCGTTCTACGTGATCCGTGTCGCAGGTGGTCTGCTGTACCTGGGCGGCATGGTGATCATGGCCTGGAACGTGTGGATGACCGCGATCTCGGGTCGTTCGGTGAAGGTGGCCATTCCTGCCGTGAATGCGGCCCACGCCTGAGTCCGAAGGAGCTTTATTCATGTCCAACAACAACACATCTGCTTCTACCGGCTTCTCTCACGAAAAGGTGGAAACCAACAACTTTCTGATGATCGTGCTGATCCTGCTGGTGATCGCCATTGGCGGCCTGGTCGAGATCGTGCCGCTGTTCTTCCAGAAGTCCACCACCGAAGCGGTGAAGGGGGTCGAGCCCTATAACGCCATGCAGTTGGTTGGCCGCGACGTCTACATCCGCGAGGGTTGCTACAACTGCCACTCGCAGATGATCCGCCCCTTCCGGGCCGAAACGCTGCGCTACGGCCACTACTCGGTGGCTGGCGAGTTTGTCTATGACCACCCCTTCCAGTGGGGCAGCAAGCGTACCGGCCCCGATCTGCACCGCGTGGGCGGCAAGTACAGCGACGAATGGCATCGCATCCACCTGAACAATCCGCGCGATGTGGTGCCCGAGTCCAACATGCCAGCCTACCCCTGGCTCGAAAAGACGGCCATCGATCCGGCCAGCGTCGCGCCTCGCATGAAGTCGCTGCGCACCGTCGGCGTGCCTTACACCGATGCGCAGATTACGGCCGCTGCAGCGGACGTCCAGGGCAAGACCGAAATGGAAGCCCTGATCGCCTACCTGCAAGTCATGGGCCGTGCGCTCAAGTAAAGGAGATTCGCCATGGACATCACCACCATGCGCATCATCGCCACGCTCGCATCGATGGCCTGCTTTATCGGTATCTGGGTCTGGGCCTATCGCGGCCGCAACAAGGACCGATTCGACGAGGCTGCCCGGCTGCCCTTCGAACAAGATTGACCCTCACCAGAACGAGAACACACCATGAGTGACTTCACCAGCAATTTCTGGTCGGTCTATGTGACCGCGCTGACCCTGGTCGGCATCATCGCCTGCGCCATCCTTCTCTGGATGGCCGGCCGCAAGAAGGTGGCCGCGACATCCGACAACACCACAGGCCACGTCTGGGACGAGGACCTCGTGGAGATGAACAACCCCTTGCCACGGTGGTGGGTATGGCTGTTTGTCATCACGATCGTCTTTGGCTTGGCCTATCTGGCCGCGTACCCTGGCCTGGGCAGCTTCACCGGCAAGCTCAACTGGACGCAAAAGGGCGAGTACGAAGCCGAGATGGCCAAGGCCAAGACCGCACTGGAGCCCCTGTATGCGCGGTTCGGCTCGATGAAGCCAGAGGACATTTCCAAGGATCCGCAGGCGCAAGCCATCGGCGAACGCTTGTTCATGAACAACTGTGCGCAATGCCATGGCTCGGACGCCCGCGGCAGCAAGGGCTTCCCGAACCTCGCCGATGGAGACTGGCTGCATGGCGGCACGCCGGAGAAGATCCGTGAAACGATCGTCAACGGCCGTGTCGGCAACATGCCTCCCATGGCTGCGGCTGTCGGCTCTGCAGAAGATGTGCGCAACCTGTCCCACTATGTTTTGAGCCTGTCGGGTAGCCCGCACGATTCGCTGCGTGCATCGCTGGGCAAGGCCAAGTTTGGCGCCTGCGCCGCATGCCACGGCATGGATGGCAAGGGCAACCAGGCGCTGGGCGCCCCCAACCTGACCGACGACATCTGGCTGCATGGCTGGGGCGAAGCGGCCATCACCGCCATGATCAACAATGGCAAGGTCAACCAGATGCCTGCCCAGGCGGACAAGCTGACGGAAGCACAGATCGGCGTGCTGTCGGCTTACGTTTGGGGCTTGTCAAACGGCAAGTAACAGGCCAGCCACTACCCAAAGTGATGCCATGGCATCGCTTTGGGGCTTGAGGCGGCTAACACAACCTTGAAGCGGTCTGGCGATGTGCCAGAGGGGTTTTGTTAGCGATGCCCCGCGACAAAGTAGTACGCAGAGCAGCGCGAGTACCCAACGGATCGATACCACCATGAATCAGCCCAGCGAGCGTGCTCGCAAGGTCATCCCGATTGCGCCGGTAGCTTCCGACGCCTCGTCTGAAGGCGAGATCGTTTCCCTGTACGAAGCGCAGAAGAAGGTTTATCCGCGCTCCATCAGCGGACTGTTCGCGCGCTGGCGCTGGGGCATGGTGTTCCTCACTCAGCTTGTGTTCTATGGGCTGCCCTGGTTCGAGTGGGGGCAGCGCCAGATGGTGCTGTTCGATCTGGGCGCGCGGCGGTTCTACATCTTCGGCTTGGTGCTGTACCCGCAGGACTTCATCTACCTCACGGGCCTGCTCATCATCTCTGCGCTTTCGCTGTTTCTTTTCACGGCGGTAGCCGGGCGCCTGTGGTGCGGCTTCGCGTGTCCGCAGACGGTCTACACCGAAATTTTCATGTGGATCGAGCACAAGATCGAAGGTGATCGCAGTGCTCGCATGCGGCTGGACAACGGCGCCTGGACGGCAGAGAAGATCCGCAAGAAGTTTTTCAAGCAGGTGGTGTGGATTGCCGTGGCGCTGTGGACCGGCTTCACTTTTGTGGGCTACTTCGTACCCATCCGCGAACTTGGCACAGAACTGCTGGCATTGCAGGGCAGTTGGCAAATCTTCTGGGTGTTGTTCTACGGCTTCGCCACCTACGGCAATGCAGGCTACATGCGCGAGCAGGTCTGCAAATACATGTGCCCTTACGCGCGCTTCCAGAGCGCGATGTTTGACAAGGACACGCTGATCGTCAGCTACGACGTTGAACGCGGCGAGCCGCGCGGCCCCCGCAACAAGACCGTTGACTACAAAGCCAAAGGGCTGGGCGACTGCATTGACTGCACGTTGTGTGTGCAGGTCTGTCCCGTTGGTATCGACATCCGCAAAGGTCTCCAATACGAGTGCATCGGCTGCGGCCTGTGCGTGGATGCCTGCGACACGGTGATGGGCAAGATGCAGTACCCGAAGGGGCTCATCCGCTTCTCCACACAGAACGGCGTGGCGCAGCACTGGAGCCAGGCGCAGATGTTGCGCCGCGTCTTGCGCCCGCGCGTACTGATCTACAGCGCGGTTTTGCTGACGCTTTGTGTCGCCATGCTCGCCAGCCTGGTCACGCGCACGCCGTTGAAGGTGGATGTGGTGCGCGATCGCGCTGCACTTTCGCGCATCGTGGCGGGCGGCAAGCTGGAAAATATCTACCGCCTGCAGATCATGAATGCAACAGAAGGCCCCCAACGCTATCGCATCAGTGCGCGCGGTCTGGAGGGGTTGGAGGTGGCCTCCGAATCCGAAGTGGACATTGGGGCAGCCGAGTCGCGTTGGGTGGCGGTGCGCTTGCAGGTTCCATACGGAGCCGTGCCCGCTGGCTCCCATCCTGTTCAGTTCGACATCCAGTCGGTGGGCCATGCAGCCCATGTGACCGAGAAGTCCGTTTTTCTGGTTCCGCGCTAGCGCCCGCGTGCATACTCGCAGCAGGCCTCTGATGAGTTGGCGGAAACCACATTCGTTTTAAGGAGTAAGCCCATGCCATCCAATCCCGCCGTCGGCACTGTTCCTGTGGCCGCTGCACCATGGTGGAAATTTGGCCATGTCTGGCTGATCATTGCCGGCCCCGCCATCGTCATCGTCGCAGGCTTCGTCACGCTGTGGCTGGCGCTTTCGCGCCCCGATCCCGTGGTCGCCGAGGACTATTACCGTCAGGGTATCGAAATCAACAAGACGTTGACTGCGCCGGAAAAGAGCCTGGCCCCGGCAATGAAAGGCCGCAATCACGCCGCTACGCCGGTCGAGGATCAACCTCGCTGAACAGGTTCAAAGCTGGGCGAGCCTGGCTGCACTTCGCCCGCACAACCAGGAGACCAACCCATGTGGACGCAACGCCTGATGTGGATCGCTTGGCCGGCATTTTTGATGGCCGGTGTCATTGAGATGCTGGTCTTTGCCATGGTGGACCCGCAAGACCTTCACTGGTTCGGGCAACCGCTGGCCTTGTCTCGCGAGGGCGTCTACACGCTCGCGTTCTTTGCTTTCTGGCTGATTACCATGGCTTCCAGTGCGTTGACGACGCTGCTGGCAATGTCCCCGTTCGAGCTGAACCGGTGCCCTGTGCCTGATGGTGAGCGGCCTGACGACTGCCGCAAGTCAACGCCTTGCGCATGAGGCCGGTCAGCGGACTGCCCCTCAACTTGGGGGCTACCCGAGCCGCCATATGGCTTGCAGCCGAGGCATTGAAGCACTGTTGCAGTGCCAGCTGAGCAGCGATTTCGGCAAGCGA
>NZ_JALEGG010000278.1 GCF_022763525.1 Acidovorax sp.
GCCAGGAGCTGAGCCTGCACTACCAGCCCCGCCTGGCCGCCAGGGACGGCAGCCTGCTGGGCGTGGAGGCCTTGTTGCGCTGGAGCAGCCCCGCGCTGGGCCACATACCGCCCAGCGAATTCATCCCCATCGCGGAGGAGACCGGCATGATCCGCGCGATCGGAGGCTGGGTGCTGCAGCAGGCCTGCGAGCAATGGGCGCAATGGCAGGTGCCGCTGACCACCGGCCAGTCCGATCCGCGGCCCCATCCGCTGGCAAATCTCTCCCTCTCGGTCAACCTCTCGGCAGCGCAGCTGGCAGACCCGCTCCTGGTGAGCGACATCGAGGCCCTGCTGACGCGCACCGGCATGCCGGCTCACCGGCTGGAGCTGGAGATCACCGAATCGCAACTCATGGACAACGCCCACGCGGCGGAGCTGCAACTGGCGGCGCTCAAGGCCCTGGGTGTGCAGCTGTCCATCGACGACTTCGGCACCGGCTACTCCAGCCTCGCCTACCTCAAGCGCTTCGACATTGACCGGCTGAAGGTGGACAAGTCCTTCGTGCACGACATGCTGGGCAACCCCGCCGACATGGCCATCACGCGCGCCATCATCGCCCTGGGCCACACGCTGGGCCTCAAGATCGTGGCCGAAGGCGTGGAAGACCTTGCGTCCGCGCAGGTGCTGAGCGCGCTGGACTGCGAAGAACTGCAGGGCTACCACTTCAGCCGCCCACTGCCACCCCAGGCGCTGCTGAGCTGGGCAGTGCAGCACCGGGCCCTGCAGGGAGGGGCGCTGCGTGGGCTGGACCCGGGCAATACTGAGCCGGCGACGTTGCTGGGTTGAGGTGTGTTGCTTCAGGTGGCGGAGGGCGCCAGCGCCTGCGCACACACATGGCCGCTCGCCCACGCCCACTGGAAGTTGTAGCCCCCCAGCCAACCCGTCACGTCCACCACCTCGCCGATGAAGTACAGGCCCGGCTGGGTCTTGCATTCCATGGTTTGCTGCGACAGCGCCTTGGTGTCCACCCCGCCCAGCGTGACCTCGGCCTTCTTGTAGCCCTCGGTGCCTGTCGGCGTGAGCTCCCAGCGCGCGAGCTGCTCGGCCAGGCGCGCCAGGGCCTTGTCGGAGGCCTCGTTGATGGGGCGCTGCCAGTCGGCCTCGCGGCTGGCCCAGGCATCGGCCAGGCGGCTGGGCACCAGCGTGGCGAGTTCGTTGGCGATCAGCTTGCGCGAACGGGCCTTGCCCTGCGCCAGCGCTGCGGGCAGGTCCACCGCGGGCGCGAGGTTGATGGCCAGCGGGGTGCCTTCCTGCCAGTAGCTCGAGATCTGCAGCACGGCCGGGCCCGAAAGTCCACGGTGGGTGAAGAGCAGATCCTCGTCAAACGCAATGCGGGTTTTCTTTTTGCCGCCGGGCCGCCCCAAGGCAAAAGCGGCCCCCTCGGGGGGCAGCGACCCGCGCAGCGATGGAGCGTGGGGGCCTTCCTGTACACCAGTGCTGATCTGCACGGGCAGCGCAAGCCCTGCGAGCTGGGCGTAGGGTGCCCAGCCCGCACCATCAAAGGTCAGTGGCACGAGGCCTGGGCGGCGCTCCACCAGGGGGATGTTGAACTGCTGCGCCAGCCGGTAGCCGAAGTCCGTCGCGCCAATCTTGGGGATGGACAAGCCGCCGGTGGCAATCACCAGCGAGCGCGCTTGCACCGGGCCTCGGTCGGTATTTATTTGATAGCAGCCAGCGCTTGACGGGTCTGCGCTAGAGGCCAAAAAGGCTACATCTTTGACGCTGCATGGCTGCCAGCGTGCAACGCCGCCAGCCTCGCACTCTGCCAGTAGCATGGCGATGATGTCTTCGGCCGAGCGGTCGGCAAACAGCTGGCCCTTGTGCTTCTCGTGAAACGGAATTCCATGCTTTTGCACCAGCGCGATGAAGTCCGCGGGCGTGTAGCGCGACAGCGCCGAGCGGCAGAACTGCGGGTTCTGCCCCACAAAGTGCTTGTGCGGCGCCGCCGGGTCCAGGTCGCGGTTGGTGAAGTTGCAGCGCCCGCCGCCCGAGATGCGGATTTTCTCGGCCACCTTGTCGGCATGGTCGATGAGCAGCACCTTCAGTCCCCGCTGGCCCGCCTGGCCCGCGCAGAAGAGGCCGGCCGCGCCGGCGCCGAGGATGATGGCGTCAAAAAAAGGAATCGTCGGCACGGTGGTGGGATGCGGGGCAGCAGGAACAAAAGCGGCCGATTGTGCCCCGTGTTCCTTGCAGTAGCTGCCCACCTGCCGTGCAACCGCCCCAGCTTTTGCACCGCCAGGCCTGGGCGCGGTAGCATGCGCCATTCTTCCAAAGAGGTCTGCCGCATGAATCCGATCCGCCATGCCGTCTGCGCTGCCTGCGCCGTGCTGCTGGGCTTTGTGCCCGCCGCCTGGGCCGTGAACAAATGCACGGGCGCCGATGGCAAGGTGTCGTTTCAGGATGCGCCCTGCGAGGGCACGGGGGAAAAGGTGGATGTGCGGCCGGCCATGGAAGGTGCCACCCCGGTTCAGCCTGCACCGTCGGTCGGGAAGGAGGGGGCTTTTGGCCCCTCGTGGCAGCGCAAGAACTACCTGCAGAACCAGGGCATCCCGCAGGCCCGGGCTGCCATCGAGCGCAACCAGCGCGAATGCGCGGCGGCGCCCGAAGAGGCCGTTGCTCAGGCCGGGCCCCTGCGGCGCGGCAACCTGCCGCAGGGCTCCCAATTTGCGCAAGAGCGCGCCGCCGAGGCCGCCAAAAACAAGGCGGCCTGCGAGACGCGCACCCAGGAGCTTCGCCAGCAGCTGAAGGCGCTGGAGGAAGAACTGCGCGGCTTGTAGAACCTGTCAGCTGCCGCTGTAGGAGCCTGCTCACGCTCCTCCAGGGGGCGCTTGGCGTTCAGCCCTTCCAGGTGAACGGAAACTGAAGCTGCTTTACGAATCCATTGGGCACGTAGTCCCCCAGCACCCCGTACTTCTCGGGCCAGAGTTTGGTGCTTTTCACGGCCGTGCCGAACAGGTAG
Source organism: Acidovorax sp. (assembly GCF_022763525.1). Classification (GTDB taxonomy): domain Bacteria; phylum Pseudomonadota; class Gammaproteobacteria; order Burkholderiales; family Burkholderiaceae_C; genus Acidovorax. Next base: position 3,001 of record NZ_JALEGG010000278.1, read on the forward strand.
TCCAGAAACGCGAAGTGCGCTGCGTAGTTCTTGTCCAGCGCTTCCTGGTCCTGGCTGTGGTGCCAGTGGTGGAAGTTGGGCGTCACCAGCACGTAACGCAGCGGGCCGAGGCGCACGCTCACGTTGGCATGGTTGAACACGGCCTGGAAGCCCACCACCACGATGTACGCATCGATCACTTCCTTGCTGAAACCCAGCACGTAGATGGGCGCCAGCACCAGCGTGCGGGTGATGAGCAACTCCAGGATGTGCTGGCGCGAGCCGGCCATCCAGTCCATGCTTTTGACGCTGTGGTGCACGGCGTGCAGGCGCCACAGCAGGGGCACCTCGTGGTAGGCGCGGTGCGTCCAGTACTGCACCAGGTCGGCCACCAGAATGATGAGGAACAGCGCCACCCAGAAGTTCAGCCCCTGCACCCAGCCGCGGATGCCATCGTTGGCTGCCCAGCCGAAGAACTTGTGCACCATGAGGTTGGTGGCCAGCAGCACGAAGCCCACCACCATGTGGTTCACGATGAAGTGGTGAAAGTCTGTCTGCCACTCGGCGCGGAAAACCGGCTGGTCCTTGCGCAGTGCGAAGAGTTTCTCGATGAAGATGAAGATCAGCGAGCTGCCCAGCAGGTCGAGGATGAACCAATCCAAACCAATGTACGGTGTGTTGTCAGGGAAGTTCGGGTCCACCTCCACCTTGTGCCCGCCCAGCAGCGCCGTGAGCGCCACCATGGCAAACGCGAACGTGGCCAGCCAGCGCGCGCGGTTGAACAGGATGTTCACCAGCGAGATGCCGCCCGCAATGGCCATGGCCCCGAGCATGATGTTGCGGATCACCGCCACGTCGTAGCTCTTGCGCAGCTGCGGCGTGGTCAGGTATTCGGGGAAGTGGAAGGCCAGCACACCCAGAAAGCACAGGACGGCCAGCGTGAGCGCGATCACGCCCGACACCAGGCCGCGCCCGCGCCGCAGCTCACCGTGGCTTTCGGTGAATTCATTGAGTTTGTCGATTTCGAGCATGTGTTCCCTCCGGCGCCACGGCGTGGCATGGCTTGTGCTGCGCGAGTGTAGCGGCCAGCCCCGTTGTGGTGGCGCGACGATCTCCTCCCTAAAATTGCAACATGAATATCCCTTCCCACCAACTGAGCATGACCGTGCTGATGTCGCCCGACATGGCCAATTTTTCGGGCAACGTGCATGGCGGCGCCATCCTCAAGCTGCTGGACCAGGTGGCGTATTCCTGCGCCAGCCGCTACTCGGCGTGCTACGTGGTCACGCTCAGCGTGGACCAGGTGATGTTTTTGCAGCCGATCCACGTGGGCGAGCTGGTGACTTTCCTCGCCAGCGTCAACTACACCGGCTCTTCGTCGATGGAGGTGGGCATCAAGGTGGTGGCCGAGGACATCCGCTCGCAATCCGTGCGGCATGTGAACAGCTGCTTTTTCACGATGGTTGCGGTGGACGAGGCGCGCAAGCCGGTACCGGTGCCGCCGCTGTCGCCTTCCACGCCCGATGAACGCCGCCGCTGGGATGCCGCGCTGCTGCGCAAGTCGCTGCGCAAGGAGCTGGCGCAGCGCTTCGCGCAGGTGCGCGAGACGCCCGCACCGTAGACCGCGGTCTTGCGCTACGCGGCGCTGCGGCTGCGGCCCGCCAGGGACACCGCCTGCAGTGACAGTCCATCGATCTCCTGCGTGATGTCCGACAGCACGTTGGCCACCACGGCAAATTCGCGACCGTGCTGGCCCGCGCGGGCGGCCATCACCTGCGCGTTGAAGCTCACCACCTTGGCTTCGCGGGCCACGGTCTGGATGGACTCCACAATGCCCGCCAGTTCCTTCATCAGGGTCTCCGATTTCGCGCGGCCCACCTGGTCGAACACGGTGGTCGCCGCGTTCAGCGCTTCGAGCGCGCCATCGGTGGCGCTCACCAGTTCGGCCACCGCATCGTCCACGCGGCGGCTTTGGCGCTCTGCATGTTCCAGCGCCACTTCAACCCGCTGTGCAAACGCATCAATGGTGGCGGCCACGCCGGCAGGGCCGTGGTACACCGCACGAATCCGTTCGGCGCTGGCGGGTTCCAGCAGGCGCGGCGTGTCCACCAGCTGAGCCTGACTGTCCTTGAAGAGCGCCAGCGTATGGCGCGCGGCTTTCAAGTGCAGATCGCTGCCGCGCGCGGCCAGCACGGTTTGCAGCACCATACGTTGCGACAGCATGCGCTGGCGTGCGGCCAGATTGACAAGGGACATGGTGGCATCCCTGGCCGAGACGGCCGCCCCGGTGGGTGAGGGAAGGGGCATGCCAGTGCGTGGAGACGACGAAGGGGCTGACATGGTGCGTCCTTGTGGGTTGCAATCGGATACAGAGACTCAAGCAATACCTGCGCCAGCGGCGTGGCAAGGAATGTGGATAGGCCCGGGGCATGGGGGAGCGCTCGCCGCCGCTGAACGCCTTGCCAGAGGGGGCCGAAAGGCGTGTGTGCACCCACCCGCGTGTGCCGCTCGGCACTGGCCATGGGCGAAGGTGATGCAGGTGCGAACGGAGATGTGCAGGGGGGGCGGTCAGCCCCTGCGTGCGGCCAGCATGGGCTGTTCGACGTGCTCTGACGCTGCCGCCACGCCGCGCACCACGTCACCGACCACGATCACCGACGGGCGGGCCAGCCCCTCGCGCGTGCTGGTGTTGTGCAGGTCGCCCAGCGTGGTCACGGCATGCCGCTGGTGCGGCAGGCTGGCGTGCTGGATGATGGCCACGGGCGTGCTGGCGGGCAGGCCGCAGAGCAGTTCCTGTTCGATGGTGGAGGCACCGCTCACGCCCATGTAGATGACCAGCGTGAGCTTCGCATCGCGGGCCGTGGCGGCCAGCTGGCGCCAGTCGGTGCCCGCGTCGCCGGGCTTGGCGTGGCCGGTGACGAACACCACGCCGTGGGCGTGCTCGCGGTGCGTGAGCGGCGCGCCCAACGAGGTCAGGCCCGCGAGGCCTGCCGTGATGCCATTGATCACCGTGACCGGCACGCCGGCAGCACGCAGGTGTTCCACCTCTTCGCCGCCGCGGCCGAAGATGAAGGGATCGCCGCCCTTGAGCCGGACCACGTTCTCGCCCTCGTTCACGGCCATGAGCATCAGTTTCTCGATGAAGGCCTGGGGCGTGCTCTTGCAGCCGCCGCGCTTGCCCACGTAGATGACGCGGGCCGTGGGCGATGCGTGGGCGACGATGGCATCGCTCACCAGGTCATCCACCAGCAGCACCGTGGCCGCCTGGATGGCCTTGAGTGCCTTGATGGTCAGCAGTTCGGGGTCGCCCGGGCCCGCGCCCACCAGCGTGCAGCTGCCGCCGGTGCCCAGGTGAGGGCGGGAAGGGGGCAGGGCAGTGGGGGGCGTGGTGCGGCTCATGGGTGTGTCTCCGAAAAGGTTTGATCGGCGATTCGCAAGATATGTTCCACCTGCCGCGCAATTGCGGGTGGAACGGGCAGTTCGCCAGCCAGCACGCGGCGCGTGTAGGCGGCCGTGGTGGCCACATCGATCTCGGAGGGCAGCCCGGGCACCTCGCCGGCCGTGCCGGGCTGCTGCGTTTCCAGCACCTCGTGCACGCCGTGCACAAAGCCGTCATAGCGCGGCGTGCGGCGCGGGTCGGTGGCGACTTCGCCTTCGAGGCCCCGCGAGAGCAGGGCGCTCATGCCCAGCGTGCGGAAGGTGCTCTGCAGCATCTCGAAGTATTCGGGGTGGGTGTAAGCCGTGACCACTACCGAGGGCCCTGCGCATGGGCTCATCAGCTTGACGACGCTGTGCCCCGGGTTGCGCAGGCCCACCACCTCGCGGACGGCCAGCAGGCGCGCCAGACCGGCGTGCAGGTGCTGTGTGTGGATGTGGCGTACGGTGCCGTTTGCTATATTTTCAGGAGCGGTCAGCGCAGGTACGTCGAGCGCCAGCAGCACATCCGAGGCCAAGACACGCCGCGCCTCGGTACGCATGCCATGCAGCAGCACGGGCAGGCCCTCGCGCGCCAGCAGCAGCGCCAGCAGGGGCGTCAACACGGGCAGTTTGCGCGCGCCGTTGTAGCTGGGCAGCACGATGAGCGGGCGGTCGGTGGCAGGCAGCGGTGCCAGGCGGCTGTGCGTGGCGTCCAGAAAGCCGCACATCTCTTCGGACGTCTCGCCCTTGATGCGCATGGCCAGGCAGAAGGCGCCGATCTCCAGGTCGCTCACCTGGCCATCCAGCACTTGGCCGAACAGGTCGGTGGCCTGTTCGCGCGTCAGCGGCTTGGCGCCGCGCGCGCCGCGCCCAATTTCCTTGATGTACTGACTGATGCCCATGGTTCTTGGTGGCGGGACTTGTGAAACAGGGCTTCAGCGTCGTTGTTTCGGCTTGCCGTACAGGCGTACTGTCCGCGCCGAAAGCGCCTAGCTGCAGCCCTGATGCACAAGTCCTTGTGGGGTTTGTAGGTCTGAGGGCTATTTTCCTGCAAGCAAGAGAACTTTTGGTTATATGGTGGCCTGCGCCATGGGCTTGGTCGCCAGCGGCCCCGTGGCCCGTACCATGCGTTTCAGCTCTGGCAGGCAGGATCCGCAGTTGGTGCCGCAACGCAGCTTGCCTTGCAGTTGGGCCAGCCGGTCATCGTCCGTGCCATGGCAGTGCGCCAGCTCGGCGGTGATGGCGGCGTCCGTCACGTTGAAGCAGGTGCACACCGACTTGCCGCGCGACTGCACGGCCACTGGCGCCTTGGCACCGGGCACCAGCAGCAGGCGGCCATAGGTCTGGGCGGGCAGTTCTTCCTGCAAGAGGGTCTTGAGCCAGCCTTCGGCGCTGGTGTCCCCCGCGAGCACGACGCCTTCGAGCGTGGTGTTCTCACTGTGGCGCGCCAGGCGAGCGGCGCGGCGCTGGCCGCGTTTCTTGTCGACATAGCGCAGCGTGTCCGCGCCAGCCAGGCCCATCAGGGATTCGATGCGCTCCACGGTGGCCTCGGGCGGTGCCTCGTGTGCGGCGGCACGCAGCAGCACGCCCACGCGCTCGCGGCCGGGTTCGCTCAACGGTGTGTTGTTGCTGAAGGGCACGCAGCTCGCAAACGGAAACTGGGCCATCAGCGCAGTCAGCGCCTCGCGCGTGGTCTGGGCGCTGTCGGCGGGCAGCCAGGCCATGGCCAGCAGCGTCCAGGGCAACTCGGCCTTGAGCACCTTGACGGCCGCGTGCTTGAGCTCGGGCTGTTTGGACGTGGGGCAATACGCCGAGGTGGTGAGCGCGTTCACGCCCGCCAGCCGCTCGCCGGTAGAGGAACACCCGCTCAAGAATTCGCTGCCCCAGTGCATGGCCATAAAGGCCTGCGACAGGCCCACCGTGGTGTCGGCCTGCGCAGGCACCACGATGGTGCCGCGCTTGCTCGTCACGTAGACCAGGTCGCCGTTTTTCAGGCCGCGCCGCTCCATGTCCTGCGGGTGCAGCTGCACGCTGGGCTCGGCCACATGGCCGAACAGGCGGCCCAGGGTGCCGGTGCGGGTCATGCCGTGCCACTGATCGCGCAGGCGGCCGGTGGTCAGGCTGAAGGGGTAACGCGACTCGCGCTGCTCGGCCGTGGGTTGCCAAGCGTGCGCGGCAAAACGGGCGCGGCCATCGGCGGTGGGGAACACGCCGTCTTCGTACAGACGGGCCTTGCCCGTGGTGGATCCCTCAGGCAATGGCCACTGTTGGGGGCCTGCAGATTCGAGCATGTCCCACGACAGACCGGTGATGTCCAGATCGCGCCCTCGGGTGCTCTCGCGGTGCTCATTCCACACCGTCTCGGCGCCCTGGTCGGCATGCTCGGTGGTGTAGGGGAACAGCGTAGGTTGGCCGGGGCGCAGGCGGGCCTCCAGCTGGTGTGCAAACTGCACCGCAATGGCCCAGTCGTGGCGCGCCTCGCCGGGGGCGGGCACGGCAGGGCGCACGCGGGTGATGCGGCGTTCGCTGTTGGTCACCGTGCCAGTCTTCTCGCCCCAGGTGGTGGCGGGCAGCAGCAGGTCGGCATGGGCACAGGTGGCGGCGGTGGCAAAGGCCTCCTGCACCACCACAAACTCGGCGCGCTGCAGTGCGCGGCGCACGGTGGCCTGGTCGGGCATGCTTTGCGCGGGGTTGGTGCAGGCAATCCACAGCGCCTTGATCTCGCCGTCGGCGGCAGCCTGGAACATCTCCACGGCCGTCTTGCCAGGTTTGGATGGCACATCGGCCACGCCCCAGAGCGCAGCTACTTCGGCGCGGTGCTGCGGGTTGGCCAGGTCGCGGTGGGCGCTGAGCAGATTGGCCAGGCCACCCACTTCGCGCCCGCCCATGGCGTTGGGCTGGCCGGTCAGGCTGAACGGGCCCGCGCCGGGCTTGCCGATCTGTGCGGTGGCCAGGTGCAGGTTGATGAGCGCTGCGTTCTTGGCCGTGCCGCTGCTGCTCTGGTTCAGGCCCTGGCAGTACAGGCTGAGCGTGGCTTTGGACTGCGCAAACCACTTGGCGGCGGTGGTCAGATCGGCCACGCTCACGCCGCAGGTCTGCGCCACGCGTTCGGGCGTGTAGTCGCGCACCAGGGCCTTGAGCTCGTCAAAGCCCGTGGTGTGTGCGGCGATGTACGCGGCATCCGTCCAGCCCTCCCACAGCATCAGGTGCAACATGCCGTTGAACAGCATCACGTCGCTGCCGGGCTGGATGGGCAAGAACAGGTCGGCCATGCCGGCCGTGTCGGTGCGGCGCGGGTCGGCCACGATGATCTTCATGCCGGGGTTGGCAGCACGCGCGTCCTCGATACGGCGGAACAGGATAGGGTGCGCCCACGCCGCATTGCTGCCCACGATGAACAGGCACTGCGCGTGCTTCACGTCGTCGTAGCACGCGGGCGGCGCATCGGCGCCCAGGGTCTGCTTGTAGCCCGCCACGGCGCTGCTCATGCACAGGCGCGAGTTGGTGTCGATGTTGTTGGTGCCGATCAGGCCCTTGGCGAGCTTGTTGAAGACGTAGTAGTCCTCGGTGAGCAACTGCCCGCTCACGTAGAAGCCCACGGCGTCGGGACCGTGCTGCTGGATGATGTTGGCGAACTGGTCGGTGGCCAGGCCCAGGGCGGCGTCCCACGAGATGGCGCGTGGGGCATCGCTGCGGTGCAGGCGCTGCTGCGGCTGCAGCAGCCGGGTCTGCAGCGTGATGGGGCTGCTGGCCGTGAGGTGCAGGGTAGAGCCCTTGGTGCACAGGCGGCCGAAGTTGGCGGGGTGGGTGGGGTCGCCGCGCACGCCGGTGATCTGCGCGCCGTTGCTTTCGATGATCACGCCGCAGCCTACGCCGCAGTAGGGGCAGGTGGATTTGGTTTCTTGCATGGCGTGGTTTTCAGGTGTTTTGGGCGCTGGAGCATGTTGAATAAGCGCCGGCAGCTATGTTATTTGTAGCGTTTTCCGTTCAGGATGGGCCCTGGCTTTCAGGCTGCCAGACCGCGCCGTGCCGGGCCTGCGAGGGGCCGGACCAGGTCGAGCGCATGGGTTTCCAGCTCGCGGGCATCCAGGTACACGGCGCCGTCTTCCACTTTCACAGCGAATTTGGGTGTGCAGCCTTCGTCGGGTGCGGATGCTTGCCCGTCGCACAGTCCGATGGTCCAGTTGTGCAGCGGGCACGCCACATGGGTGCCGAACACAATGCCCTGCGACAGCGGGCCGCCCTTGTGCGGGCAGCGGTCCAGCAGCGCGAACACGCCCCCCGCATCGTTGCGGAACACGGCCACATCCAGGCCCTGGGGGCGCGCCACGCGGCGCGAGCCCAGCACGGGGATGTCGTCCACGCGGCAGATCAGCTTCCATTGCGGTGCGGGGGTCGTGGTCATCGCGGTTCCTTCGGGTGTCTTGGAATGTGGTCGGGAGCTTGCCGGGGGCATCGTGGGGCGGCTTGTTGTTTTGTGGGAGGCTTGATCGGGCAGGTTCTCAGGCCGCGAGCGCCGCGTACATGCCGGTCACGCGGTCCATGCTCACGAGCAGGTTCTCGCTGGCCACGTACACCTCGGCCACCTGCCGGTTCACGTTGCCGCCGCCCTGCATGCGCTGCAGCGCCGCGTCAAAAAACACCCACTGGCTATCGGCCAGCTGCAGTTCCTGGCGGATGCGTGAGGTGGCCTGGGGGGCGTTGCGCAGCAGTTCGGTGGCGGCGACGAATTCCGCGCGGGCCTTGGCAATCTCGGCCGTGGCCGCTGCGGCATCCACGGGCAGCATGGCGGCCAGGTAAAACTTGGCCATGCGCTGGCTCAGCATGCGCTGGCGTCCTGCAATGTTCACGAGCTGGCCCACGGGCTTGCCCGAGGCGGCCTCGTACTGCGTGGTGCCCAGGTGGGCGAGGGCCAGCACCTTGGCGTCGGCCTGCAGCAGGGCGCTGGCGTTGTCGGCCAACGAGGTATCGGCGGCCAGCGCGGCCTTGTGGGCGGCCCACGCGGTTTCCAGCTTGGTGTAGGTCTCGCGGATGGTCGGCGAGGGCGCGTAGGCCTTGAGCTCCACCAGCTGGCGCTCGAACAGGGCGATGGACTGCTGCATCACCTGGCGCGCCGTGGGTGTGTCGGCCTTGTGGGCCAGGGCCAGCCAGGCCTTGCCCACACGCTGGCTCAGCATGCGCTGGCGCCCGGCCTTGTTGATGGCGTCGTTGAGGTCGGTGACCTGGGCGTGGGCGCTGCCCAGCGGGGCGAGGGCGCTGCACGCGGCGGCGCAGCTGGCGGCGGTCAAGAGGGTTCTTCGGTGCATGGTGGGGCTCTGCGAGATGGGCGCATCGGGCGCGGATCAGGGAGTGAGGGGCGCAAACTGGCGTGTGTCCACCGCCGCCTTGTCGAATTCGAACCAGGGGTCGGGCTCGCCGTCCAGCGCAAACTGCAGCTGCTCCCACAGCGCCTTGCGGCCTGCGTGGTCTTCCAGAATGCGTTTCTTCACGTAGTCCAGGCCCACGCGGCTCACGTAGTGCACGGTGCGCTCCAGGTACCAGCCTTCCTGGCGGTACAGCTCGCAGAATGCGCCGGTGTACTCCAGCACCTCCTCGGCGGTCTTCAGCTTGGTGAAGAAATGCGCCACCTCGGTCTTGATGCCGCCATTGCCGGCGATGTACATCTCCCAGCCCGAGTCCACGCCGATGATGCCCACGTCCTTGATGCCGGCCTCGGCGCAGTTGCGCGGGCAGCCGCTGACGGCGAACTTGACCTTGTGCGGTGCGTACATGCGCCACATGGCGCGCTCCAGGTCCTTGCCCATCTGAGTGCTGTCCTGCGTGCCCATGCGGCACCACTCGCTGCCCACGCAGGTCTTCACGGTGCGCAGCGCCTTGGCGTAGGCGTGGCCGCTGGGCATGCCGATGTCACGCCACACGTTGACCAGGTCTTCCTTCTTTACGCCCAGCAGGTCGATGCGCTGGCCGCCGGTGACCTTGACGGTGGGGATCTTGTACTTGTCCACCGCGTCGGCAATGCGGCGCAGCTCATCGGCCGTGGTCTCTCCCCCCCACATGCGGGGGATCACGCTGTAGGTGCCGTCTTTCTGGATGTTGGCGTGGCTGCGTTCGTTGATGAAGCGGCTTTGCGGGTCGTCCTTGGCCTCTTTCGGCCAGGTGCTGATGAGGTAGTAGTTGACCGCCGGGCGGCAGGTGGCGCAGCCATTGGGCGTCTTCCATTCCATGAACTTGAACACCTCGGCAATGCTCACCAGCTTGGCTGTACGGATCGCGTCCCGCACGGCCTGGTGGCCGTGGTCGGTGCAGCCGCACATGGCCTTGGTCTTGGGCGTGGCGCTGTAGTCGCCACCGGCGGTGAACATGATGATCTGCTCTACCAGCCCGGTGCACGAGCCACACGAGGCGCTGGCCTTGGTGTGCTTGCGCACCTCGTCGAGCGTGAACAGGCCTTTTTCCTTGATGGCCTTGCAGATCGCGCCCTTGGTCACGCCATTGCAGCCGCACACCTCGTCGCTGTCCTGCATGGCGGCAGCCTTGCTCTGGCCCTGGTGGCCTGTGTCGCCCAGGTGCGATTCGCCAAACATCAGCTTGTCGCGGATGTCGCTCACGCTGCGGCCGTCGCGCAGCAGCTTGAAGTACCAGCTGCCGTCCACCGTGTCGCCATACAGGCAGGCACCCACCAGCTTGTCGTCTTTGATGACGAGCTTTTTGTACACACCGCCGAAGGGGTCGCTCATCACGATCTCCTCGGTGTCGTCTCCTCCTTGAAAGTCTCCGGCCGAGAACAGGTCGATGCCCGTCACCTTGAGCTTGGTGGACGTGAGCGAGCCCTGGTAGCGACCGATGCCGAATTCGGCCAAATGGTTGGCCAGCACCTTGCCCTGCTCGAACAGCGGGGCCACCAGGCCATAGGCAATGCCCCGGTGCGCAGCGCATTCGCCCACGGCGTAGATGCGCGCGTCGGTGGTGGTCTGCAGCGTGTCGCTCACCACGATGCCGCGGTTCACGTGCAGGCGCATCTTCTCGGCCAGCGCGGTATTGGGGCGGATGCCCACGGCCATCACCACCAGATCGGCGGGCACCTCGCTGCCGTCCTTGAACTTCACGCTGGCCACGCGGCCTTCGGCGTTGCCCACCAGCTCTTGTGTTTGTGCCTTCATCAAGAACTGCATGCCGCGTTCCTGCAGCGACTTTTGCAGCATCTTGCCGGCCACGTCGTCGAGCTGGCGTTCCATGAGCCAATCGCCCACATGCACCACCGTGACCTGCATGCCGCGTTTCATGAGGCCGTTGGCGGCCTCCAGGCCCAGCAGACCGCCGCCGATGACCACCGCGTGCCGGTAGGTGGCGGCCGCGTCGATCATGGCCTGGGTGTCGGCAATGTCGCGGTAGGCCAGCACGCCCTGCAAGTCCTTGCCGGGGATGGGCAGGATGAAGGGGTTGGAGCCTGTGGCCAGGATCAGGCGGTCGTATTCGGCGCTGATCACCGTGCCGTCGCTGCTGGTGGCGCTGACCACGCGGCGCACGCGGTCCACGTCGGTCACTGTGAAGCCGGTGTGCAGCGTGATGTGGTTGTCGGCATACCACTGCCAGTCGTTCAGGATGATCTCGTCGATGGTCTGCTCGCCCGCCAGCACCGGGGACAGCAGAATGCGGTTGTAGTTGGGGTGCGGCTCCGCCCCAAACACCGTGATCTCGTACAGATCCGGGGCAATCTTGAGCAGCTCTTCCAGCGTGCGCACACCGGCCATGCCGTTTCCTACCATCACCAGCTTGAGCTTTTTCATCACCATGACTCCGTCTGTGGTGGCACCGCCCGGGCGCCGTGCACAACAAAAAAGGCGTCCACACGATGCTGCTTCGGCCAACGCGCGAAACAGCATGTGGGGACGCCTTCGTCCTGGCAGTTCACGGGTGCGCCATTGCACTGGCGAACTGCGCGACCCGTCTGGGCCGTTGTCTATATCAAGCAATGCCTGTGCCAGAGCCTGTGCACCCTGGCGGGGCACACCCTTCGAAGGGAAATGGCCGCCGCAGAGGACGCAGCGGCCCGCAGGCCACCGCGCACCACGCGGGCATATCGGTGCAAGGCGGTGCCACGTGCACCAGGTTGGGCATGGAACCTGCATGGAGCTGGTGCATGAGTTTTGAACTGGACTGCGGCTGTTCCTCCGAAACGGGGCGCAAGGCGCTGAACGAAGACTTTGCCGGACTGCTGCTGGGTCAGGGGCGCGATCGCGAGCGGGGCGCCATCGCCGCCATCGCCGATGGCGTGAGTGCGGGCGGCAATGGCCGCGAAGCCGCGCAGACCACGGTGAACACGCTGGTGAACGACTACTTCGCCACGCCCGATACCTGGGACACCACGGTGGCGCTGGACCGCATCCTGTCGGCCCACAATGGCTGGCTCGCCTCGATGAACCGGCGCCGCCAACCGGCGGTGGGGCTGACCACGCTCACCGCCCTGGTACTGCGCGGGCAGTCGTACACGCTGGCCCATGTGTGGGACACGCGCGCCTACCTGCTGCGGGATGGTCACCTGCAGCTGCTGACCACGGACCATGTGATGGCGCAGCACGATTTCAGGCACCAGATCACCCGGGCCATGGGGCTCGATGACCATGTGGTGGTCGACTACAGCCAGGGCGAGCTGCGCAGCGGGGATCTCTTCGTGCTCGTCTCCGACGGGGTGCACGGCAGCCTTCGCGAGCGCGAGCTGCGCCAGCTGGCAGCTCAGGGCGGGGCGGCCCAGGCCCTGGCAGACGAGCTGGTGCAGACCGCATTGCGCCGCGGCAGCCAGGACAACGCGACCGCGCTGGTGGTGCGGGTGCAGGGCGCGCTCGTGGCCACGCTGCAGGATGAGTCCCGCCGCGCGCACAGCCTGCCGGTGCTGCCGCTCCTGAAGGTGGGGGACCGTGTGGACGGCCTCGCCGTGACCGCCATCGTGGCTGACAACGGCATCCATCGCATTTACCAGGTGCGCGACAGCACCACGCAGCGGCTGTTTGCGCTCAAGACTCTGCTGCCCAGCCGCGCCCACGATGCCGAGGAGCGCGCCACGCTGGCGCACGAGGCGTGGGTGGCGCGGCGCATGCAGTCGGGGCCCGCGGCCGTGCACCTGGCGTGGCTGAACGATTGGCCCGCTGCGCCGGAGGGTCTCGCTGGCCAAGGCACCAGCGCCTTCTATCTGTTGTACGACTGGCATCCGGGCGAGACGTTGGGGCAGCGCCTGCGCCGCAGCCAGCAGCTACCCGTGCCGCAGGCCGTGTCGGTCGTGGTGCAGGCCGCGCGTGTGCTGGGCTGGCTGCACCGCCAGGGCGTGGTGCACCGCGACATCAAGCCCGACAACCTGCACCTGGGCGACGACGGCGTGTTGCGTGTGCTGGACCTGGGCGTGGCCCTCTCGGGCCGCGAGCCCGAGGCCACCCGACGCCTGCACGCCGGCACCCCCAGCTACATGAATCCGGAGCAGTGGCCGGGCTACGAGCGCAGCACCGACCCGGCCGGCCAGCTGCCCGATGCGGGCAGCGACCTGTTTGCGCTGGGCGTCACGCTGTACCAGCTGCTCAGCCAGGGGCGGTTGCCCTATGGCGAAGTGGTGCAGTACCAGCTGGGCCGCTACCACCGCGATCCCGTGCCGCCCAGCCGCCACAACCCCAGCGTTCCCATCTGGCTGGACCA
>NZ_JALEGG010000036.1 GCF_022763525.1 Acidovorax sp.
ACGCTCGCCGCGGGCCTGACCATTGGCGGCGTGAAGTACGCGGTAGAGATCCTGGACCGCGACACGCAGTCCGACCCCGCCCGCGCCAGCCAGCTCCCCAAGGCACTGATCAACAACGACAAGATCGACCTGATGCTCACCACCACCACGCCCGAGACGGTGAACCCCGTGTCGGACGCGTGCGAGGCCGCAGGCGTGCCCTGCCTCTCCACCGTGATGCCGTGGGAGGCCTGGTACTTCGGCCGCGGCGCCAAGCCCGGTGCGCCGTCTCCGTTCAGGTGGACGTACCACTTCTCGTTTGGCGGCGGCAGCTTCACCACGTCGTATACCTCGCAGTTTTCCGCGCTGCCCACCAACAAGAAGATCGGCGTGCTGTACCCCAACGATGCCGACGGCAACGCCATCCGCGGCACGCTGGCGCCCGAGCTGGCCAAGGCGGGCTTCACCGTGGTGGATGCTGGCCCGTATGAAAACGGCACCACCGACTACTCCGCGCAGATCGCCAAGTTCAAGGCCGAGCGCTGCGAGATCTTCAACACCTTCCCCATCCCGCCCGACTTCGCCACCTTCTGGCGCCAGGCAGCGCAGCAAGGCTACACGCGCATGGTCAAGATCGCGCAGATCGCCAAGACCGGCCTCGTGCCCTCGCAGGTGGAGGCGCTGGGGCCGCTGGCGCACAACCTGGCGGCGGGGTGCTTTTGGCACAAGAGCTTTCCGTATGCGTCGGCGCTCACCGGCCTTACGGGCGCGCAGCTGGCCCAGGCGTACGAGGCCAGCACCGGCAAGCAGTGGACGCAGATGCTGGGCTCCACCATGTCGCTGTTCGATGCGGGCACCGAGGCGCTGAAGGCCAGCGCCAACCCGCGCGACAAGGCGGCGCTGGCCAAGGCCATCAGCACCCTCAAGACCACCACCATGCAAGGCCCGGTGGACTTTGCCAAGGGGCCCGTGCCCAACGTGTCGGTCACGCCGGTAGTGGGCGCGCAGTGGGTGCAGGCACCCGCGGGCAGCAAGTTCAAGCTCGACATCGTCATCACCGAGAACGCCAACGACCGCAACATCCCCGTGGCGGCGGCGCTCAAGGCCTACAGCTGAACCGGCCCGCCATGCGACACCCCCAACCCTTGCGAAGCCTGGGCGCCGAACCACAGGCGCAGCAGCAACAACCGCCCCTGCTGCAGGCCCAGGGCATCACCATGCGCTTTGGCGCGCTGCAGGTGCTGAGCGCGCTGGACTTTGCCGTGGGTGCCGACGAGGCCGTGGGCATCGTCGGCCCCAACGGTGCGGGCAAGACCACCTTGCTCAACGTATTGGCCGGGGCCTTCGCGCCCAGCGAGGGCCACGTGTGGTTTCGCGGCGCGGACGTGAGCGATCAAAGCGCGGCGGACCGCTGCCGCGCCGGCATCGCGCGCACGCACCAGGTGCCGCGCCCGTTCCTGGGCATGACGGTGTTTGAGAACGTGCTCACCGCCGCCACGCACGGCGCAGGCCTGCCAGCCCGGGAAGCGGGCGACCAGGCCATGGAATGCCTGCGCTTGTGCGGCATGCAGGGCCTGGTCAACCGCCGCGCCGAGACGCTGGGCCTGCTGGGCCGCAAGCGGCTGGAGCTGGTGCGCGCGCTGGCCACGCAGCCCACCGTGCTGCTGCTCGACGAGATCGGCGGCGGCCTGACCGATGCCGAAGCCAGCGAGCTGGTGGACATGGTGCGCACCATCCGCAGCCGGCAGATCGCCATTGTGTGGATCGAGCACCTGGTGCATGTGCTGCTGCAAGTGGCCACGCGCCTGGTGTGCATGGACGGCGGCCGCATCATCGCCAGCGGCGACCCGCGCGCGGTGCTGGCTGACCCCACGGTGGTCGAGGCGTACCTGGGCGGGGTGGCGGCATGAGCAGCAGCAACGCGACGTTGTTGAGCATTGAATCGGTGAACGCCCACCACGGGCAGCTGCCCGCCGTGCGCAATGTTTCGCTGCAGGTGCGCCAGGGCGACGTCGTGGCCCTGGTGGGCGCCAACGGCGCGGGCAAGACCACGCTGCTGCGCACGGTGGCGGGCGCACACCGCGCCAGCAGCGGCACCGTGCGGTGGGAGGGCGCAGACATCACCCGCATGCCTGCCCACCAGCGCGTGGCCGAAGGGCTGGCGCTGGTGCCCGAAGGGCGGCGCCTGTTCACGGCCATGACGGTGCGCGAAAACCTGCTGGTGGCGCGTGCCGCTGGGCGGCGCGGGCTGTGGAGTTTCGACACGGTGTTGGATGCGTTTCCGCAGCTGGTGCCCAAGCTCGATGCGCGGGCGGGCGACCTCTCCGGCGGCCAGCAGCAGGCCGTGGCCATTGGCCGCGCACTCATGACCAACCCGCGCTTGCTGCTGCTCGACGAAGTGTCGCTGGGCCTCTCGCCCCTGGCCGTGCAAGGCGTGTACGACGCGCTGCGCGGAGTGACAGGGCAGGGCACGACGCTGGTGCTGGTGGAGCAAGACCTGCAGCGCGTGCAGGCCGTGGCCAGCCGCATCGTCTGCATGCTGGAAGGCCGCGTGGTGGCCGATGCGCCGGCGGACCAGCTCACGCGCGAGCAGATCACCGCGCATTACTTTGGCGCGCAGCGGCCTGGGGCTGCGGCAGATGCCAGCGCCGTACCTGCCGAAGCCGCCGCACACACCCATCACCTTCACAAGGAGGCCGCATGAACCTGTTGAACCAAGTCCTCCAGGGCCTGCTGCTGGGCGGCTACTACGCCGTGCTGGCGTGCGGGCTGTCGTTCATGTTCGGGGTGATGCGCATCATCAACCTCGCCCATGGCAGCCTGGCCGTGGTGGCCGCCTACCTGCTGTGGTGGCTGGCCGAGCCGCTGGGCTGGCACCCGCTTCTGGCGCTGCTGGCCGTGCTGCCCGCTATGGCGCTGCTCGGTTGGGCGCTGCACTACCTGGTTCTGGAGCGCAGCGCGCGGCTGGGCGCGCTGGTGCCGCTGCTCGCCACCTTTGGCCTGGCCAGCGTGATCGACAACGCGCTGTTCCAGCACTTCGGGGCCGACACGCGCTCGCTGGCCAACGCCATCGGCACCCTGGCCTACGACAGCTGGGAGCTGCCAGGCGGCCTCTACGTGGGCCAGCTGCCCACCCTGGTGCTGGTGCTGGCCGTGCTGCTGCTGGGCGGCCTGCACGCCCTGCTGGCGCACACGTCGCTGGGCCGGCAGATCCGTGCGGCATCGGAAGACGCCGACACCGCGCGCCTGGTGGGCGTGCACACCGGCACCGTGTTTGCCGCGGCCTCGGCCATCACCATGGTCACCGTCACGCTGGCGGGCGCATCGCTGGCGCTGCGGGCCACGTTCGACCCGTTCTCGGGCCCGCAGCAGCTGATCTTCGCGTTCGAGGCCGTCATCATCGGCGGCGCCGGGTCGCTGTGGGGCACCTTGCTGGGCGGCGTGGTGCTGGGCGTGGCGCAAAACCTGGGGGCGCAGGTGCACCCGCAGGGCTTTCTCATCGCCGGGCACGCCACCTTTTTGGTCATCCTGCTGGCGCGGCTCTATGCGGGCGGCGCGTTGCTCAGGTTCTTTTCCAACCCCCTTCGCCGAGCCGTGCCATGACTGTTCCAACCCTCTCCGCTGTCGTCAATCCCGCAGCGCCCACGGGCCAACCCGGCTGGGCCATCGAGCGCTGGACTCGCGCCTCTGCCACCTTCGCCGTCGCCGCCGTGCTGCTGCTGGCCGTGCTGGCCCTGGCCCCGCTGGGGCTGCAGGCCGGCGTGGTGGACCGGCTCACCACGCTGTTCATCTACATCATCCTGGCGGTGATGTGGAACGCGCTGGCGGGCTACGCGGGGCTGGTCTCCATCGGCCACCAAGCGTTCTTTGGCCTGGGCGCCTATGCCATGGTGCGGCTGGCCGACGCGGGCCTGGGGCCGTACCCCGCGCTGCTGGTGGGCGCGGCGCTGGTAGCGCTGGCGGCGGTGCCCCTGGCCGTGTTCATGCTGCGCCTGCAGGGCGGCGAATTCGCCATCGGCATGTGGGTGCTGGCCGCGCTGGCGCACCTGTGCGTCAACCTCGACAGTCTGGTGCAGGGCGAAACGGGCACCTCCATGATCGCCCTGCAGCAATACGCGGCCGACGACCGGCGTGCCGCCACCTACTGGCTGGCGCTGGCCGCCATGGCCGGGCTGTGCTGGGCCGTGTTCGTGCTCTTGCGCAGCAAGGTGGGCACGGCCGCGCAGGCCATCCGCGACAACGAGACCGCCGCCATCTCCATCGGCGTGCACGTGGTGGCCGTCAAGCGGCTGGTGTTCGTGCTCTCGGCGTTTGGCTGCGCCGTGGCGGGCGGGCTGTGGCTGGCCACGTCCATCAGCTTTCAGCCCAAGACCTATTTCAGCGTGCAGTGGACGGCCTACATGATCTTCATGGTGCTGGTGGGTGGTATCGGCACCATGGAAGGCCCCATCCTCGGCGCGCTGCTTTTCTTTGCGGTGGAAACGCTGTGGGGCGGGCAGGGCGTGCTCTACCTCATCGGCCTGGGCGCCATTGCGCTGCTTTTTGCGCTGTTCCTGCCCAAGGGCCTGTGGGGCGCGGTGCAGCAGCGCTGGGATGTGCACCTGCTGTCTGCGGGGTACCGGGTGCGCTGGCAGGCACCGCACGGGGTCCACGCGGATCGGGCCGTGGTGGGGGCGGGGGACGAGAGAGGGGCACACACAGGTCGCTGAGCCTGGGCCCGTTTTGCGCTCAGGCTTCGCCCTGCTACCCCTCGTCAGACAACCCCTCCGCCAGCGCCTCGAACACCACCCGGATCCGCCGCGAGGTGCGCAGCTCGCGGTGGGAGACCAGCCAGATCGGGAAGCGCACCGGTGGCAGGTCGTCCAGCACCCGGACCATGCCGGGCGTCTTGCGCGCAATCTCGGTCATCATCGCCCCGACGCCCATGCCCTGGCATACCAGGGCCCAGTGGGCGACGGTGTGGTCGGAATAGCAGCTGAAGTTGTCCTCGCTCAGGTGCAGGCCATGCTGGCGCAGGTACGCCAGATACCGGCCCGATCGGTCCGAGCCGACGAACGGCACCTGGGTTGCATCCTGTGCGTTGCGCGGATGGCCGTAAGTCCTCACCCAGCCTTCGGAGGCATAGAAGTGGGCGGTGGCCTCGCGCACCAGGCGTGCGATCAGGTCGGGCTGCTCGGGCTTCACGTGGCGGATGGCGATGTCGGCCTCGCGGCGCAGCAGGTCGCTCAGCGCGTTGGACGAGATCACCTCGACGGCAATGCCGGGCTCCTGGGCGCGCAGGCGCTGCAAGATGGGCGGCACCAGGTAGGCCGCCACGACATCGGTGGCCGACACCGACACCACCCCGCCCACCGCTTCGGACCGGCCCGTGGCCGCCAGGCCCAGAGCCTCGGCGGCCGCGCCCATGGCACGCGCGTGCTCCAGCAGGTCAAGCCCTGTGGGGGTGAGCACCATGGACTTGCCCACACGCTCGAACAGGGTCACGCCCATGTGCTGTTCGATGGCGGCCACTTGCCGGCTCAGCGTGGGCTGGGTCAGGCCCAGCTTGCGGGCGGCTGCCGAGAGCGAGCCGGTTTCTGCGGTCTTCAGAAACGCCTTGAGCTGGTTCCAGTCGAGATTGTCCATGCGTAAATGTATATGTTCACTGCAATAAAGGCTGTTCCCTGCGAGGTTTTGCATGGATAGCATTCCGGCATCTCTCAACGCCCGATGTCCCACCCGCCCATGCCCATGCCCTCCATTGCCCCGGCCCTCGACGCCACGCCGCACCCCGGGGCCGGTGCTGCCCCTCTGGCCCGCAAGGCCCGCTTCTGGGACCGCATAGCGCCCAAGTACGCCGCCGAGCCGATTGCCGACATGGCAGGCTATGAGGCCACGCTGCAGCGCGTGCAGGCACTGCTGCCCCCGGGGGGCGATGTACTGGAGGTTGGGTGTGGCACCGGCAGCACGGCCTTGCGCCTGGCGCCTTTCACGGGGCGCATGCTGGCCACGGATGTCTCGCCCGGGATGATCGCCATCGCCCGGGAGCGGCTGGCGGCCCAGCCCGTGCCGCAGCTGGGCTTTGCATTGGCCGATGCCGACGCACCGGGGCAGGGGCAGGGCGCATACGACGTGGTGCTGGCCTTCAGCCTGCTGCATCTGGTGGAGGACCTGGACCATGCGCTCCAGCTGCTGGTGCAGGCCTTGCGGCCCGGCGGTCTGCTGATCTCCAAGACACCGTGCCTCTCCGAGATGAACCCGCTCATCACGTGCCTCGCCCTGCCCCTGATGCAGGCCATTGGCAAGGCGCCGAAGGTGCTGCGCTTCGACGCGCAGCAGCTGCGGCTGGCCCTGGTGCGGCAGGGGCTGGAGATCGTCTCCGTCGAGCGCCATGGCACCCGGGGCAAGGACATCCGGGTCTTCATCGTGGCCCGCAAGCCGGGCTGACCAGCCGCACTCTCTACCTAGCCAGGCCGTGACCACGGCCCAGCCCGCAGGGCTTGGGCCGGTGGCGGGCTGCGCATGACCTATGAAACCGTTGAAACCAAGGAACCCCATGAAGTCTTCCACACGCCCTGCGCTTCATTTGGCCGCCCCCGCCTTGGCGGCTTTGGCCCTGCTTGCCGGCTGCGCGTCCACCCTTGACCAGCGTGGGCTGGAGCAGCGCACAGCGCAGGCGATCGGGCGGTCCGTGGGCCAGTTCTCCATCACCGACCGCGAAGAGGAAACCGGTGGCCGCATCAACTACACCGTCAACACCCTGGACGGCATGGCGTATCGCTGCTACCTGTACGGCGCCACGGGCTTCCAAAAAGCCATGAGCTTTGGGCAGACGCCGCACTCCGACGCCATCTGCACCTCCATGGCGGGCAGCAAGACCGGCAGCAGCAGCCCTGCGGCCGCAACGCCTTCAGCACCTGCGGCACCTGCAGCACCTGCAGCCCGGGGCCGCGGTGCAGGCCCCGAATGCAACGCCTTGCTGAAAGCAGCCGGGCGGTGCTGAGGCCCACCTGCCCACCATCCGTGCAACTCTGCACGGTGAACCCCATGCAGCGGTTTCACACCGCTCTGGCCCTGTTCCTGCCCAAGGGCCTGCGGGGCACGGTGCAGCAGCGCAAGGATGCGCACCTGCTGTGGGCGGGGTACCAAGTGCGGTGGCAGCGGGCCACCGCGCCGGAGAGGCAAGAAGTCGGTAGTAGCTATTAAATTGATAGCTGATAGCGCTTTATGGATCAGCGCTGCAGCTTGTTTTGGCGTAAATCACTTGGGCCTTGCTGATGCAGGCCTGCGGTCGGCGGTGGTTGGCCTACTTCAGCAGCTCCAGCGTGCGCTCGTCCTTCTGCCCGCCAAAGTACTTCTGCAGCACCGCATCAAAAACACTGCCCGGCGCGGAGGCTTCGGCAAACAGCGTCATGCAAGAGCGCAGCTTGAGGTCGTCCGGCGTGCCAAACACCTCCAGCGCAGAAGAAGGCGACTCCGGCGCCAGCAGGATCTGGCAACACTCGCGCAGCCGCCCCGCCAGCACCGGGTGCCCCAGGTAAGCCTGCGCCTCGGCCAGCGACTGGATGGCATAGCGCTGCGCCATGTCGCTGCGCCCCAGCCCCTTGATCTGCGGGAACACAAACCACATCCAGTGCGTGCGCTTTTTGCCCGCCCGCAGCTCGGCCAACACGCGGGGCCACACGGGCTCCTGGGCTTGCAGAAAGCGGTCGAGGACAGGGGGCAGGGGCATGCTGCGGATGGGGTGGGGAGGGTGGTTGAACACATGGTGACTGCGAATTCCTGGCGCGGCAAGCGCTGAATGAGGAGTGGTCAGCGCACGGTGCTGAACGCGTCAACACGGTGATGCGCAAACCCCACACCCCGTGCCAGAATGATCCGATGAGCACTGCCACCACCTCCTCCTTCCAGTCCACCGCAGACGGCACCCGCATCACCACCTACACCTGGGCCGAAACCCCGGGCAAGCCAGTGGGCGTCGTGCAAATCTCCCACGGCCTGGCCGAGCACGGCGAGCGCTACGACCGCTTTGCGCGGGCCTTGAACGCCGCAGGCTTCATCGTCCACGCCGTGGACCACCGCGGCCACGGCCGCACGGCGGGTGACAAGCTGGGGGACTTTGGCAGCGCCGGTTTCAGCGGCCTCATTGCCGACGTGGCCCAGTTCGGCGCGCTGCTGCGTGCGCAGCACCCCGGCCTGCCGCTCTTCCTGTTCGGCCACTCCATGGGCTCGTTCGCAGCGCAGGCGGCCATCCTGGACCACTCCTCTACTTGGTCCGGCGTCATCCTGTCAGGCTCCACCGCCCTCGACCTGTTCGCCGCCGGCATGGCCAACGCCCCCGCCGACGCGCCCGCTGGGCTCGCGGCCTTCAACGCAGGCTTTGAGCACCGCACCGGCTACGAATGGCTGTCGCGCGACGCCGCCGAGGTGGATGCCTACGTGGCCGACCCGTGGTGCGGCTGGGACATGCCGGAAGATGTGATTCCTTCACTCTTTGCGCCTGCGCCCCGGCTGGCCGACCCCGCACAACTCGCACGCATCCGCAGCGACCTGCCCATCCTCATCGCATCCGGCGACGCAGACCCGCTGGCTGCAGGCGGGGCATTGATCCAGCAACTGGGGCAGCGGTATCGGGATGCCGGGGTGGCCGATGTGACGGTCAAGCTGTACCCGGCGGCGCGGCATGAAATCTTGAATGAGACGAATCGGGATGAGGTGACGGGGGATGTCGTGGCGTGGCTGCGGGTGCGGGAGCGTGTTTGAGGGGGAGTCGATGCTCGACGATGTGGTGGCGATCTGGCCGATGCCTGTTCATGGCCAACACCGCTCAATGGGAGTGGGGTGTAAAAGCTTGTGGACGGAGTTTTCTGGGGAACAGGCCTGTTGACACGACTCTTGAAATGGCCCCAAACGAAAAATCTGCCTTCTGTTTATTCACAAATGAAGAATTATTTAATTACCGCTTTGCTTTTGTATGCAAGCGTAGTCGCGTTAGCGCAAAATTTCACCGAGGCTGAAAAAGTAGCTATATCCAGCAGGCTCAGCTATACAGAATCTGTATGCCGGAGGCAGGTGGAAGAAGGATTGAAAAATCAGTCTATCCAGAGTGCGCCAATTGCGCGCTGGCTCACTGAGGCAATGAATTCAAATCGCTTCTGCTCATGTACTGTCGCTACGGTCAAAGAGCGTTTAACTCCCGCACTTCTTAGCCAGGGCGCCGACCAGATCGGGTCAAGGCTATTCATGGAATCTGGCACAGCATGCACCATCAAACAGCTTCAGGTTACTTGGCCTGGATTCTGTGAAGAAATGGTGGTGAGTGCGGCAGGAGTAACCCCTAACCGCGATGCTCTTGACGAACTCGCAACGGGCGTTTGCTCCTGCGTTCAAGCTGACTTAAATAAATTGTCAACTTCGACATTTCAGGCGTTTGTTGTTGCAACGGTGCAGGAGTACAAGAAATACCAACGGGATGGCACACCACCGCAATTTGACCGACCGTCTCTTGTTGCGAGTATGCATCGGTGCGGATTTCCAGAAATTCGTGCGAAGCTTGGGCTTAAATAAATTCAATCACAGAGTGGCCCGAATAAAAGTGTTTTCGAGTCATTTCGAGGTCCTTCCAGCCGCCACTGACGCCGCGCAGCGGCGCAGCGCCCTCGGGCGCCGTAGTTGACTGGCTTGGTATGTCTCACCTCGCAGCTTCCGAGACTTTGGCGTGCCATGCGCGCATAAGAGCTGCGAATTTCCCTTGGGGGTTTGAGTCCAGGCGCCCCGCGCTGCCCATGAAGGCTTTCCCCAGAACACGCTGGTACTTGGCGAACTCGGGAGCACCGATGTAGAGAGCTACCGAACGAAGATCGGACTCTACGCCTGACACCTCCTGATTAAGGAGCTGAGCAGTTCGCTTCGCTGTCTCACGCTCTGAGCTCGAGTACAACCCTGCGGTCCCGGGGGGCCGCTCTGCTTGCACAACGAACGCCCAACTCAGACCCCGGCCCTGCAGTCGGGAAGATGCTGCCACAACCTCTGGGTGGGAGTTCCTCAAGTCCAGTTGGTCGATCTCAGCCTGCGTAAGTCCTTTTGCCAATTCATGTGCTAAGAACTCCTCAAGACTGCTTCCCTCCGGTAGGGATAATTGAACCAGGTCTTTACAGAAGCCTGTGAGCCATTGAGCCCAGCCTGGATGATTTGGTCCCCAGGCAGCATCCCGTCTTAACTCCACAAAGTACGAGCGGCAGAACAAGTCCGCAGTCAATCCATAGAGTTGCAGGGGTGCAAGCAACCCGTCATTGTCCCGAACCAACCGTTTCGCGGATTCCAGTCGATTTGGTTCCGAAGGCTGTGACCGGACATCACTTGAAGCGTACGCGAATATGCACAACACAGCGACGAGAAGAGCTTTCTTTACGAACATCAGTGGCATGGAACGTGAGGCCAAACGTAATTTAGACCGCAAGCCCTGCGGGATAAACGGGAGCGTGCGAGATATTCTGGATAATGATTCCTCTTTGAAGTGGCTTGGGCCCCAGTTTCTAAGTGCATGACTGTTTAATATCCAGGTATAAAAACACGTTTCGGGCTGCGGCCAAACCGAGTTTTTAACTAATGATCGCGTTGAGGAATGGGGGCCAACGGCGGCTAAGGGGTCAAATCCGTTGTTGTCTTTGCTTTAAGTAATATACTCGAAAAAATATCTCGATGGGTGTCATTGTCGATTTTTTGGGGAGAAGCTAATTTCCAACTTGTGTGGCACCCGCCCATCGACATCTGCAGGGATGACATCGGTTTTGTAGACCGCACGTTCGACTGCCTCGTCCCAATTTCGGTCGCCGCTCGATCGAATAAGCCGCCTTCCAACAATTACGCCTTTTTCTGCTGTCGTAACTTCAATGGTTGCAACCGGGTTTCCAGACAAGCTTCCAGAAAATATGATGGGCTGAATGCTCGCACGAACTTTTTCCGCGTAGCTTTGGTCTTGGCTTAAAAAATGAACCTTGACGGCTACCGATCGATCGCGCGCGCGCCCAGTGGCGGTATTTTCATGTCGCGGAAGATTAATGCTTGTGCGAACTCGTTCAGGCGGCACACCCACTGCAACAAAGTAGGCGCGAATAAATTCGGCACGTTTTGTGTCTAATGTCATGTGTGTCAATTCTTGATGCTCGTTTCTATCGGAGTATCCAACGATTTCAACGTCCTGAATCTCATACCCTGAACTTATTCTTTCAGTCAATTGCTCCAATTTTGGAAATGCCAGCACGTGGGGATACGACTGCAAGAGGTTGAAGAACACGTCGATTTCAAGGGTGACTGTTTTGACAGGTCGCCCCGCTACATAGGGCTTCAGAACAACGGCCTTGAGCCCCGCAGGTGGTGGTAGATGGTTCAGCTTCCGAAGCGCCAGCACGAAACCGTCTGTATCCCAGTCACATCTATCCAATATGTCCTGCAAGTCCGATGCCATCTCAGCCACGTCCGCATATATTCGATCACATATGCCCGCTTGTTTTGGAACGGGGCGCGGAACTTGCGCGCGCGAGTGCGTTCCGTGCAGGAGAGATATGCCAATTAACCAAGCTAACAGCACGGTGGGAATCATTGGGCGATCAGTTTTCTTGTTCATGCTGATTCGAGAGTACCTTGTGAAACGGCTGTGCGAAGCCCTGCCGACAAACTAGTGCTGCTGCCAGCGAACATTGATGTAGTCCATGTCTTCTGGGGCGCGCGGTGCGAAAGTCGACTCCTTGCCGATAATGCACGACCGGTGGTACCAGTCGGATGGCTGGAGTCAGCCGCTAAACATCCAGAAGCCCGAGCATTCAACTTCGGCGGCCACTGAGTTATGTCTACCGCCCCCGCACCCCTCGCCCCCTCCGCCCACCCCCCGCCACTTGACAAGC
>NZ_JALEGG010000279.1 GCF_022763525.1 Acidovorax sp.
ACGCATGGCATCGCGCCCGCTGAATGCCGGCGAGCGTGTGCTGGAGATCGGCTGTGGCCTGGCGCTGGCCAGCCTGGTGTGCCACCGCCGCGGCGTGGACGTGACCGCCAGCGACTGCCATCCTCTGGCATCGGACTTTCTGCGGGAGAACGTGCGGCTCAATGGAATGGCGCCGCTCAAGTACCGTACCGGGCAATGGGGAACCGAATCGGCCGACACCCCTGCCGATGTGCAAGGCCGGTTTGATCTGATCATGGGCAGCGACGTCCTGTACGAGCGCGACGCACAGGGCACCCTGGCCCACTTTCTCGACCGCCATGCCACCACAGGTGCACAAATCTGGATCGTGGACCCCAACCGTGGCAACCGATCGGCTTTCAGCAAGCAGATGGCGGCGCTGCGCTTTGACGTGGTGGAAGAGCGCCTGGACCACCCCGCGTTGGCCGATGTGCCGGCGTACAAGGGGCGGCTGCTGGTGTATCAACGTACCGCCGCTGCGGCCTGAGCAAGGCGTCCAAGGAATAGGCCAGCGCCCAGCGGCACCAGCACGCCGCAGAGCCCGCGCAGCCTAAGCGCCAGGGCAGCCGTGCAAGGGCCGCCCCGCCGCACCGGCTGCGTCCCCTTCCCGATTCGCTAAGCGAATCGAGAGAAGGGGGAAGCGGCGCAGCCGCTCAGGGGAATGATCCGATCAATCCACCCACTTGCGGGCATTGCGCCAGATGCGCATCCAGCCGCTGTACTGGGCCTTGTCCTCGCTGGTCCAGCTCATCTGGACGTTGCGGAACACGCGCTCGGGGTGCGGCATCATGGCCGTGAAGCGGCCGTCGGCCGTGGTCACTGCCGTGAGGCCGCCCGCGCTGCCGTTGGGGTTGAACGGGTACTGCTCGGTCGCGCGGCCGTGGTTGTCCACGTAGCGCATGGCGGCAATGGCCTTGCCGGCATTGCCCCGGTACTTGAAGTTGGCATAACCCTCGCCGTGCGCCACCGCAATCGGCAGGCGGCTGCCCGCCATGCCTTGCAGGAACAGGCTGGGGGACTCCAGCACCTCCACCAGCGACAGGCGGGCCTCGAAGCGCTCGCTCTGGTTGGTGGTGAAGCGCGGCCAGTCCTGCGCGCCGGGGATGATGTCGGCCAGCTCGGCAAACATCTGGCAGCCGTTGCACACGCCCAGGCCGAACGTGTCGGTGCGGCCGAAGAAGCCCTGGAACTGCGCCGCCAGCACGGGATTGAAGGTGATGGACCGCGCCCAGCCGATGCCCGCGCCCAGCGTGTCGCCGTAGCTGAAGCCGCCGCAGGCGACCACGCCCTTGAAGTCTTCGAGTTTGACGCGGCCGGTCTGCAAATCGGTCATGTGCACGTCGAAGGCTTCGAAGCCCGCCTCGGTGAAGGCGTAGGCCATTTCGATGTGCGAATTCACGCCCTGCTCGCGCAGGATGGCCACCTTGGGTTTGGCAAGGTTGAGGTATGGCGCGGCCACGTTGTCGGCGGCATCGAACGTGAGGTGCACGTGCAGGCCGGGATCGGTGGGCTCGCCCGCGGCCGCGTGCTCGGCATCCGCGTTGGCGGGGTTGTCGCGCTGCTGGCAGATCTTCCAGCTCACAGCGTCCCACACCTGGTGCAAGTCCGCCAGCGGCGCGCTGAACACGGCCTTGGCGTCGCGCCAGACCTGCAGTTCGCCCTTGCCAGCGTCGATTTCGGACGACACCGGGCGGGTTTTGCCCACGAAGTGGCTGAACTTGGACAGGCCATGCTCGCGCAGCACCTGCATCACGTCGTTGCGCTCTGCCGTGCGCACCTGCAGAAGCACGCCCAGCTCTTCGTTGAACAGGGCCTTGAGCGTGAGTTCTTCCCGGCGGGCGCTGACCTGCTGCGCCCAGTTCTTGGCGTCGCCGGTTTCCATGCGGCTGTCGTTGATACCGTCGCCTTCGGTGACCAGCAGGTCCACGTTGAGCGCCACGCCCACATGGCCCGCAAAGGCCATCTCGGCCGCGGCCGCGAGCAGGCCGCCATCGCTGCGGTCGTGGTACGCCAGGATCTGGCCCTTGGCGCGCAGGGCGTTCACGGCGTTGACGAGGCTGACCAGGTCTTTCGGGTCATCCACATCGGGCACCACATCGCCGCTTTGCTCCAGCGTCTGGCCCAGGATGCTGCCGCCCATGCGGTTCTGGCCCTTGCCCAGGTCGATCAGCACCAGGGTGGTGTCGGCCTCGGTGGCGTCGAGCTGGGGGGTGAGCGTGCCGCGCACGTCGGAGAGGGACGCAAACGCGCTGACGATCAGACTGACGGGCGAGGTGACCTTTTTCTTGTCCGCGCCTTCAGCCCACTGCGTGCGCATCGACAAGCTGTCTTTTCCCACGGGGATGCTGATGCCCAGCGCGGGGCACAGCTCCATGCCCACGGCCTTCACGGTTTCGTAGAGAGCAGCGTCCTCTCCCGGTTCGCCACAGGCAGCCATCCAGTTGGCCGACAGCTTCACGCGCGGCAGCTCGATGGGCGCGGCCAGCAGGTTGGTAATGGCCTCGGCCACGGCCATGCGGCCCGAAGCCGGCGCGTTGATGGCGGCCAGCGGCGTGCGCTCGCCCATGCTCATCGCTTCGCCCGCAAAGCCCTTGTAATCGGCCAGCGTCACGGCGCAATCGGCCACGGGTACCTGCCAGGGGCCGACCATCTGGTCGCGGTGGCTCAGGCCACCCACCGTGCGGTCGCCAATGGTGAAGAGGAAACGCTAGGACGCCACGGTGGGGTGGGCCAACACGTCGATCACGGCTTTTTGCAGGGGCACGCCGGTCAAGTCCATCGGCGCGAACTGGCGCTCCACGGTTTTCACGTCGCGGTGCATCTTGGGCGGCTTACCCAGCAGCACGTTCATGGGCATGTCCACGGGCAGCTTCTGGTCGTCGGCTGTGGCAGCGGGGTCGTGCAGCACCAGTTGGCGCTCTTCGGTGGCGGTGCCGATCACGGCAAACGGGCAGCGCTCGCGTTCGCAGAAGGCTTTGAACTGTTCCAGCGATTCAGGCGCAATCGCCAGCACATAGCGCTCTTGCGACTCGTTGCTCCAGATTTCCTTCGGGCTCATGCCAGACTCTTCGAGCTGCACGGCGCGCAGGTCAAAACGGGCGCCACGGCCCGCGTCATTGGTCAGCTCGGGGAAGGCATTGGACAGGCCACCCGCGCCCACGTCGTGGATGGCGAGGATGGGGTTGTTGCTGCCCTGGGCCCAGCAGTGGTTGATGACCTCTTGCGCACGGCGCTCGATCTCGGGGTTGCCCCGCTGCACCGAGTCAAAGTCCAGCTCGGCCGCATTGGTGCCGGTGGCCATGGAGCTGGCGGCGCTGCCGCCCATGCCGATGCGCATGCCGGGGCCGCCCAGCTGGATGAGCAGCGAGCCGGCGGGGAATTCGATCTTCTTCGTGAGTTCGGCGTCGATGGTGCCCACGCCGCCCGCGATCATGATGGGCTTGTGGTAGCCGCGCTGCACGCCGCCGACTTCCTGCTCGTACTCGCGGAAGTAGCCGTTCAGGTTAGGGCGGCCGAATTCGTTGTTGAACGCCGCGCCACCCAGGGGGCCTTCGACCATGATCTGCAGCGGGCTGGCAATGTGCTCGGGCTTGCCCACTGTGCTGCCCCAGAGCTTGGAGACGGTGAAGCCCGTGAGGCCCGCCTTGGGCTTGGAGCCCCGGCCCGTGGCGCCTTCGTCGCGAATCTCGCCGCCCGCGCCGGTAGAAGCGCCAGGGAAGGGGGATATGGCCGTGGGGTGGTTGTGGGTTTCCACCTTCATCAGCACATGCTGGGTGACGCTACTTTTTTGATAGCTTCCAGCGCTTGTCAAATCTGCGCCAGAGGCCATTTTTGCCACAAACCGCTCAACCTGGTGACCTTCCATGATGGAAGCGTTGTCGGAGTACGCCACCACGGTGTGCTGGGGCGCCAGCTGGTGGGTGTTGCGGATCATGCCGAACAGCGACTTCTCCTGCGCCACGCCGTCGATGGTGAATTGGGCGTTGAAGATCTTGTGGCGGCAATGCTCGCTGTTGGCCTGCGCGAACATCATCAGCTCCACGTCAGTGGGGTTGCGCGCCAGGCCATTGAACGCATTGACGAGGTAGTCGATTTCGTCATCGGCCAAGGCCAGGCCGAAGCGGGTGTTGGCGGCCTCCAGGGCAGCGCGGCCACCGCCCAGCACGTCCACATGCTCCATGGGCACGGGCTGCAGCTCCGTGAACAGGGCCGCGGCTGCGCTGCGGTCGGGCACCACCGACTCCGTCATGCGGTCGTGCAGCAGGGCCGCGATCTGCCCCAGCTGCTCCGGCGTCAGCTCAGGCGCCTTGCCCAGCAGGCCCGCCCTGAGGCTGAGGCGGTATTCGGTAATGCGCTCGACCCGGCGGATGGCAATGCCGCAATTGCGAGCAATGTCGGTGGCCTTGGACGCCCAGGGCGAGAGCGTGCCCAGGCGGGGCGTGACGATGAGAACGGCACCGTCCTCGGGGCCCGCGTACGGATCGCCATAGGTCAGCAGCGCGGCCAGGCGTTCTTGTTCAGACGGTGTAGGGGCGGCATCGGTGGCCACCAAGTGCACGAAACGCGCTGCAATGCCGCTGATCTTGGGGTGGATCGCCTCCAGGGCGGGTTGAAGTTGCTGAGCGCGGAAGGAACTGAGGGCGTTGCCGCCCGCCAGCGTAGTCAAGTGCAAGGTCACAGTAGCGGCCTGTTGGGAGTGAGGGAACGTGGGTGCGCCACACCGCGAAGGAAGCCAGCGAACCGGCTGGGCGGGCAACCCCGCATTTTACCGGGCTGTCCGGGCGCCCCTGCAGCCGCGCAGGGCCAATGGGATAATTGCAGGATGAGCATCACCATCAAAAGCGCTGAAGACATCGAGGGCATGCGCGTCGCCTGCCGCCTGGCCTCGGAAGTGCTGGACTACATCGCCCCCCACATCAAACCGGGCATCACCACGAAAGAAATTGACCGCCTGGGCGCCGAGTGCATGGCCCAACAGGGCACCGTGTCGGCCACCGTGGGCTACCAGCCGCCCGGCTACCCGCCCTACCCGGCCTCGCTGTGCACTTCGGTCAATCACGTGGTGTGCCATGGCATCCCCAACGACAAGCCGCTCAAGAAAGGCGACATCGTCAACGTCGACGTCACCGTGATCACCCAGGACGGCTGGTACGGCGACAACAGCCGCATGTACATCATTGGTGAAGGCTCCATCGCGGCCAAGCGCCTTTGCGCCATCACCTTCGAAGCCATGTGGCACGGCATCGTGCAGGTCAAACCCGGGGCCCACCTGGGGGACATCGGCCACGCCATCCAGAAGTTCGCCGAAGCCCAAGGTTTCTCGATCGTGCGCGAGTTCTGTGGGCACGGCATCGGCAAGAAATTCCATGAAGAGCCGCAAGTGCTGCATTACGGCCGCCCCGGCACGCTCGAAGAGCTCAAGCCCGGCATGGTGTTCACCATCGAACCCATGATCAACGCGGGCCGGCGCGAGGTGAAGGAACACGGCAACGACGGCTGGACCATCGTGACCAAGGACCACAGCCTGTCCGCGCAGTGGGAGCACACGGTGCTGGTCACCGAGACGGGGTATGAAGTGATGACGCTGTCGGCCGGCTCGCCGCCGCTGCCGTCCTTTGTGACCGCGACCAAGACCTGACCCGCCGACCGCGCGCCCCAGGGCCGGCGCGCACAACTCTTGCATGGCTTTTTGCATGGCACTTCCTTCGCGCGACCTTTGATGACCATGACCGAAATCCATGCCCTCCGCGATACCTACCGCCGCGACAAGGCCGCGCTGCTGACAGCCCTTCAGGCCACCGGCGCGTCCACGCGGGGCATCCACCTGCTGCTGCGCAAGCTCTCGGGCCTGGCAGGACAGCTGCTGCAAACCTTGTGGGAACGTGCCGAACTGCCAGCCGACATGGCGCTGGTGGCGGTGGGCGGTTTCGGACGCGACCAGCTTTTTCCCTATTCCGATGTCGACGTGCTGCTGCTCATGCCCGACGGCATGGCGCCTGAGTCGGGCAGCGCGTTACGCACCCGGCTTGAAGGCTTCATCGGCAGTTGTTGGGATGCGGGCCTGGAGATCGGCTCCAGCGTGCGAACCGTGGCCGAATGCCTGGCCGAAAGCGCCGGGGATGTCACCGTGCAAACGTCGCTGCTCGAATCCCGCCTGGTGTGCGGCAACGCCACGCTATTTGGCGATTTTCAGCGGCAGTACGCAGCGCAGATGGATCCCCAGGCCTTCCTCGTGGCCAAGACGCTGGAGATGCGCCAGCGCCACACAAAGTACGAGAACACCCCCTACGCACTGGAGCCCAACTGCAAGGAGTCGCCTGGCGGGCTGCGCGACCTGCAGATGATCCTGTGGGTGTCGCGCGCTGCGGGGCTCGGCCGCAACTGGAAGGAACTCGCCGCCAGCGGCATGGCCACCGCCTTCGAGGTGCGCCAGATCGAGCGCAACGAGGCAGTGCTGTGCCTCATCCGTGCTCGCCTGCATGCGGCGGCCGGTCGACACGAAGACCGGCTCGTGTTCGACCTGCAGACCGCCGTAGCCGAGTCCTTCGGCTACCGCTCGCTCTCGCCCGAAGGTGCACGCCTGCCCATGCGCGCGAGTGAAACGCTGATGCGCCGCTACTACTGGGCGGCCAAGGCAGTCTCGCAACTCAGCCAGATCCTGCTGCTGAACATCGAGGAACGCCTGAACCCCTCCACCCACGAACCGCGGCCCATCAACGAGCGTTTCTACGACAAGGCCGGCCTGATCGAGGTGGCCAGTGACGACCTGTACAAACGGGACCCGCATGCGATCCTCGAGACCTTCTTGCTCTACCAGACCACCGTGGGGCTCAAGGACCTCTCGGCACGCACGCTGCGTGCCCTGTACAACGCGCGCGGCGTGATGGATGCGGCCTTTCGCCGCGACCCGGTCAACCGCGCCAACTTCATGCGCATCCTGCAGCAGCCCTCGGGCATCACGCACGCAATGCGCCTGATGAACCAGACCTCAGTGCTGGGCCGCTACCTGTGGGCGTTTCGCGGCATCGTGGGGCAGATGCAGCACGACCTGTTCCACGTCTACACCGTGGACCAGCACATCCTGATGGTGCTG
>NZ_JALEGG010000280.1 GCF_022763525.1 Acidovorax sp.
GAGGGCGGTCTGCCGGAAGATCCGGCAGCCTACGTCAAGAGGGTCAACGCCCTGCTGGCTTGATGGGCTATCAAAATGGCATCAAGCGCTTGTTTCACAAGCGCTGAATGCTATGAAAAATGAAGCAATGAAAACGGCGCCGTGAAGGCGCCGTTTTCTTGGGGGCTGCCGCTACGGACGCTTCAGTTCGGGGGGAGCGCCCGCGCTTGCTCCAGGATGCGGGTATGCGCACGGTTGCGCTCCTGCGGGTCGGCGTCGATCAGCTCCTGCAGCGCGCCCTCAGGCACGGTCAGCCCTTGGCGCCGGTCCTTCTTGACCGGCAAGTTGCGCCATCCCGACAGCACCAGCCAGTCCCACAGCTCGCGGGGGACCGGCTGGGTGATCGCCATCCTGACCTGCCCGCGAATGATGGTGGCGCCCACCGGCGGCAAGGGCCCCACCGGTGGGGATCGGCGCTTTTGGCGAATCGAGAGCAGCGTGCGAAACAGGTCCTTCATGTCAAACCGCTTGGTGGATGGCAAAGCGCGCAGCATAGCCCAGCCGGGGCAAGCGGCTTTCCGCCAGGCGTCGCAACTGGTTACAAATCATCAGCAATAATGCGACAGAACGTTAACGATTGTCACTGGACGGTTACACGCCGCCGCGATCGCTAAATTCCACCGTGCCTTGGTTCCCCCGGCGGCCAGGGCATCTCCACGCACCCCTTCTTTTTTGCCGATCCGCAAGGGTTCGGTGAGGTCGCGGCGTGGGCGGAAAACGGAGCCATTCACCTCAGGAGAATTTCAATGTCCCATCGATTGACGCGAGCCTGGACGAGCGCATGCGCTCGTTGGTTCGCGCCCCCGGCACCCGGCGGGTCCGCAAGGATTGCCCATCCGCAGGCCGCAACGCAGCCTTCCCAGCCCGTGGTGCGCCGCCTGCGTCCCCTGCGCTGGCTGCTGCTGGCTGCCAGCCTCTCCGCCGGAGCCGCCTTCGCGCAATCGGCCGACCTGGTGATCAACCATGCCGACTCGCCAGACCCTGGGCCGGCGGGCGGCATCTTCACGTACACACTGCGCATCGACAACAACGGGCCCAACGGTGCCACCGGCGTCACCCTGAGCGACACCATCCCCGCAGGCTCCCAGTTCGTGGATGTGACCACCACCGCCGGCTCGTGCAGCGAGGCGGGCGGCGTGGTCGATTGCGCGCTGGGCAACATCCCGTTCAACACCAACCAGACGGTCACCATTCGCGTGCGCCTGCCCTCGGCCGGGGTGTGGACCAACACCGCCACCGCCAGCGCCGTCACGTCCGACCCCAACACCAGCAACAACGTGAACAACACGCAGGACACCACGGCCACCCAGGCCGCGGACCTCGCTGTGGTGGCAACGCCTTCGGCGGCCAACGTGGCGGCGGGCGAGGCGTTCAGCTACGGGCTGCAGGTGGCCAACAACGGCCCCGATGACGCCACGGGCAGCCAGCGCATCACGTTCACCGTGCCCAGCGGCGCGTCCATCACCGGCGTGCCCACGGGGGCCGGCTGGTCGTGCACGCCCGCTTCCGGGTACCCCATCAACAGCGGCACCGTGACGTGCACCCGCAGCGGTACCCTGGCCAACGGGGCGTCGGCCGCGCTGCTCACCGTGCCTGCAGTGGCCAACGTGAATGGCACCGTCACCGCAGCTTTCGCCGTCAGCGGCGTCAAGCCGGATGACTCGGCCATGCCCGATGGCAACACGGCCAACAACACCAGTTCGGCCAACGTCACGGCCACCGACGGCGCCGATGTGTCCATCACCAAGACGCGCAACCTCGCCAACGTGGGCGTGGGCGACAACGTGACCTACACCCTCACGCCCCGCCTGAATGGCGGCGTGTCGTTGGCAGCAACGCCCATCACCGTGACGGACACCCTGGGCGCCGGGCTGACGCTGGTGTCCGCCACCGGCACCGGCTGGACCTGCGACGCCACCATCAGCTGCACCCGAGCCGGATACGCGGGCGCCAACTTCACCAACATGCCCGTGATCACGATCGTTGCCACGGCCACCGCGCCCGGCGTTCTGGGCAACACGGCAGGCGTCAGCACGCCACTGGCCGACCCGGTGCCGGCCAACAACACGTCCAGCATCAATGTCACCGCCAGCAACGATGCGGACATGCGACTGACCAAGACGGCCAGCGTCAACCCGGTGGTGCCCAATGTGCCCTTCAACTACACGCTCACGGCGCGCAACCTGGGTCCGCTCGCGGTGCCTGCAGGCCAAGCCATCACCATCACCGACCAGGTTCCTGCCGGCGTGACGCTCAACAGCGTGGTGAGTGCGGTGGGCTGGACCTGCGATGCACTCCCGGTCTCTGGCCCTGCCAACTGGAGCTGTACCCGAAGCGACGGCCGGGCCGTGAACACCGATGCCCCGGTCGTGACCGTCTCTGCCGTGCTCACCGGCGTGGGCACGGCCACCAACAATGCCTGCGTGGCGCTGGGCGCTGGCGCGCGCACCGACAGCAATGCCGCCAATGACTGCACGGGCGTAGGCGTGGTAGCCACCGCCACCGGGGCCGACCTGCGCGTCGTCTCCAAGACCGCGACCCCGGACCCGGTGGTGGCGGGCCAGAACCTGACCTACGTCATCACGGTGGACAACCTCGGCCCTGACGCCGCGACCAACGTGACGGTGACCGACGCGCTCGCGAGCCTGATCAACACCGGCGGCTTCCAGTCGGCCGTGCCATCGCAAGGCGCCTGCACGCCCAACGGCGTGACCAACGGCACCTCGCAAAACTTGAGCTGCAACCTGGGCACGCTGAATGCGGGCGCCACAGCCACCATCACCCTGGTCGTGCGCCCCAGCATCGCCGCCACGGGCAACCGCACCAACACGGCCAGCGTCACGTCGCCGGACGTGGGCGACCCCAACACCGGCAACAACAGCGCCAGCGTGACCAGCCAGGTCACCGCCATCGTGGACATCACGGCCGCCAAGACCGCGACGCCGCTGAGCGTGCCCGCGGGCGCCCCTATCACCTTCGTGGCCACGGTGCGCAACAACGGCCCCTCCACCGCGCAGAACGTGCAGGTGGTGGACGTGCTGCCCGCCAACGCCGCCTTCGTGAGCGCCAGCGCATCCGGCGGCGGCAGCTGCACCACGCCCGCCGTCGGCGCCACGGGCGGCACGCTGACCTGCACCTGGGCCAGCCTGAACAGCGGTGCACAGAACACGGTGACCTACGTACTGCGCCCCCTGGGTACGGCCGCTGGCAGCAATGTGGTGAACACGGTCAACGTATCCACCTCCACCGCCGAATCGGACACCACCAACAACTCTGCCACCACCACCACGGCGGTGACGGCGGCGCAACTGGACATCCTGGTGAACAAGGTGGACAGCGCCGACCCGGTGGACCTGGGCCAGCCCACCACCTACACCATCACCATCAACAACAGCGGTCCGTCCTTCGGCACCAACGTCGTGCTCACGGACATCTTCCCCGCGCCGGGCTCTTCGCCCACCGCGACGTTCAGCTACCAGGGTTCGCTCACCGTGAACAACGGCGGCAGCTGTACCGAGCCTGCGGTGGGTGTCACGGCCGGCACGCTGACCTGTACCTTCCCCGGTCTGGCCAGCGGCCAGTCAGCCACGGTGACTTATGTGATGCGTGCCGAAACGCTCACGGTGGATGGCGCCACCAGCGGCACTGCCTTCAACCGCGCCAGCGTGACGGTGGATGAAACCGAAACCACCCTGGCCAACAACGAGGTCACGCACGACACGACCGCCCGCCGCTTCACGGTGGCGACGGACCTCGCGCTCACCAAGACCGCGCCCGCGGGCCCGCTGGCACCCGGCGCCGCGCTGGACTACACGCTGGTGGTCACCAACAACGGCCCCCTGGCCAGCGATGGGGCGCAGGTGGTGGACACGCTGCCCGCCGGCGTCAACTTTGTCTCGGCCGTCGGTTGCGTGAACACCGCAGGCACCGTGCGCTGTGCCGTGGGACCGCTGGCGGCGGGCGCTTCGCGCACGTTCACCATCAGCACCATGCTGTCGACCCCCTACACCGGGGCCCGGCCGCTGGTGAACACGGCCTCGGTGGACGCGCCTGGCGATACGGACCCGTCCAACAACACGGCCAGCGCCAACACCACCGTGTCGGGCAACGCCACCAACGTGCCCACGCTGTCGGAATGGGGCCTGATTCTGCTGGCCGCCGTGCTGGGCCTGATCGCCTGGCAGAACCCGGCGTTGCGGCGGCGCTTCTAAGCCGACGCCAGGCTTCTGACCCGCTGGCGGGCAATTGCCAGCCCAGGCCAGCAAAGCCGGCGAAACCAGAAAAGCCAGTGCGCAGCCATGCGCATTGGCTTTTTTTCTTGGTGCGGCAGTGAAGTGCCCCCAGCACGCGGGGACCCCGTGTCAGGCCGCCAGCGGCGCCTCTTGCATGGCTTCGATCTGCTCGATCAGCATGTCCACCTGCCCGCGCCAGTAGTCGCTGGTGCCGAACCAGGGAAAGTTCGCCGGAAAGATCGGGTCCTGCCAGCGGCGGGCGAGCCAGGCGCTGTAGTGGATGAGGCGCAGTGTGCGCAGCGGCTCGATGAGCGCCAGCTCGCGCCGGTCGAAGCTGCGGAACTGCTCGTAGCCGTCGAGCAGGGCGCTGAGCTGGTGGGTGCGCTGGCGGCGGTCGCCCGACAGCAGCATCCACAGGTCCTGCACGGCCGGGCCCATGCGCGCGTCGTCCAGGTCCACAAAGTGCGGGCCGCCGCGGCCCCATTCATCCAGTGGCGTCCAGAGGATGTTGCCGGGGTGGCAGTCTCCATGCAGGCGGATGGGAGTCGCATCTTTCAAGCCAAAGGGGGCTCCAGCGCTTTCTGCATAAGCGCTGGCAGCTATCAATTCAAGAGCTTTATCGCACTGTTCCTTCCAGGCGCCCTGCATGTCGAGCGGAATGATCTCGTTCGTGAGCAGCCAGTCGCGAGACGCCGTCCCGAAGCTCTCCAGGTCCAGCAGCGGGCGGTGCGCGAAGGGCCGCGCCGCGCCCACTGTGTGGATGCGGGCCAGGAAGCGGCCGATCCATTCGAGCACCTCGAAATCGTCCAGCTCCGGCTGGCGGCCG
Organism: Acidovorax sp.; assembly: GCF_022763525.1. Taxonomy (GTDB): domain Bacteria; phylum Pseudomonadota; class Gammaproteobacteria; order Burkholderiales; family Burkholderiaceae_C; genus Acidovorax. Next base: position 5,098 of record NZ_JALEGG010000280.1, read on the forward strand.
CCGCGCCAGGGGCTCACCGAAAACGCAAATCCATGGTGCCGGTGCAAGGTGGCGCCGTTCAGTACCAGCGGCCCCACGGCTGGCACCTCGGCCGCCATCAGCTCGGCGGCAAAGTCGTGTTCTTCCAGGATCTGGGCCTCGCTCCAGCGGCCAGGGCGATAAAACTTGGCCACCACACGCTCGCCATCTTCCAGTGTGACCTGGTACACGCGGTTTTCGTAGGACGACAGGGCCATGAGCCGGCCATCGCCATACAGGCCCACGCTGGCCAGCGCATCAAGCACGTGGTCGGGGGTGAGTTGGGCGTAGGGGTGTGGTTCGGGGGCAGCGGGCGTGCCGGCGTTGGCGCCGGACACATCGGGAGGCATGGGGGTCATGCCCCATTGTCGCTGCCCCACCCCGGTACCGACCGACGCCGGTGCTTCAGCCCGGGTGCATGGTCGCGATGTGGCCCGCCCGCGGGTCGCCGCCACCTGCCAGCAACGCGGCGAACAGCGCCTGCGTGGCCTCGGGCCCCGTGTGGTGCTGCACCGCCAGCCAGGGCTGGGGCCCGGCCGCAACGGCCGTGCTGAACTGGTTCCAGGCGGCCACCAGGCGATCGTTGAGGCCCTGGGCACCCCAGTCCGAGATGCGTTTCTTGACCTGTGCGGGGGCGAAGAACATCACCGGGCGGGGACCGGGCGACTGGCCCGCACCGCCGAGGTCGGCCACATGGCTCGCACCCACGGCGCAACTGTAGGCCAGGCCGGCGAAGTGGGCGTGTACGCGCTGGCGCAGGCCCACGCTGCCGGCAAAGTCGATGTACACGCTGGGGGTGGCGCCCTCCAGCGTCTTTTCCAGTACGTCGTACGGGACCACGCGGTGGTAGCACCCCAGGCTCTCGCAGAACGCCACGTTGCCCGGCGATGTGAGCCCGATGACTTCGATGCCTGCGCGCTGCGCCAGCTGGAACGCGGTGCCGTAGGCCGTCTTGCTGGAGGCGCTGGACAGCAGCATGCGCCGCGCGCCGAAGAACTGCTGGTCCGCCAGGAAGTCGTCGATGAGCCACGAAGTGATGAACAGCGGCCGCAGCAGCGCCTGCACGTCTTCGTTGTCAGCGCGGTACAGCGGGTCGGTGTCGGTGCGCAGGTAGTGGTTGTAGACCGCATGCAGCGCGGCGCGGTGCGGCGCCCCGTCGCTGAAGCCCAGGGCATTGGCACGCTGCGGCGCGAGCACGGCGTGCGTGGCCATGGGCCAGTAGCCGTACAGACGCTCACCGACCGTCACGTCGGGGTGCAGCGAGGCCATCACCTTGCCGAAGCCCCATACCGGCACGATGCCCCAGCCAGGCTCGCCGGTGGGGAAGAACTGCCAGTAGTTCAGCATGTCGCCCATGGCGGCATAGGTGATGTTGTTGGCCGTGAGGGCGAAGGCATCGACCCGCACGCGGATCTCGCCGTCCGCCAGCACGGGCTCGTCGGTGGTCATCAGGCGGGTGGTGGCCAGCTGGTCCTGGCGCACGAGGAGGGTGGTGGTGGTCATGGCGGCACGCTAAACGAAAGCGCGCTGGGGTTCAAGGCGGGCGCGGCGCATGGGTGACATCCGGGCAGCGGGCTTCCCCAGCGCGCATCTCCAGCCGCACGATGAGCTTGTAAAAGCGCTGCGCGAGGCTTCGACAGGATCAGCCCGCGAACCCCTGCCCCAACTGCTCGAACGGCAGCGCCTGCTTGACCAGGATGACGGTGCAGGGTGCATCGCGCGCCACGCGCATGGGCACGGTGGCGATGAAGCGCTGCATCTGCAGGCCGTGCGTGGCTGCGCCCAGGATCATCATGCTCACGTGGTTGTTGGCGGCATAGCGCACCAGGGCGTGGGCGACGTCGCCCGCTTCCAGCACGTGGTAGCTCACCGGGTGGCCCGCCAGGTCCAGCCCCTGGGCCCATTGGCGCAGGCGGGCCATGTGCTGGCGGTGCAGCGTGGTCTCGCTGCGCTGGCTGTCGCTGGTGCTGCTGGCCGACGGCGAGATCACCGTCACGCAGGCCAGGCGCGCGCCGGGGCGGATGCCCAGCGAGCGCGCCACGGCCTGCCGCAGCGAATAGAGCGTGGCGTCAGTCACGTCGGCATGGGGCACGGCCACCATCAGGATGGGCGTGTCCTCGATCTGCTGCGCGGGCAGGGGACTGGGCTGGTAGTGCATGCCCGCGGCGCGCAGCCAGTGCTTGAGGTGCGTGCGCCAGGGCGTGCCGCGCAGGCGTTCGCTGCGTTCGGTGAGCAGCACCTGCTCGGGGTTGGCCAGGTCGAAGGCCAGGTGGGCGGCCGAAGGGTAGCGGTTGGATGCCACCGGCTCCAGGCAGCGCAGGATGATTTCCTGCAGCCAGGGCGGAATGTCGGCGCGGTGCCTGCGCGGGGGCACGGGCGCCATCCACAGCCGCTGGCGCATGCCGCCGCTGGTGGTGGGCGCGCCAAAGGGCAGTTCGCCCGTGGCCAGCTCGTACAGCATGACACCGATGGCGAAGATGTCGCTGCGCGGGTCCCCGCGCACGCCCACCACCTGCTCGGGCGCGATCCACGCGGGCGAACCCACGGCCTGGCGCATCTCTTCGGCCAGCAGGTCGGGGTAGTGCGCGTGGCAGGAGAGGCCGAAGTCCAGCAGCACGGCCGTGCCGTCCTCCTTGATGAGCACGTTGGCGGGCTTTAAATCGAGGTGGCACACGTTCTGCTGGTGCAGGCTGTGCGCGGCGCGGGCCGTGGCGGCGCCCAGGCGGGCGATGGTGGCGGTGTCGCAGCGGCCCCGCCCTTCGCCCATCCAGTCCTGCAGGGTCTGGCCGGAGATGTACTCCATCACCAGGTAGGGCAGCCGCAGGAGGTCGCCCGCCGCCACGAAGCGCGGCACATGCGGACCGCTGAGCACGGGCAGGATCGTGAGCTCGACCTCGAAGCTCACGATGTTCTCGGCGCCGTCTCCTGCCGTCATGCGGGGGATCTTCATCGCCATCGGAAAGCCCGGGCTGCGTCCAGGCTGGGCGTACTCCACCGCATAGATGTGGGCCATGCCGCCTGCGTGGATGCAGTCCACCACGCGGAAGCCATCGATCTCGGTGCCGGGTTCAAGCAGTTTCATGGGGTTGTCCCTCGCGCAACCATTCGGGCCTCACAAGCCCCATTTTTTACAAGCCCTTCTCAAGCCGGTCCGCATAGAAGTCGGGCAGCCCCGCGGCGCGGATGGCGGCGGCGGCGGCCAGGTGGTCGTAGGGGATGCGGAAGAACGTGAGCTGGCGCGCGGCCTCGTCGAACAGCGCGTACATGGCGCGCGCGTCGCCATCGCGCGGCTGGCCTGCCGAGCCCACGATGCCCAGCCACTGGCGGTGGGGTGGCACGGGCACCGGTACGCCAGGCTCAGGCGAAAAGCGCATCAGCTTGGCGGTGGGCGTGAGGAAGTACAGCGCCTGCGCATGCACGTGGCCGCAGAACACATAGCGGATGGCCGGATCGATGGCCTGGGCGGCGGTCATGCTGCGCTCGGCAGCGTTGGAATCTTCCACATAGCGCCACTGGTCGGGCGCGTCCGCGCTGGCGTGCACCAGCAGGGCGCTGGGTCCCAGGCGGGCCGTGAGGGGGCGCGATTGCAGGAAGGCGCGGTGTTCGGGGCTCAGGTGGTCGTGCGTCCACTGGGCGCCCAGTTCGCTGCGGTTGCGCGGTGTGGCCGGGGGCGCCAGGGCCATGGCGTCGTGGTTGCCCAGCACGCACAGTGCGCCGCCTTGGGCCAGGGCCATGGCCTGCTCGACCACGGCCACGGGGTCGCCGCCATAGCCCACCAGGTCACCCAGCAGCGCAAACTGCTGCGCGCCCTGGGCACGCGCATGCTGCAGGCAGGCGTCGAGCGCCTGGCGGTTGGCATGGATGTCGGACAGCAGGGCGATCTTCATGGGCGGTCTTTCTCTTCTTGTCTCCGCCCCCATCATCGCGCGGATCGCTGAACGGCAGCTTGCAAGAAAGCCGAGCGGTGCTCCCTTGAACTTCAACAAAAATAGCTGCTAGCGCTTGATTGGCAAGCGCTGGCAGCTATTGATCTTGTAGTGGCTTTGAGCTCAGGCGTGGGGTTTCTTGTCCAGCGCCAGCACCAGGCCCAGCGCGATGATCGCTGGCAGCGCCTGGCTGAAGAAGATCTTGGGCGCCGCCGTGGCCGCGCCGAACACCCCCGCCACGATCACGCAGGCCAGGAAGAAGATCTTGAACACCCGGTTGCCGGTGAACAGCCCAAAGAACAGGCCCGCCGCCAGAAAACCGTTGTACAGCCCCTGGTTGGCGGCCAGCGTGGTGGTGGCGTCGGCCAACTCCTGGGTCAGGTTGAACGTCTTCATCCCCAGCGGCTTGTTCCAGAAGAACATTTCGAGCACGAGGATGTACACATGCTCGATGGCCACCAGGGCCACCGCGATGCGAGGGATCAGCAGGCGGCCCATGGGCTTACACCACCGTGATGGTCACGTCGATATTGCCGCGCGTGGCGTTGGAGTAGGGGCAGACCTGGTGGGCTGCGTCCACCAGCTTCTGGGCCGTGGCCTTGTCCAGGCCGGGCAGGCTGATGTTCAGGCGCGCTGCGATGCCGTAGGCGTTCGGGATGGGGCCCAGGTCCACTTCGGCGTCGATGGATACGTCCTGCGGCACGGGAATGCCGATCTTGCCGCCGACGGCCTTCATGGCGCCGATGAAGCAGGCGGCGTAGCCAGAGGCAAACAGCTGCTCGGGGTTGGTGCCGGTGCCGGAGGTTCCGGGCGAGGACAGCTTGACTTCCAGGCGGCCGTCGTCGGTCTTGGCGGCGCCATCGCGGCCACCGGTCACGTGCGACTTGGCGGTGTACAGGACTTTTTCGAGCTTGGTCATGGTGTCTTCCTTGCGGTTGTTGCCCACTGGCGGGCGTTGGAGGGAATCGTTGAAGCGGGTGGCCGGCTGGGTCAGCGTTGGCTGAGCCGGTCCCGCAGTTGTTTGAGTTCGGCGGTCAGGGCCGTCAGCTCGGCAATCGAGCACTGGCTGCTTTGCAGCACGCACTGCGGAATGGCCTCGGCCTGGTCACGCAGCGCATGGCCTTGCGACGTGAGGGTGATGCGCACACGGCGCTCGTCCTGCACGTCCCGCAGACGGGCGATCTGGCCCTGCGCCTCCAGGCGCTTGAGCAGCGGCGTGAGCGTGCCGGAGTCCAGGAACAGGCGCTCGCCCAGCTCGGATACGGTGACGCCGTCCTGCTCCCACAACACCAGCATCACGAGGTACTGGGGGTAGGTGAGGCCGATGCGGTCGAGCAGCGGCTTGTAGAGCTTGGTCATCGCGAGGGACGCGGAATACAGCGCAAAGCAGACCTGGTTGTCCAGCCGCAGGATGGCGGGGCTGGGAGTGGTGGGGGTGCTGGGGCTGGGCATGGGGTGAATTGTGGGCGCAAATTAAATTGCGTGCAATTGAATTGTGAAAAACTTTGTTAACGCAGGGGATTGTGTCGGTGGGGGAGCGGCGCTGCGCCATCGGTGCTATTCGCGCGCTCCGCATGTGCATGCGGGAGCGCTGGGTCCACGCCCCGTTCTGGAGGATCTGCTATCAATAGCAGAGCTGCCTGCGCAATATTTATCGGCGCTGGTGGCCGATTGGGCTTGAATTTGGCAAGTGGCGGTTCAGGCGCCAACGAACCATCAGTCCATCACCGCCCGCTGAACTGCGCGGGCCGTCGCTCGACAAACGCGCGCACGCCTTCGGCCGCGTCCTCGCTGTTGGTCAGCTCTTTCTGCACCGGAATGAAGTCCGCCACCGCAGCCTCCTGCCCTTGCTCGATGGCCTTGAGCACATTCAAGCGCGTGGCCACCACCGCCCGGGGCGCCTGGGCGGCGATGCGCTGGGCAATCGCCAATGCCTCGTCCAGTTCCTGGCCAGCCGGCACCACCTTCTGCACGAAGTTCAAACGGTACGCCTCGGCACTGCCGAACTCGTCGGCGGTCAGCAAATGCAGCAGTGCATTGCCCGTGCCCGCGCGCTCGGCCATGCGCAGCGTGGCCCCGCCCGTGGCCATGATGCCGCGCTGCACCTCCATCTGCGAGAAGCGGCAGTTGTCGGCAGCCACCACGATGTCGGCGCCCAGCATCAGCTCGATGCCCACGGTGAAGCAGATGCCCTTCACGGCCACCACCATGGGTTTGGTGCGGCGACGGTAGCCGGGCAGGCCGTAGTCGTGCGGCTCCACCAGGCCTTCCGGGATGGCCTTTTCGCCGCGCTGCATGTAGGCGCTCACGGCCGGCAGGTCCAGCCCGGCGGTGAAGTGGTCGCCAAACGCATGCAGCACGCCCACGCGCAGGGCGGGGTCGTCATCGAGGCGCGTGTACGCCTCGGCCAGCTGGCGGAACATGGGCGGCGTCCAGCCGTTGCGCTTGGCGGGGCGGTTGATGCCGATCAGCAGCACATGGCCCAGCACCTGGGTGTCGATGCAGCCTTCGGCTGGTGGCGTGGTGGCGGTGAGGGTGGGCATGGCGCAGAGGTCTCCTTGCCGCGATTGAAATCGCAACGCGGTGCTCGGGCGGTCTCCCGTGGGACAGATGCGTCCCGCCGCGCAGCCGGGGGCTGCCTGCAAGGCCCGTCACGCCTTCTTCGACGGCTCGCGCAAGATCTGCAGCGCTTCTTTCGAGATGGCCAGCGACATTTCTTCCTGCAAGATGCCGGCCTTGAGCACGAGGTGCTGCAGCCGCTTCTCCCGGCTGAGGTCGCGGCCCGCAAAGTCGCGCTGCTCGATGTGCTGGTAGAGGGCGCGCTTTTGCTCGTGCATCGCCATGCGCCGTGCGATTTCCTTTTCGAGCCCTGAGGGGCCAATCGCCGCTTCTGCGCGCAGCCGCACCATGAGCGCGTCGCGCAGGGGCACCGGGTCGTCCTGCTGGGCTATCCAGCGGCGCAGTTCCTTGCGGCCTGCGGGCAGCAGCCGGAACTGCCGCTTGCGGCCGCGCCCCGTCTCCGCAGGAAGCGCCTCGATCCAGCCCGCTTCTTCCAGCCGCGCAAGTTCGCGGTAAATCTGCTGGTGCGTGGCGTGCCAGAAGTAGCCAATGGACCGGTCGAACCGCTCGGCCAGTTCCGATCCAGAGCAGGGGTGCTCGACCAGGGCGGTGAGGAGGGCGTGGGGCAAAGACATGGGAGAAGGCGCCAGACAACGGGTTTCCAGACGCGCGATCTTGCCTCAACCGCGCCACAGCGTTGTTTGTGCAACCAGTTGCGCAAACGATGGAACGCCACTAAATTCATGCAACTGGTTGCATAAACACAAAGGACGCCATGTTGAATGCCCCTGTTTCTCCCGCGGCTCCCAAGGCCGCAGTGCCATCTGCCGGGGGCGCCGAAGCGGCAAGCCCCTACCCGCACCTGCTCGCCCCGCTGGATCTGGGCTTCACGACCCTGAAGAACCGCGTGCTCATGGGCTCCATGCATGTGGGGCTCGAAGAGGTGCCCCACGGCTTTGAGCGCATGGCCGCCTTCTATGCCGAGCGGGCGCGCGGCGAGGTGGGGCTGATCGTCACCGGCGGCATTGCGCCCAACGAGCGCGGCCGGCCCATGCCGGGCGGAGCCATGCTGGCCAACGAGCACGAGGCAGAGCGCCATCGCAAGGTGACGCAGGCCGTGCATGCCGAGGGCGGCAAGATCGCCATGCAGATCCTGCACTTTGGCCGCTACGCCTACCACCGCGACCTGGTGGCGCCCAGCGCCCTGCGCGCGCCCATCAACCCCCACGTGCCGCACGCACTCACGGCCGAGGAGGTGGAGGAGACCATCGAGGACTTCGTGCGCTGCGCCGCGCTGGCCCAGCACGCGCAGTACGACGGCGTGGAGATCATGGGCTCGGAGGGCTACCTGATCAACGAGTTCATCGCCGCGCGCAGCAACCAGCGCGACGATGCCTGGGGCGGCAGCTATGCCAACCGCATCCGGTTCCCCGTGGAGATCGTGCGCCGCACGCGTGAGCGCGTGGGACCGAACTTCATCATCATCTACCGCCTGTCCATGCTCGACCTGGTGGAAGGCGGCTCCACCCTGGCCGAGGTGATCGAGCTCGCCCAGGCCATCGAGGCGGCAGGCGCCACCCTCCTCAACACCGGCATCGGGTGGCACGAGGCACGCATTCCCACCATCGCCACCAAGGTGCCCCGGGCCGGATTCGCCTGGGTCACGAAGCAGGCCATGGGGCAGGTGGGCATACCGCTCATCACCTCCAACCGCATCAACACCCCTGAGGTGGCTGAGCGCCTGCTGGCCGAGGGCTGCGCGGACATGGTCTCGATGGCGCGCCCGCTGCTGGCCGATGCCGACTTCGTGCGCAAGGCGCGGCAGGGCCGAGCCGACGAGATCAACACCTGCATCGCCTGCAACCAGGCCTGCCTGGACCACACCTTCGGCGGCAAGATCACCAGCTGCCTCGTCAATCCCCGCGCTTGCCATGAGACAGAGCTGGTCATCGCGCCCGCGGCGGCGAAGAAGCGCATTGCCGTCGTCGGCGCCGGTCCTGCGGGCCTGAGCTTTGCCGTCACGGCCGCGCAGCGCGGCCATGCCGTGGTGCTGTTCGATGCGGCGGCAGAGATCGGCGGCCAGCTCAACATCGCCAAGCAGGTGCCGGGCAAGGAAGAGTTCCACGAAACCTTGCGCTACTACCGCCGCCAGCTGGAGCTGCAAGGTGTGGACGTGCGCCTGAACACCCGCGTGCAGGCGAGCGACGTGGCAGGCAAGGGCTATGACGAGGTGGTGGTGGCCACGGGCATCCAGCCGCGCACGCCGGACATCGAGGGCATCACCCACCCCAAGGTGCTGAGCTACCTGGACGTGCTGCGCGACAAGAAGCCAGTGGGCCAGCGCGTGGCCGTGATCGGCGCGGGCGGCATCGGGTTTGACGTGGCCGAGTACCTCACGCACGAGGGTGAGAGCGGCGCCCTGGCGCCTGCCAAGTTCAACGCCGAGTGGGGCATTGACGCCAGCTACGCCCATGCTGGCGGCCTGCGCGCCGCGCAGGTGGAGGCGCCCGCCCGCCATGTCCACCTGCTGCAGCGCAAGACCAGCAAGGTGGGCGACCAGCTGGGCAAGACCACGGGCTGGATCCACCGAACCTCGCTCAAGGCGCGCAACGTGGGCATGAGCTCGGGCGTGGCCTACGAGCGTGTGGACGACGCGGGCCTGCACATCCGCATCGATGGCGGCGCGCTGCAGGTTCTGGAGGTCGACCACGTCGTGGTCTGCGCCGGCCAGGAGCCGCTGCGCGCGCTGTACGACGCGCTGGTGGCCGCAGGGCAGAGCACCCACCTCATCGGCGGTGCCGACGTGGCGGCCGAGCTGGACGCCAAGCGCGCCATCCTGCAGGGCACCACGCTCGCCGCCCGCATCTGATTTCTGACCCCAACCCCAGGAGACATTCCATGACCGAAGCCCCGAAGAACATCCACCGCGCCGTCGCCCGTTCGCTCAAGACATGGCACCAGATGGTGGCCAGCCGCGATCTGTCGAACCTGTCCTCCATCGTGCACCCCGACGCGGTGTTCCGCTCGCCCATGGCCAACACGCCCTACGCCTCCGCGCCCGCGCTGCAACTGGCCTTGTCCACGGTCATCCAGGTGTTTGAGGACTTCACCTACCACCGCCAGCTGGCTACCGACGACGGCCTGAACATCGTGCTGGAGTTCAGCGCCCGCGTGGGCGACAAGCAGCTCAAGGGCATTGACCTGGTGCGCTTCAACGAGCAAGGCCAGATCACCGAGTTCGAAGTCATGGTGCGCCCCCTGAGCGGCCTGCAGGCCCTGGGGGCCGAGATGGGGGCACGCCTGGGCGACAAGCTGCCGGCATTCAAAGCCAAGGCCTGAAGGTGGCGCGCGACCGGCGGTCCCAGTTGCCGGTGGGGAAGATCCTGCACGCGACCTAGCGGGAGACTGCTCGAGCGTTTGAGGACTCATCCTGGCCCCCAAGCGCCGCGCGGGGGCCTTCTACCTGGCTGACGCTCAGTAGCTGTACACGCCGCGCCCGGTCTTGCGGCCCAGGCGGCCGGCGGCCACCATTTCCTTGAGTAGCGGGCAGGGGCGGTACTTGCTGTCGCCAAACTCGGTCAGGTAAACCTCCATCACGGCTAGGCACACGTCCAGGCCGATCATGTCCGCCAGCGCCAGTGGGCCGATGGGCTGGTTGCAGCCCAGCTTCATGCCCGCGTCGATGTCCTCGGGGGTGGCCAGGCCCTCGGCCAGCACGAAGAAGGCCTCGTTGATCATCGGCACCAGGATGCGGTTGACCACAAAGCCGGGCGCGTTCTTCACGGTGATGGGACTCTTGCCCAGGGCCTCGGCCAGGGCCTTCACGGCGTCGTGCGTGGCATCGCTGGTCTGCAGGCCGCGGATGATCTCCACCAGCGCCATCATGGGCACGGGGTTGAAGAAATGCATGCCGATGAAACGGTCGGCGCGGCTGGTGGCGGCGGCCAGCTTGGTGATGGAGATGGACGAGGTGTTGGAGGCAATGATCACTTCGGGCGCCACCAGCGCATCCACCTGTTTGAGGATCTTGAGCTTGAGCTCGTAGTTCTCGGTGGCGGCCTCGATCACGAGCTGCGCGGCCTTCAGGTCGTCGTAGCTGGTCGAGGTCTTGATGCGGGCGAGCGCGGCGGACTTGTCGGCCTCGGTGATCTTTTCCTTTTTGATCAATCGGTCCAGGCTGCCGGCCACGGTGGCCAGGCCCTTTTGCACTGCAGCATCCGAAATATCGACCATCACCACGTTGATGCCCGACACCGCGCAGGCCTGCGCAATGCCATTGCCCATGGTGCCCGCGCCGATGATGCCTACGGTCTGAATCGTCATATAGAGAGCCCTCTTCAAAGTGAAACGGATGGGCAGGATGGTAAGCCGAATCGCACGGTCGTTCGGTTATCGTGGCCCCGGCCGCCTTGCGAAGGGGCGCAGGAGACACTACAGCATGTTCGACTACATCATCATCGGCGGCGGCTCGGCGGGCTGCGTGCTGGCCGGCCGCCTGAGCGCAGACCCCACCGTGCGCGTGTGCCTGCTGGAGGCCGGTCCGGCCGACACCAGCGTGCTCATCCACTGCCCTGCAGGGCTGGCCGTGATGGCCAAGTTCGAGCTCAACGGCTGGGGTTTCAACACCACCCCGCAGGCCGCGCTGAACCACCGCCAGGGCTACCAGCCGCGCGGCAAGGTGCTGGGCGGGTCCAGCTCCATCAACGCCATGGTTTACATCCGCGGCCAGCATGCCGACTACGACCATTGGGCCGCAGAGGGCAACCCGGGCTGGGGCTGGGAGGACGTGGAACCCTACTTCCTGAAAGCCGAGCACAACGAGCGCGGCGCTGATGCCTGGCACGCCCAGGGCGGCCCTTTCAATGTGGCGGACCTGCGCAGCCCGCACCGCTTCAGCCACCTCTTCACCGAAGCCGGCGTGCAGGCTGGCGAAGTGCACAACACCGACTTCAACGGCGCCACGCAGGAAGGCGTGGGCCTGTACCAGGTCACGCACAAGAACGGCGAGCGCCACAGCGCGGCCAAGGGCTACCTCACGCCGCACCTGGCGCGGCCCAACCTGCAGGTCATCACCGGCGCGCACGCCACGCGCATCCTGTTCGACGGCTCGCGCGCCGTGGGCGTGGAGTACCGCCAGGGTGGCGCGATCAAGCAGGTCCGCGCCGGGCGCGAGGTGCTGCTGAGTGCGGGCGCGCTGCTGTCGCCGCAGTTGCTGATGCTGTCGGGCGTGGGGCCTGCCGCGCATTTGCAGCAACACGGCATCCCGGTGCTGCACGACCTGCCCGGCGTGGGTCAGCATCTGCACGACCACCCCGACGTGGTGCAGGTGCTGGACGCCCCTGAGCTCAAGGACCTGTTCGGCCTCTCGTTGTCGGGCATGGCGCAGACGCTGCGCGGCATCGTCGAATGGCGCAAGCACCGCACCGGCATGCTGACCACCAACTTTGCCGAGGCGGGCGGCTTTATCAAGAGCGACCCGTCAGAGGCTGCGCCCGATCTGCAACTGCACTTCGTGATCGGCAAGCTGGTGGACCACGGCCGCAAGACGGTGTTCGGCCACGGCTACTCGGCCCATGTGTGCCTGCTGCAGCCCAAGAGCCGGGGCTCGGTCACGCTGGCCAGCCGCGACCCCATGGCCTTGCCACTGGTGGACCCGAACTTCCTGGCCGATCCCGACGACATGGCGCGCATGGTGCGTGGCTTCAAGCGTACGCGCGAGATCCTGATGCAACCGGCGCTCGCGAAGTTCGGCGCCAAGGAGCTGGCGGCCTCGGCCAGTGCGCGCACCGACGCGGAGATCGAGCAGTTCATCCGCCAGTACGCCGACACCATCTACCACCCCGTGGGCACCTGCCGCATGGGGCCTGGGCCCATGGACGTGGTGGATGCCGAACTGCGCGTGCATGGCCTCGCCGGCCTGCGTGTGGTGGACGCGTCCATCATGCCGCGCATCGTGAGCGGCAACACCAATGCGCCCACGGTGATGATTGCGGAAAAAGCGGTGGACCTGCTGCGCGCCGCGCCGTGAACGATTTCACGTTTGGCGCGCGGAACGCGATATTTAAGGTTTTCAAAGGGTCTGTTTAAGGAGTTTTTAACAGGCAAGAACGCGGCGAATTTCTAGACTTCTTGGCATGGAAGCGGGTGCGTGGTGCACCCGGCCCGGCGCCCAAAAAAAGGCGCTGCAAGAGCCACAGAGGCCATGAAAGAACGTGATGAAGATTGATGCCCGCGAAATTGCCGCACTGACCCAAGCCCAACCCGCCGCCCCCCGCATGGACATGTACGCCAGCATCCACAAGGCGCTGCGCGCCTTCATGGCCGACACGCTGCTGGGCCTGGGGCGCATGGATGTGGACGACGACCTGGAGTTTGCCCAGACCTGCGACCGCGTGATGCAGCTGCTGGACCTGTGCCGCGCGCACCTGCACCACGAGAACCAGTTTGTGCACGCCGCCATGGAGGCGCGCCAGCCCGGCTCCAGCCAGAGCATTGCCGGTGAACATGTGGAGCACGAACAGGCCATCACGGCCCTGGCCGACGGGGTGAACCACCTGATGGCCTGCGCCAAGCCCGCACGTCCGGCGGCCACCCTGGCCCTGTACCGGCAGCTGGCACTGTTTGTGGCGCACAACTTCGAGCACATGCACGAGGAAGAAACTGCGCACAACCGTGTGCTGTGGCAGTGCTACACCGACGCGGAGCTGGCGGGCGTGCACGATGCGCTGGTGGCCTCGATCCCCCCGCACGAAATGATGGTGGTGGCCCGCTGGATGGTGCCCTACATGTCGCCGGCCGAGCGCACGGCCATGCTGTCGGACATGCAACAGCATGCGCCCGCCCCCGTGCTGGCCGCAGTGCTGGCGCAGGTGCAGCCGCACCTCACGCAGCCCGAGTGGACCAAGCTGATGCGCAGCCTGGGCCTGCCGGTGGTGCCGGGTCTGGTGCACTGACTTTGAGAAATCAGTGGCGTGAAGGCGTCAGGCGTCTTCCAGCACCACAGGGCGCAGCACGCACAGCCGAAAACGCCCGCGCCCCGTTTTTTCGATGTGGATGTGTGGGCAGTTCTCTTGCAGGCGGCGCTGCAGCAACAGCAGGCGGGCTTCCAGGTTGTCGGCCACATCGGGCAGGCGCAGGGCGGGGTCCAGCCGCAGTTCGCGGTTGGTGAAGTCCACGCGCCCGGTGTGCTGGTGGTCGCGCAGCAGCTTCCACACGATGGCGCCCGCCACGCCCTTGATCAGGTAGTTGTCGTTGATGAAAACGCTGTCGTTGGCCGCAAAGTGGCGCACCCGCAGTGCGCTGCCGCTCACCGGCGGTGCCGCCGTCGGAGCAGGCAGCGGCTCGGGCGCATCGGGCGCGGCCTGCAGCAGGTCGATGGCCGCGGCCAGCTGGCCCGCAATGGCCACCAGCAGGTCCTCATCCTCAAAGCCAAAGCGCACGTCCTCGGGGCTCTCGGCAAACAGCACGCCCAGCAGGCGCCCGGCCGACAGCAGCGGCACTGCCACCTGGCTGTGCGGCTCTGGCAGGCCGGGGTAGGGGATGTCCATGCCGCGCAGCGGGGGCGCATCAGGCGCGGCATGCGCGTCCATGCTCTCGCGGATGGCCTGGCTGTACAGGGCAGCGTGCGTCATGTGGCTGATGCGCACCGGCGTTCGCTCGCGCGCGGCCATGCCGATCACCCCTTGGCCCAGCCGGATCTCGGAGCCCACACCCGACGTGGCGTAGCCGCAGCTGGCCACCGTGTAGAGCTGCTGGGCGCTGGCGTCCAGCATTAGCACCATGGCGTGCTGGATGCCCAGCTTGTCCTGCAGACCCTGCAGCGCGCCTTGCAGCAATTCGTCCAGCCCCGTGCAGCGCGCGATGCCTTCGCTGCACAGACGCAGCGTGTGCAGCAGCCCGGAGCGTGGCGCGGGTGCCGGCAGGCCTTCGCCCGCCACCGATTCGATGCGCTCCACGGCGTAGATGTCGGCGCCCTTGAGCTCAAACACCTCGGCCATGCCCGAATGCGACGCAATGCCCGCCAGCTGCGCGCGCATGCTCTCGAACACCGGGCCGCTGTCCTCGGTGCGTTCGTACAGCAGGTGCAGGCGGTAGAAGTGGGCAGTGAGCGGGTCCAGCACCAGCACGGACGCACGCGGATTGCGCAGGATGTTCTGGCGGGTCTTGTTGAAGAACTGGAACGACAGCGCCACATGCGCCGCATCCACATAGACCACCTGCGAGATGTAGGCCACGTTGGGCGTGCCGTCGGGGTCGCAGGTCGCCATGATGGCGGGAATCGCACCCTCCAGGCAGGGGCGGATGCTGTGCAGGGACGGCGCTGCGGTGCTCATGGCTGCGGCGTAGGTGGTGACGGTGATGTGGGTGGCGAACACAACTCCGCGCCTGCGCGCGGGCCCGGCGTCTGGTCGAACGCGCTGGTGGGCGTGAAGCTCACGGCCACCACATCCTGCAGCGGCGCTGCCAGCATGGCCGCTACATACTGCGGCCCGTAGCCGACCTGGCCCACCTCCTGCACCATGGACTGCAGGTAGGCCTGCAACACGGGCACGTCGCCGTCATGGGCCGGGCGCTGCGTGGCCCGGCGGGCCTTGAGCTGCAGCGTCTGGTGGGTGGATGGCACGCTGAAGACCACGGCAATCTCGCCGGTGTGCGCAATGTCCTGCAGCAACTGTTCGGACTGGCTGCGCCGCAGGTACACCGTGACTTCCTGCCCATCGCTGCTGATGTGGCTGCCCACGGCCCGCATGATGCTCGGGCGCAGGGCCGCATCGCGGGACGCCACGATGGCCGACACGCCCTTGGCCACCATGGCGATATGGCTGGGGCCGAGCAGCAAGGTCATGCCTTGAAGCGCTTGCGGGTCAGGGCCAGGGCCACCCAGAAGGCCACCACCGTGGTCACCATCAGCACCAGGCCATGGCGCAGGGGGTGGGCGGGCCACTGGTCCATGAACAGCGGGCGCACCAGCTCGACCGCGTTGGTCAGCGGCAGCCAGTCGGAGATGGCGCGCACGATGGGGGGCAACTGCTCGTGCGGGAAGAACACGCCCGAGAGAAACATCATGGGCGTGAGCACCAGCGTGAAGTAGTAGGTGAAAAAGTCATACCCCTTGGCCAGGGCGTTGAAGATGAGCGCGATGCTGGAGAACATGATGCCGACAAACAGCAGCACCGGCCAGGCCACCAGCAGCTTGGGGCTGTGACTGATGCCTAGTGCCAGCATCACGCCCAGGATGGCCGTCACGGTGAACAGCGCCTTGAACGCCGCCCACAGCATCTCGGCCAGCACCACGTCGTCCAGGCTGACCGGCGCGTTCATGATGCCGTCCCAGGTCTTTTGCACATGCATGCGCGAGAAGGCCGAGTACAGCGCCTCGAAGCTGGCCGCGTTCATGGCGCTCATGCAGATGGAGCCGCTGGCCAGGAACAGGATGTAGGGCACCTTGGTGTCGCCCGCCGCGCCGCCCACGTTCACCTGCCCCACCAGGGCCCCCATGCCGTAGCCAAAGGCCACCAGCCACATCAGCGGCTCGGCAATATTGCCTACCAGGCTGGGGATCGCCAGCTTGCGCCAGACCAGCAGGTTGCGCAGGAACACGGGCCACCAGCGCATGGACAGGCTGGGCGGGCGCCATACCGACGGCGGGGGCGGGGCCACGGTGGCCACGGAGGACGGGGTAACGGTTTGCATCCGCTTATTGTGCGATGTTGGCGGTCGGGCGCACAGTCCCCGATGTGTTCCTGGTCGCCACCTGGGCACGCCCATTGCTTGGGTGCTGCCATGCCCACCCATGTCCTGAACCTGCTCACCGGTGCCAGCGCCCTCTGGCAAAACCGCCTGGGGCTGCTGCTGGAGTCCACGGGCGAAGGCGTGTTTGGCATTGACCTGGCGGGCAACTGCGTGTTCATCAACCGGGCGGGCGCACAGATGCTGGGCTTTGCCGCCGAGGAGGTGATGGGGCGCAACATGCACGCGCTCACCCACCACAGCCACCCCGACGGCAGCCCGTATGCCGACAGCGACTGCCCCATCTTCAACGCGTTCCGCCAAGGCCTGCCTTGCCGGGTGGACACCGAGGTGTTCTGGCGCCGCGATGGCTCGGCGTTTGCCGTGGAGTATTCCAGCCACCCGATCCTGGAAGGTGACCAGGTGCATGGTGCCGTCATTGCGTTCGTGGATATCACCAGCCGCAAGCGTGCCGCCGACGAACTGCAGCGCGCGCACGACGACCTGGCCCGCGCCAATGACGAGCTGGAGCGCCGCGTGGCCGCGCGCACCCAAGAGCTGTCGCAGGCGCTGGCGCAGCTGCGTGAACTGTCAGCCTACTCGGAGCAGGTGCGCGAGGACGAACGCACCCGCATTGCCCGAGAGGTGCACGATGAGCTGGGCAGCCTGCTGGTGGCGCTGAAGATGGATGTGAACTGGCTGCACAAGCGACTGGGCGAGCAGGGCGAGCGCACGCCCGAGGCCGCGGGCGACATGCGCACCCAGATGCGGTGCAAATGCCAGAACATGAGCCGCCTTATCGAAAACGCCGTGGACAACGTGGGTCGCATCATCACCGACCTGCGCCCCAGCATCCTGGACCACCAGGGCCTGTGGGCGGCGTTGGAGTGGCAAGCGCAGGAGTTTGGGCAGTCGGCCGAGCTGGAGTTGGCGTGGCACATGGACGTGCCCGCCACCCTGCACCTGCCCGAGCCCGCCGCCATCGCCGTGTTCCGCATCTTCCAGGAGATGCTGAGCAATGTGGGCCGCCACGCGCAGGCCAGCGCCATCGACATTGCGATTGACGTGCAGGACGATGTGCTGCAACTGCGTGTGCGCGACAACGGCGTGGGCGCCACCCGCCAGGCGCTGGAGGCGCCCACCGCCTATGGCGTGATGGGCATGCGCGAGCGGGCGCGGCAGTTGGGAGGCCAGCTGAGCATCACCAGCGAGCCGGGGCAGGGCTCATGCCTGCAATTGCTGATTCCTCTGGAGCTGTCATGAATTCCGTGGTTCGCGTATTGATCGGAGACGACCACCGCATCGTGCGGGAGGGGCTCAAGCAGGTGCTGGGCGACCCCGCCAACGGCACGCCCGAGATCACCGTGGTGGCCGAAGCCACCCAGGGCAGCGAGGTGCTGGAGCAGGTCGCGGCGCTGCAAGGGCCCACGGGTGCGCTGGGCGTAGACCTGGTACTGCTGGACATCGCCCTGCCGGGCATGGACGGCCTTGAAGTGCTGCAGGCGCTGCGCAAGGCCTGGCCTGCGCTGCCGGTGCTGATGCTCAGCACCTACCCCGAGCGGCAATATGCGGTGCGCTGTATCCAGATGGGCGCAGCGGGCTACCTGCATAAAAGCGCCGACCCCGACGACATGGTGGCCGCCGTGCGCAAGGTGGCGGCGGGCGGGCGCTACCTGACAGAGGCCACGGCCCAAGCCCTGGCGGGTGCGGTGGAGCGCACCGGCGTGGTGCGCGCCGCCCAGCAGGGCGCGCCTGCGGGGGTGGACGCGCTCTCCTATCGAGAGCACCAAGTGTTCCGTCTGCTCACGGCCGGGCAGAGCGTGAGCGAAATTGGTGCGCAGCTCAAGCTCGCGCCCAACACGGTGAGCACCTACCGCGCCCGCATCCTCGAAAAGACCGGTGCGCGCAACGATGTGGAGCTTGCTCTGCTGGCGCGCGGCACACCAGCAGAGTGAATTCGGTGCGTTGCGCGACCGATTTGTAGTGCTGGCCCTACACGCTGTAGACACCACACCCACGAATTCATGACAGAGGGCCGGCACCGGCAAAAACTGGCCCGCGCTTTGCGTAACGCCTGGCACCAACTTCTTCGAGGTGTGCCATGTCCGAATTCTTCTCGCCCTACGATGCCGACCGCCCGTTGATGCTGAAATGCAGCTGTGGTCGCGACCACACGGTGGCCGACCACCATGCCGAGGTCTCGGCCGATGCCGCTGCAGCCACCCTGCGCCAGCGCAGCGAGACCCGCGAGTTCGAGCTGTACAGCAACGAGTTCATCGAGGCCACGCTGGTCAAGGCGTTGTTTCCGCAAGACGCGGTGCGCCGCCGCTTCATCAAGGCCGTGGGCAAGGGCACAGCCATGGCGGCCATTGCCAGCGTGTTGCCCGTGGCCAGCCTGCAGGCCATGGCGCAAGAGAAACAGGGCGCACTGGAAAAAACCAATCTCAAGATCGGCTTCATCCCGATCACCTGCGCCACGCCGCTGATCATGGCCCACCCGCTGGGCTTCTACAGCAAGCAGGGCCTGAATGTCGAAGTCACCAAGACAGCGGGCTGGGCGCTGATTCGGGACAAGATGATCAACAAGGAGTACGACGCCACGCACTTCCTCTCGCCCATGCCGCTCGCGATCTCCATGGGCCTGGGCTCCAACGCCACACCCATGAACGTGGCCACCATCCAGAACGTGAACGGCCAGGCCATCACGCTCAGCCTCAAGCACAAGGACAACCGCGATCCGAAGAACTGGAAGGGCTTCAAGTTCGCGATCCCCTTCGAGTACAGCATGCACAACTTCCTGTTGCGCTACTACCTGGCCGAGGCGGGCCTGAACCCCGACACCGATGTGCAGCTGCGCGTGGTGCCACCGGCTGAGATGGTTGCCAACCTGCGCGCGGGCAATATCGACGGCTTCTTGGGCCCCGATCCTTTCAACCAGCGCGCTGTGTTCGAGGAGGTAGGCTTTATCCACCTGCTCACCAAGGACCTGTGGAACGGCCACCCTTGCTGCGCCTTCGGCACCAGCACCGAGTTCATCCAGAAGAATCCCAACACCTTTGCCGCGCTGTATCGCGCGGTGCTCACCTCGGCCGCCATGGCGCGCGACCCCAAGAACCGCGAGCTGATCGCCAAGGTCATTGCGCCCCAGGCCTACCTGAACCAGCCCGAGGCCGTGATCAATCAGGTGCTCACCGGCAAATTCGCCGATGGCCTGGGCAAGATCCAGAACGTGCCCGATCGCGCAGACTTCGACCCCATGCCCTGGCAGAGCATGGCCGTGTGGATGCTCACGCAGATGCAGCGCTGGGGCTACATCAAGGGCGATGTGGACTACAAGCAGATCGCCGAAAAAGTGTTCCTCATCACCGACGCGAAAAAGCAGATGAAGGCGCTGGACCAGAAGGTGCCAGAGGGCGCGTACCCCAAGTTCAAGATCATGGGTCGCGAGTTCGATGCGGCGAAGGCTGCCGAATACGCGAAGAGCTTCCCCATCCGCAAGGCGGCATGACATGACTGCCGCCAAGAACCTCAACCTGCGCGGGGGCCTGCTGTCCGTGCTCATCTTCCTGACACTGCTGGGCATCTGGTACGTGGCCACGTCTTCGTCGGGTGCCAGCGGCGGCACGGCGGGCATGACGGCCGAGCAGATCGAGTACGCCAAGATGATGGGCAAGGACCCGGGCGCGTCCAAAAGCGGCGGCTTTCCCACGCTGGGTGCCATGGGCAGCACGGTGTGGAGCCACCTGTCCAACCCGTTCTACGACAACGGACCCAACGACAAGGGCATCGCCATCCAGCTGGCGCACTCGCTGGGCCGCGTGGCGCTGGGCTTTGGCCTGGCCTGCCTGGTGGCGATACCGCTCGGTTTCATCATCGGCATGTCGCCGCTGCTGCGCCGTGCGTTCGACCCCTTCATCCAGGTGCTTAAACCCATCAGCCCGCTGGCGTGGATGCCGCTCGCGCTCTACACCATCAAAGACTCATCCATCTCGGGCATCTTTGTGATCTTCATCTGCTCGGTGTGGCCCATGCTGGTGAACACGGCGTTTGGCGTGGCATCGGTCAAGCGCGAGTGGCTCAACGTGTCGGCCACGCTGCAGGTCAACCCGCTGCGCAAGGCCTTCCTGGTGATCTTGCCCGCCGCAGCGCCCACCATCCTCACGGGCATGCGCATCAGCATGGGCATCGCCTGGCTGGTGATCGTGGCGGCCGAGATGCTGGTGGGCGGCACGGGGATTGGCTACTTCGTGTGGAACGAGTGGAACAACCTGTCGCTCACCAACGTGATCTTTGCCATCCTGGTGATTGGCGTGGTGGGCATGTTGCTCGACCTGGCCTTCGGCCAGCTGCAGAAGGTGGTGACCTATGTGGAGTGATGTCGCCCAGCGCCCGGCTGTTCCAGCCCCTCTTGCCACTGACGCCCCGCAACGAAAGGCCTCTGCCGTGACCCAAGGCTTCCTCCAGATCGACCGGCTGAGCAAGGCTTTTGTGCCCGCCAAGCCCGTGTTTGCCGATGTGTCGTTCACGCTCGACAAGGGCGAGTTCGTCTGCATCATTGGCCACTCGGGCTGTGGCAAGACCACCATCCTGAACGTGCTGGCGGGGCTGGACACCGCCACCTCGGGCACCGTCATCATGGACGGGCGCGAAGTGGCCGGTCCCAGTCTGGACCGGGGCGTGGTGTTCCAGAGCCACGCGCTCATGCCCTGGCTCACGGTGCGCCAGAACATCGCGTTTGCCGTGAAGTCGCGCTGGCCCGACTGGAAGAAGAGCCAGGTGGATGCGCATGTGGAGAAGTTCGTGGCGCTGGTGGGACTGAGCCCCGCCATTGACAAGAAGCCCTCACAGCTCTCAGGCGGTATGAAGCAGCGCGTGGGCATTGCGCGCGCGTTCTCCATCCAGCCCAAGATGTTGCTGCTGGATGAACCCTTTGGCGCACTGGATGCGCTCACGCGCGGCACCATCCAGGACGAGCTGATGGCCATCGTGCGCCAGACGCAGCAGACGGTTTTTATGATCACCCACGATGTGGACGAAGCCATCTTGCTGGCCGACCGCATCCTGCTGATGAGCAACGGCAACGAGACGCCCGAGGGCTACCGCCCCGGCGGCATCGCCGAGGTGGTGGTGAACCCGCTGCCACGCGAACGCACGCGCACCAGCCTGCATCACCTGGACGGCTACTACGCGCTGCGCAACCACATCGTGGACTTTCTGGTGACGCGCGCCAAAGCGTGAACACCCCCTGAGTCGCTTCGCGCCTTCCCCCTAAGGGGGACGCCGCCCGTGCGGCGGGGCGGCCCTTGCACGGCGGCCCTGGCCTGGATCGCGCCGGTTTCAATCCCTGTAGGCAAAGCGCAACCGAATCGCGCCCATTTCTAACCTCTCTTTATCAAGGAGCCATCACCATGAACCGCAA
>NZ_JALEGG010000281.1 GCF_022763525.1 Acidovorax sp.
GCATCCACGTTGGGGCCATAAAGCGTGCCGTAACCGCCAGCCGCCGTCATGTCGAGCATGGCGCGGTAGTTGGCGTGAATGGCGGCGCGGCGCAGCTCGGCCGCCGTGGGATGGAGGGGGTCGGCAAACGCGGGCGGCGCGGCCGCGGCCAGGCCCGAGGCGCCCAGGCCCGCCGTGAGCAGGTCGTTGCTGGTGCCGTCGTACGTGGTCTCGCTGATGGCGCCCAGGTAGCTGGGCTTGGTGTTGGGGGCGGCGCTGTCGCCGTCACTGCCGCCGCAGGCAGCCAACACCGCAGCGGCCAACGCTGCGGGCATGAACGGACGAGAAAGGGGACGGGAACGCAGGTTCTTGATGCTCATCTTCATGTGCTTGTCTCCGGGAGTTTTTTCTTTGCGTCTTGTTGCACAGCTCACCCACACACCCTGGCCACGCCGGTCCCCCGGCGCGGCCCGGGCCATCACCCCGCCTTGCGCGCCGCTGCCGCGCGCAGGCGCCCCACCACACCGGTAGGGAAGTAGTAAACCGAAAGGACGAAGAGCACGCCCAGCCACAGCAGCCACCGGTCGGGCGACAGCAGTGCAGACAGCCAGGGCAGGCCGGCGGTGGCCTCGCTGCCCAGCCGCAGCAGATCCTGCAGGTAGCTTTGCGCCACCAGGAAGAGCACGGCCCCGATGGCCGAGCCATAGATGGTGCCCATGCCCCCGATCACCACGATGAGCAGGCAGTCCATCATGATTTCAAAGCTGAGCGAAGTGTCCGGCCCGTTGTAGCGCAGCCAGAGGGCGAGCATGGCGCCCGCCAGCGTGGCGAACAGAGCGGACAGCACGCTGGACGTGGTGCGGTACACCACGACGCGGTAGCCGATGGCCTCGGCGCGGAATTCGTTCTCGCGGATGGCCTGCAGCACGCGGCCAAACGGCGAGTTGACGATGCGCAGCAGGGCCAGCACCAGCGCCACGGCAGCAACGAACAGCAGGTAGTAGCAGATCAGCCGGCCGTCGATGGTCACGCCCAGGAAGGGCTCTTCGAAGGGCTCGAAACTGGGCGAAAGCAACTCGGGTACCTTGAAGGTCAGGCCATCTTCGCCGCCGGTGATGTCCGACAGCTGCGAGGCCAGCGTCTGGAACGCAGCGGCCACCGCCAGCGTGATCATGGCGAAGAAGATGGCGCGCACGCGCAGCGAGAACAGCCCCACAGCGAGCGACAGCAGCAGCGAGAGCACCAGCGCGCCCCCCAGGCCCACTCCCAGCGCCGTCCAGGTAGGCCCCAGGCGGGTGGTGGCCACCGCAATGCCATAGGCACCGATGCCAAAGAACATGGTGTGCGCAAAGCTCACGATGCCGGTGTAGCCCAGCAGCAGGTCGAAGCTCGCGACCAGCACCACGAAGATCAGCACCTTGGCCGCCACCGACAGCGCCTTGACGCCGGGGAACAGGAACGGGGCAAACGCCAGGCCGATGAGGATGGCCACCAGGATCACCGCCAGCACCTTGCTGCGCGGGTAGTCGCCAGAGAGAAGTCGGTTCAACATTTCTAGAAACTCCTCATCAGCGGTTGGCAACTGGATAGACACCCTGGGGGCGCCACAGCAAGATGGCCACCATCAACGCGATGTTGGAGAACAGCGCCACCTTGGGCACCAGAAAGCCCGTGTAGTTGGCCATCAGCCCCACCAGCAGCGCGCCGATGAGCGCACCACCCGTGCTGCCGAGGCCTCCGATGATGATCACGATGAAGATCAGCACATTGACCTGTGCGCCCATCTGCGGGATCACGTTCTGCTGGTAAAGCCCCCACATCACACCGCCCAGGCCCGCCAGGGCCGAGCCCACCACGAACACCCCCACGAACAGCCGGCGGATGCGGTAGCCCAGGCTCTCCACCATCTCGCGGTCTTGCACGCCAGCGCGAATGAGCAGGCCCACCTTGGTGCGCGACAGCGTCCAGGCTAGCAGGCCGAAAACCACCAGGCCCACAGCCACCGCGATCAGGCGGTACTTTTCGATGGCAGCATCCCCCACCAGCAGCGAGCCGCGCATGGCTTCGGGCAGCGGCAGCGGGATCTGCGCGGGGCCCCAGATGACCTTGATGAGTTCTTCGCCAATGATCATCCCGCCCATGGTGATGAGGATCTGCTTCAAGTGCTGACCGTACACGGGCCGCACGATGAAGCGCTCGAACGCCAGGCCCACGGCGCCCGCCACCGCCATCGCCACCAGCATGGCAGGGAGCACGGCCAGCAGGTTGCGCCACAGCTCGGCGCTCTGCGTGTAGTCGCCCATGGCGCCCAGCACGCTGGTCGCCACGAAGGCGCCCAAGGCGATGAACACGCCGTGACCGAAATTCAGCACGTCCATCAGCCCGAACACCAGCGTGAGGCCCGAGGCGATGATGAAGATGATCATGCCCATCGCCAGCCCGGCCACGGTGAGCGTGAGCCAGGTGCTGGGCGAGCCGACGAAGGGCAACACCAGCAGCGCCAACGCGGGTACCAACGCCAGGGGCTTCCAGTCGAAATCACGCACGGCGGTCATGCTGTCGCCCCTTGCACTATGTTTTTAATAGCTGCTTGCGCTTGACCATCAAGCGCTGCAGGCCAAAAAGGCTTGAAACTGAAAACGCAACTCATAGTGCCAACCCCAGCAGCGAGCGCTGCAGTGCTTCGTCCTCGGCCAGCGCGGCCATGCTGCCCGCGTGCACCACCTGGCCGTTGTCCATCACGGCCACGGTGTCGCCCAGGCGCTTGGCGAAGTTGATGTTCTGCTCGACCAGCAGGATGGTCACGCCGCTCTTCTTGAGCTGGTCGAACGCGTCGATCATGTTGTTGATGATCGCGGGCGCGAGGCCCTTGCTGGGCTCGTCCACGATGAGCAGGTCGCGCGGCTCGACGATGGCACGGCTCACGGCCACCATCTGCTTTTGCCCGCCGCTGAGCTTGCCGGCCGGATGGTTCCAGAACTTCTCCACAGCGGGGAAGAGCTTGAAGATCCACTGCAGCCGCGCCTCGTCCATCTGCGCGGCGTTGCTGGCGCTGCGGGCGGCCAGCAGCATGTTTTCCTTGACCGTGAGGTCGGCAAAGATGCCCATGTTCTCTGGAACGTAGGCGATGTTCAGGCTCGCGATGGCGGGGGTGTTCATCGCCGTGATGTCGCGGCCACCAAAGTGGATGGAGCCCTGGGACGCATGCCACAGGCCCATGATGGTGCGCAGTGTGGTGGTCTTGCCCGCGCCGTTGCGGCCCAGCAGCATGGTGAGCTGGCCCTTGGGCACGGCCAGATCGACGCCGTGCAGGATGTGGTACGCGCCGATGTGCGTGTGCACGCCCTGGAGTTCGAGCAGGTTGCCCGTGTTGTTGATGGTGGTCATGCTGCGGCCTCCTTGCTCACGCCCAGGTAGGCCTCTTGCACCACGGGTGATGCGATCACTTCGGCGGGCACGCCATCGGCCACCAGGGTGCCATTGGTCAGCACGATGATGCGGTCGGCCAGCTCGCGCACCACGTCCATCTTGTGCTCCACCAGCAGGATGATCTTGGTCTTGTCCTTCTTCAGCTCGCGGATCAGGTTCAGGATCACAGGGGCCTCGTCGTGGCTCATGCCGGCCGTGGGCTCGTCGAACATGTAGACCTGCGGCTCCAGCGCCATGAGCAGCGCCACTTCGAGTTTGCGCTGGTCGCCATGCGGCAGGCTGGCCACGGGCGTGTCGCGACGCTCGTACATGGCCACCGTCTGCAGGATGGATTCAGCACGCTCGGTCAGCGCACGGTGGTCGCTCCAGATGCTCCACAGGTTCAGGCCCCGGCGGTGTTTGCCCTCTTGCGTGGCCTGCACGGCCAGGCGCACGTTCTCCAGCACGCTGAGGTTGGGGAACAGGTTGGTGAGCTGGAACGCCCGGCCCAGGCCTGCATGCGTGCGGGCCGAAACGGACTGCCCGGTCAGGTCCTGCCCGCCCAGCGTGACGCTGCCGCTGGTGGCGCGCAACTGGCCCGAGATGAGGTTGAAGTACGTTGTCTTGCCTGCGCCGTTGGGGCCCACGATGGCGGTCAGCGTGCCAGGCTCAAAGGAGCAGGTCACGGCATTGACCGCCACGTGGCCGCCAAAGCGGATGGTCAAGTCCTTGGTGGCCAAGGTGCTCATGGGTGGTGGTTCACTTTCACGGTCGTCGTCTTTCTGGATTGCCGGGCGCCCTGCCCTCGCGGTGCCAGGGCGCGTGGCGTTCAGCGCATGGTCAAGGGCAGGAACCGATGACGTAGTAGTTGGGGCTTGTCTGTTTCAGCGTGTTGTTCACAAAGATGTTCCACAGCCCCATGCTCTGGTTGGAACCCAGCGCAAAGGTGTAGCCGCCATACACGTAGGCACGGCCTGCCATGGTGTGGGCGTAGTTGCTGGCCGTGGTGCAAGTGCCCGTGCCGCCGCCCGATGCGGCCAGCGTGGTGCCGGATGCAGCGGCGGACACGGCGCCCTCGGCACCGTTGGCATCGGCAGCACGCACCGTCCAGCTGTAGGTGGTGGATGCGGCCAGGCCTGTGTCGGTGAAGTTCGTGGCGGTCACGGGCAGCGCATTGGTCTTGTTGCCGTTGCGGTACACGTTGTAGCTGGCCGCGCCGCTCACGGCGTTCCAGCCAATCGCCATGCTGTTGGCCGTGGCGCCCGAGGTGCTCACGCCCGTGGGGGCTGGCAGGTCCACCGGCGGGTTGGTGGTTCCACCGCTTCCCACGCGGTCCACCATGGCCTTGATGGCAGCCATCTGCGGGCCGGATTTCTTGGAATAGTTGGCGCTGTCATAGCCCCACCAGTCCCAGCAGCTGTTGGTGGCTGCCAGGCTGGTCTGCGGGTACAGCACCACGATGTTGTTGGAATCGGCCCAGCGGTTGTAGCCCGTGTTGCGCACGTACTGCTGCTGCACGTCACTGACGTTCTGCTTGCAGCCATGCAGCACCACATGCAGCTTGCAGGTGGCCGTGCCACCCGCCTGGCAGGCCTGGGGCACATAGGCCCAGCCCGTGGTGGCCATGCCGTGGTTGGAGATGAATTCGCTCTGGTTGAACTCGATGAAATTGCCGGTGGGCAGCGTGGCGTTGTTGCGTGCGTTCAACGTGCCGTACAGGTGCTGCAGCATGGCGCCTGCCAGGTCGAAGTTGCAGTCGCTGATGTAGGGGGCACCCTTGGTGGAGCAGCCGTTGCCGTAGTCGTCCGTCACCATCGCGTGCTCTGATGCGATGTCCTTCTTGTAGACCACGTTGGCCGCTGGCACGAAGCTGTTGTAGTAGGTGCGCAGCGCATCCATCACGCCGGTCTTGACCACGCTGTCGAGCGTGCCCGAGAACAGGTAGACCTTGGAGTTCTGCAGGTTGGCCACGGGGTCGATCACGCCCTGGCCGGCCCAGGTGTTGGTGGTGTTCACCAGCGTGCTGGTGGGAATGCCCGCGGGGCTGGCCATGCAGCGCCCGGTGGCATTGACGACTGAGCCCTCGGCGCAATAGAACGGGCCGCCGGCCACCACACCCACGCCTTTGGCAAACGTGGCCGAGTACGCCACATGCAGCTGCACGGCCATGAAGCCGCCCGAGGACAGGCCGGAAACCGTGGTCTGCGTCTTGTCGATCTTGAGGGCGGGAAGGTTGACCGCTGCGTATGCGCCGCCCGAGGCGCACAGTGCCAAGGCAGCACCTGCTGCAGCCGCCCGGATGAAATTGAATGCCATGTTGTCTTGTCTCCAAATAATTTTGAGAAAGTCTGACCCAGCCCCCGTGTCAACCCGGAGGTTCATGTATCAATTCACTGGAAAAAAAGGGGCGGCCGCCCCTGCGGGATGAACCCCGAAGGAACAGGAGGGATCCTGTCCGTCGGGCCTCGCTAACGCATCGAAAAGACGGCCTATCGCTTGTTGCGAATCGGCACGTTCATTTCTTCCGGCTTGATCTCGCGCACCAGCTCGGGCACGCCCCAGGCAAAGGCCGGGTCCACCTTGATCTTGAAGTGGTACATGCTCTGCATGGCCTGGTGGTCTTCCTTGCGGAAGGTCATCTTGCCCTTGGGGGTGTCAAAGCTCATGCCCTCCATGGTCTTGATGAGCTTGTTGGTGTTGGTGTCGCCACCCGTTGCCTTCAGGGCCGTGACCAGCGCCATGGCGGAGCTGAAACCACCGGCGGTGAAGAAGTCCGGCGGTGCCTTGAACTCCTTGTAGTGCGCGGCCACCAGGGCTTCGTTCACGGGGTTCTTGGGGATGCCGAAGTAGTAGTACGTGGCGCCTTCCATGCCGGGGAAGTTCTTGTAGCTGGCCATAGCCGGCAGGATGTTGCCGCCGGTGGAGATCTCGATGCCATAGCGCTTCAAGTCCATGTCGGCGATCTTGAACGGATTGCCGGCACCGGCCCAGACGATCCAGATGATCTTGCGGCCGGGCTGGTCCTTGAGCTTATCGATCAGGCGCTGGGCACCGGCGGTGAAGTCGGTGGTGGCGGCGGGCAGGTACTCCTCGTGCGCTACCTTGGCTTTCTTGACCGCATCCTTGAATGCCTTCACCCCGTCGCGGCCAAAGGCGTTGTCCTGTGCCAGCGTGGCAATGGTCGTGCCTTCCTTGTCCACCGCCACGGCGTTGGAGATGGCGTCCTGGCTGGAGTTGCGCCCGGTGCGGAAGATGTACTTGTTCCACTTGTCACCCGTGATCGAATCGGCCACGGCCGGCTCCACCAGCAGGATCTTCTTGTATTCCTCGGCCACCGGCAGCATGGCCAGCGCCACGCCCGATGCCGTGGGGCCGACGGCAATGTCCGCCTTGTCGTCGGAGTACGCGGTGGCCAGCAGGCTCTTGCCCAGGTCGGGCTTGCCCTGGTCGTCCTTCTCGATCACGACCAGCTTCTTGCCATTCACCGTCATGCTGCCGCCGGTGGCGTAGTTCAGGCCCATCATCAGTCCGGTCTGGGTCTGCTTGCCGTAGGCCTCCAGCGGGCCGGTCTTGCTGTAGATGTGGGCGATGCGGATCTCGCCGGAGGACTGGGCAAATGCGGGAGCGGAAATCGTGGCGGCGGTAACAGCAGCGGTGGCCAGGGCGACCAGGGTGCGACGATGCATGGCGGAGTCTCCTTGTAGTGATGCCTGACCATCGCACAGTCTGTGCCAGCCTGCAAGTCATTGATTTTCAACAGAGTGCTGCAAAAACCGGGCTGATTCTGTCTAATTTCAATACATTGAAATTGCCTGAATTTCAGACAATTGTTCAAGATCTAATCAGGGTTTTCCAGACGTCCATAGAGCGTGGCGCGCGAGATACCGAGCTGCCGGGCGGTCGCCAGCTTGTTGCCGCCGTGCACTTTCATCGCGGCGGCGATGGCACGGCGCTCCAGCTCTGCCACCTGTTCGGCCAAGGGGC
>NZ_JALEGG010000282.1 GCF_022763525.1 Acidovorax sp.
GAGGAGGTCAAGAAAGAGCTCAAGCGGCCCGACCTGCGGCTGACCTACGTACTGGTCGACGGAAAGAACCGCCTCTCCGATGTGAAGAGCCATGTCGTCGACGTGGAATGCGGCACCACCACCAACACACTGGAGCGCCAGAAGGAAGTCGCGTTCAGCCATCACATCTTCATTGCCACCACGGCGTTCCTGGTGCGCAAGGACTCCGGCATCAAGACGCTGGACGACTTGCAGGGCAAACGCATCGCCGTGGAACGCAAGACCACCAACGACAGCTTGCTCGCGGCCAACGAGCGCACCTACCACCGCAAGTTCACCTACGTGCTGGTCGACAGCACGGAACAGGGCCTGGCCGCCCTCACCCGGGGCGAGGCCGACGCGGTCTTTGCCGATGACGCGGGCCTTTGGAGCCCCATGACCCGACTGGGCAAGGCCATGGGCGATTACCACTTCCTTGAAAAGCGGCTGTCCATCGAGCCCTACAGCATCGGCCTGCGCCGGCAGGACCCCAAGTTCAAGGAACTGGTGGACCACGTAACCCGCCGCATGATCCAGACCGGTGAACTGACGGCCCTGTACAAGAAATGGTTCAACTCCGATCAGGGCCCTTTGCCCATGAACGTCTTCCTGCGTGAGGCGCTCAAGCGGCCCAGCGACGTGGGCGTGGAGCAGATCGCTTTTTGAGGGGACGCAGCCGCCACCGCGCGGCTGCCGACAACGCCCCGAAGGCCGATTTTTGGCAGTCGAAGCGCCGCAGCGCGCCCGGCCCGCCATGGGACAATCCCGCCCCATGACCCCGCAGCAATACGTACAGCAAAAAGCCGTGGCCTCGGGCAGCAGCTTCTATTACGCCTTTCTTTTCCTGCCCGCGCCGCGCCGCGCGGCCATCACGGCGTTCTATGCGTTCTGCCGCGAAGTGGATGATGTGGTCGATGAAGTGACCGACCCTGGCGTGGCCCGCACCAAGCTTGCCTGGTGGCAGGCCGAGGTGGCCAAGGCCTATGCAGGACAGCCCACCCACCCCGTGATGCTGGCGCTCATGCCGCTGGCGGCCGACTACGGCATTGAACAACGCCACCTGCAAGCCGTCATCGACGGCTGCCAGATGGACCTGGAGCAGACCCGCTACCTGGACTTCGCGGGCCTCAAGAGCTACTGCCACCTGGTGGCCGGCATTGTGGGCGAGGTGGCAGCGCGCATCTTCGGCCAGACCGACCCGCGCACCACCGAATACGCCCATACGCTGGGCCTGGCCTTCCAGCTCACCAACATCATCCGCGACGTGGGCGAAGACGCCATGCTGGGCCGCATCTACCTGCCCGTGAACGAGCTGCAGCAGTTCGACGTGAAGGCGCACGAGATCCTCAAGCGCACCTACTCGGACCGATTCACGGCACTCATGCGTTTTCAGGCCGAGCGAGCGCACCGCCTTTATGACGAGGCCCTGGCGCTGTTGCCCGATGCCGACCGCCGCACCCAGAAGCCCGGCCTCATGATGGCCAACATCTATCGCACGCTGCTGCGCGAGATCGAGCACGACAACTTCCAGGTGTTGCACCAGCGCATTCGGCTCACGCCGCTGCGCAAGTTCTGGCTGGCCTGGAAGGTGCAGGCGCTGGGGCGCATGTAGCGCCATGGGTTCCCAACGCACCGCCCCACCGCGCGCCATGGTCTCGCCAGCGCCCTCCTCTTCATTTGCCTGTCGCCCAGCAGCAGCAGGGGCCGTGCTGGCCCTGGCCGCTGTGGGTTGTGCAACGTTTCCGCTGCCCGCGCACGCCTTCTGGGGCTTGCTCGGCAAGGCGGCGAGTGGTGCGGGCAAAGCGGCAGGCAGTGCGGCCGGCAAGACCGCGGGCGCTGCGGGTGCCGCCGGGGCGGCGGGTGAAGCGGCCACGGCGGCGGGCGTTGCCGGCAAGTCGGCCGCTACGCTGGCCGATGAAGCGGCCCGGGCAGGCGGCAAGGCCGCGGGCACGGCCGAAGCGGCGGGCGGTGCCGCCCACGGTTTCAGCGCCGTCAACGCGGCACTGCCGCCGGAAGTGGCTGCGTACCTGGCCAAGCCCGCCGCCAGCCTGACGGGCACCGATACCGCCGCCATGATGGGGCTTTATGAGCGCATGGTGGCGCAGGCGGGCAAGACGGGCGACTTCAGCGTCATTGAGCACATGCCCCAGGTGCACGGTGCCAAAACGCTGCAGCAGCCGGCTCCCGCTGCGCCGCTGTCGGCGTCCACCAAGGGGGGCGCCACGGCAACGCCTGCTGCGCCCTCGCCCTCTTCCCCCTCGTCGCTCTCTCCGTCCGCCGCCGCCGAGGTCAGCCTGGCCGGGGTGCGCCTGTTGGCACATGCCGCCTCGGCCGGCCACCGCGCGGCACAGAATGAACTGCGCACCCGCTGCGCCGACCCTGCCGTGCTGCGCACCGCCCCTGCCGACGTGCAGGCGTCTTGCAAGGCCGCGCTCGCTGCACAGCCCGCCCCGGCGGCCAAACCGCGTCCCGCCGCATCATGAAGGTCGCCGTCATCGGCGCGGGCTGGGCCGGCATGGCCGCAGCCATCGCACACGCGCAGGCCGGCCGGCAGGTCACGGTGTTCGAGGCGGCCCGCGCCGTGGGTGGCCGCGCACGTGCCGTGCCCGCGACGCTGCCCGACGGCAGCTCGGCGGTGCTGGACAACGGGCAGCACATTCTCATCGGCGCCTATACCGAGAGCCTGCGCCTGATGCGGCTGGTGGGCGTGGACCCCGACGCGGCGCTGCTGCGCCTGCCGCTCACCCTGCAGTTCCCCGATGGGCAGGGCCTGCAACTGCCCGACCTTGCACCGCCGTTCGACGCGCTGCTGGGCATCCTGCGCGCCAAGGGTTGGGGCTGGGCCGACAAGCTGGCCCTGCTGCGCACGGCGACCGCCTGGCAACTGCGCGGATTCCGGTGCGCCGCCGATACCTCGGTGGCGCAGCTGTGCGCGCCGCTCACGCCCCGGCTGATGGCGGAGTTCATCGATCCGCTGTGCGTGTCCGCCCTGAACACCCCCGCGCGAGAGGCCAGCGGCCAGGTGTTTTTGCGGGTGCTGCAAGACAGTCTCTTCAGCGGCCGGGGCGGCTCCAACCTGCTGCTGCCGCGCTCAGACTTGGGAAGCCTGTTTCCACAGGCCGCGGCGCACTGGCTGCAGCAGCCCGGCCGCGCCGCCCAGGTGCTCACGGGCCAGCGCGTGCTGCGCATCGAACCCCTCCCAGGCGGGCGCTGGCAAGTCGTGTGCGCCACTACGCCCCCCGCAGCGGAAGTCACCGGTGTGCAGGGCGCAGTCGGTGAAGGCGGCGCCGTCCGCAACGCCGCGCCCCCAGACGTGTTCGACCATGTCACCCTGGCTTGCCCCTCGTGGGAGGCCAGCCGCCTCGTGGCAGGTGTGGCGGGCATGGCAGGGTTGGCGGACGCGGGCCGCTGGAGCGCCCAGGCCAGCAGCCTTCGGTTCGAAGCCATCGCCACCGTGTACGCCCATGCCAGCGGCGCGCGCCTGCCGCAACCGATGCTCGCGCTGCGCAACACGGCCCAACGCCCCGCACAGTTCGTGTTCGATCGAGGCCGGCTCGACGGCCATCAAGGCCTGCTGGCCTTCGTCGTGAGCGCCAGCAACGGCGAGCGCCAGCAGACCGAACAGCAAGTGCTGCAGCAGGCCGCCGAGCAGCTGGCGCTGCCTGGCTTGCAGCCCGTACTGACCGTGGTGGAAAAACGCGCCACCTTTGCCTGCACTCCAGGCCTGCAGCGCCCGGCACAGCAGGTGGTGCCGGGCCTCGGCGGTCTGACGGCCTGCGGCGACTATGTGGACGGCCCCTATCCCGCCACGCTCGAAGGCGCAGTACTCAGCGGCACGGCGGTGGCAGCGCTCGCAGGATGAGGCCTGCAGCCTCGGGAAAACCCCAGGCCGACTGACAGCATTCCGAAAGCCCGCGCCAGCGACCATCGGGGCATTTCAACCCCTAGGCCCATACCATCGGCCAGGCTTTTGGAGACAACACACCATGCTGCCAGACACCTTCCCCTTTCTCTCCTCCCCAACGATCACACGCCGCCAATGGCTGGGCGCGGGGGGCGCGCTGGCGCTGGGCGGCCTGCTGCCCGCCTCCGCCTCGGCCCAGGGAACGTGGCCCAGCAAATCGATCCGCTTTGTCGTGCCGTTCGCCCCCGGTGG
This sequence comes from Acidovorax sp., assembly GCF_022763525.1. Classification (GTDB taxonomy): domain Bacteria; phylum Pseudomonadota; class Gammaproteobacteria; order Burkholderiales; family Burkholderiaceae_C; genus Acidovorax. The sequence goes on from NZ_JALEGG010000282.1 coordinate 4,175, forward strand.
CAGCTCCGAAATCGTGGCGCGCTCCACAGCGGCGGAACTGAGCAAGACCCTGGGCCAGAGCGTGTTCGTGGACAACAAGCCCGGCGCGGCCGGCAACATCGCCATGCAGGAAGTCGCCCGCGCCGAAGACCAGCACACGCTGATCCTCGGCCACATCGGCACCCTGGCCGTCAACCCCTACATCTTCGACAAGCTGCCCTACGACGCCAACAAGGACTTCAAGCCCGTGAGCCTGCTGGCCAAGGTGCCCAGCCTGTACGTGGTGCACCCTGACGTGCCCGCCAAGAACCTCAAGGAGTTCATCGCCTACGCGAAGAAGAACCCGGCCAAGCTCAGCTACGGCTCAGCAGGCAATGGCAGCGCAGGCCATCTGGCGTTCGAGTATCTCAAGATGACCGCAGAAATCTTCATGCTGCATGTGCCCTACCGCGGCACCGGCCCGATGATGACCGACCTGCTGTCAGGCCGCCTCGACGCTGCATCGGTGGGCGCCGCGGCCCTGCTGCCGTTCATCAAGTCGGGCAAGGTGCGCTGCATCGCCACCGGCTCCACCCAGCGCCTGCCGCAGCTTCCCGATGTGCCCACGGTGGCCGAGCAAGGCTTTCCGGGCTTCGAGATGACGCAGTGGTACGGGATGCTGGCCCCCGCGAGCCTGCCCAAGGAACACCTGGACAAGCTCGCCGCCGAAACGGCCAAGGCCGTCAAGGCCCCCGACGCGCTCAAGCGCCTGACGGGCGACGCTGCCGAGGCCATTGGAGGGACACCGGAACAGTTCGCGCAGTTCATCGCGGCCGAGCAGACCCGCTGGCAGAAGGTGATCAAACGCGCCCAGGTGAAGCCGGACTAACCCCCAGAGCCGTTTCGGGTCTTCCCCCAAGGGGGACGCCACCCGTGGCCTGGCGAAAGCCAGTTCCACGGTGGCAATGGTCTGGAGTACGCCGGTTGCAACCGCCGGGGGCACAGGGAACTATCGCCGAACGCCAGTAGCATTCCATCCATGCGCATCCTGCTCGCCGAAGACGACCACAACCTGGGCACCTGGCTCAGCCGCGCGCTGGAGCACGCGGGCATTCAGGTGGAATGGGTGAACGATGGACGCTTGGCGGACCGTGCGCTGCAGCAGCATGACAACTACGACGCTCTGGTGCTGGACCTGGGCTTGCCCGGGCTGGACGGCCAGGCCGTGCTGCAGCGCCTGCGCGACCGCGACCAGCGGCTGCCCGCCCTGATCCTGACAGCCCGCGATTCGCTGGACGAGCGCGTGCGCTCGCTCAACGCCGGGGCCGACGACTTTCTGGCCAAGCCGTTCGAGCTGGCCGAGCTGGAAGCCCGCCTGCACGCCCTGGTGCGCCGCGCGCGCGGCAACGAGCACCCGCGTCTGGCCTGCGGCGCGCTGGTGTACGACAACCCGCGCAAGCAATTCACGCTGCACGGCGAGCCCCTGGCCCTGTCGCCGCGCGAGCACGCCGTGCTGCGCGTGCTGGTGCAGCGCAGCGGCGAGCCGTTCTCCAAGCAGCAGATCCTGGACCGCGTGTTCTCTGACGACGAGGACGTGCACCCCGAAGCCGTGGAAGTGTTCGTGCACCGCCTGCGCAAGCGGCTCGATGGCAGCGGCGTGCGCATCACTACGCTCCGCGGCCTGGGCTATGCGCTCGAAGCAAATGATGTGGCTCCCCCCTGAGACGCTGCGCGTCTTCCCCCCTGAGGGGGGACGCCACCCGTGGCCTGGCAAAGCCAGTTCCACGGTGGCACTGGCGTGGGCCACGCGCATGTTCAGGACCGCTCCCTGTTCTTTGCGGCGGAGTCCGCTGCCATGTCTTTGATACAACGTCTGCGCCGCGCCAGCCTGTGGCGCCTGCTGGCCATGCTGCTGCTGCCGCTGCTGGCCGTGGTGACGGGCGTGGAGCTGTGGATGACACGGCACGACGCGCTGGAGGCCGCCAACGCGGCCTACGACCGCTCGCTGCTGGGCGCGCTCAAATCCATTGACGCCAATATCTCCACCGCATCAGGCGGCCTGTCGGCCGAACTGCCCTACACCATGCTCGAATTCTTCGAGCTCACGGCCAGCGGCAACGTGTATTTCCGCGTGGCTTCGTCCGATGGGCTGGTCGAGCTGGGCAATGCCGACCTGCCCCTTCCGCCGGGCCCACTGGAGCCTGACGTGCCTCGCTTTTACGACGCCACCTACTTCGGCGAATCCGTGCGGCTGGCCGCCTACCGCCGCGCGGTGGAAGGCCCCGCACCCGGGGCAGGGGCCGATGCCGGCAGCGTCCTGGTGCAGGTGGCCGAAAGCACCCGCTCGCGGCAGGAGTTCACCCGCCGCTTCGTTCGCCGGGCGGCACTGCGCGACACGCTGGTGCTGGCCCTCATGGTGCTGGGCACCGCCGCCACGCTGGCCGTAGCGCTGCGGCCGCTGGCGCGCGTGGCGCGTGAGGTGGAGGCGCGCAGCCCCGACGACATGACCCCCATGGCGGATACCGACCTTCCCGCCGACATCCGGCCGCTGGTGGCCGCCGCCAACCAGCAGATGGCGCGCACGCAGGACCTGGTGGCGCAGCAGCGACAGTTTCTCGACGATGCCTCGCACCAGCTGCGCACCCACCTCACCACGCTGCAGATGCAGATCGACTACGCCCGGCGCGAAGCCGACGCCGCCCAGGTGCAGCACACCCTGGACGCCATCGGCGGCGAGATCGCGCGCGCCACGCGCAGCACCCAGCAGCTGCTGGCCCTGGGCCGCAGCGACACAGCAGCAGTGGAGCTGGCCCCGTTCGACCTGGCCGCGCTGCTGCGCGCCGTGGCGCTGGAGCTGCTGCCCCGCGCCCGTGCACGGCAGATCGACTTTGGCATCCACACCCCTGCGCCCGAGTTCATGGCCGTGGGCGACAGCGGCCTGCTGCGCGAAGCGCTGACCAACCTGGCGGCCAACGCGATTGCCTACACGCCCGCGCAGGGCACAGTCACGGTGTCGGCTGCGGGCGATGGGCTGGGTTGGAGCGTCAGCGTGGAGGACAACGGCCCCGGCCTGCCCGCAAGCGAGCGCAATGCGCTGGGCCAACGCTACCGGCGCGGTTCGCAGGCGGCAGTGGGTGGATCGGGCCTGGGCCTGGCGATTGCGCGGTCGATTGCCGAACGGCACCGCGGCACGCTGCGCCTGGAAGACCGGCCCGGCGGCCACGGCCTGCTGGCCATCCTGTGGTGGCCACGGCCCCAGCGCCCCGACTGACCGGATACTGCACCATTGGCCGATCCGTTCCTTTCTTCCCCCAGCCCGTCCATGCGTCCCTTTCACACGCACGCCACACATCCCGGTGGCCGTTCCCGCCGGCAAGCCCTGCTGGCGCTGGCCGCAGGGTCGGCCTCGGCCTGGTGGTCCGCAGCGCAGGCGAGCGACGCCTCCACCGAGGCAGCGGAATGTGTGGCCCCATCACGTCCGGGCGGCGGGTTCGACCTGACTTGCGGCCTGGCCGCGCAGGCCGTCCAGGCCGTGCGCCCCAGCCGACCTGCGCTGCACACGCGCTACCTGCCCGGCGGCATTGGCGCCGTGGCGTTCGACCAGATAGCCACCGGCCGGCTGGGCGGGCCGGGCACGCTGGTGGCGTTCTCCAGCGGCTCGCTGCTCAACATCGCGCAAGGCCGCTTCGGCCCCCACCCGGTGAGCGCCGTGCGCTGGATCGCCACGCTGGGCACCGACTATGGCGTGGTGGCCGTGCACCGCGATTCGCCCCACCAGCGCCTGCAGGATGTGGTGGCCGCGCTGCGCAAGGACCCGGCGCGCGTGGTGTTTGGCGCGGGCGGCACGCTGGGCAGCCAGGACTGGATGAAGGCCGCGCTGCTGACGCGCGCCGCTGGGCAAGACCCCAAGCGCATGCGCTTCGTATCGTTCGAGGGCGGCGGCGAGGCGCTCAAGGCCCTGCGCGGCGGCCACATCGGCATCTTCACCGGCGACGCCGCCGAGGCCCGACAGGCCCTGGACAAGGGGACAGCGCTGCGGATCCTGGCGGTGCTGGCTCCGGCGCGCCTTCCCGGCCCGCACGCCAGCGTGCCAACGGCCCTGGAACAGGGTGTAGATCTGCTGTGGCCCACCGTGCGAGGGCTTTACATGGCCGCCAGCACCCCAGACGCCGCCGCGCGTAGCTGGGTGGCGGCTTTCGAGCAAGCCGGAGCCACCCCTGGCTATGCGGCGTTGTGTGGCCGCCACGGTGTTTACCCCTACGTGCTGACAGGCACGGCACTGGACGATTTCGTACGGCGCAGCCTGGATGACTACCGTCGTCTGGTGCAGGAGCTGGGGCTGAGGACCTGGACACGCAGCTGAGCCGGGCCTGCGGCGCAGGCAGAGAGGAGCCATCACGGTAGTTTGTAAGTAAACAGGTAGTTCAAAGGTCCTAGAATGCCCCGCATTCATTAAAAACATTACAACAACGGGGCTATCGATGAAACAACAAGTGTTGCTTGGCACGCTCACTGCCGCGTGCCTGTTTGTGGCCCATCTGGGCAATCTAAGCGCCGCCAGCTGCAATGTCAGCACCAATACCACCAACACCACGCTGAGCCCGCCCTTCATGGGGAGGGACAAGCTGATGGTGGGGCTGTCGGGCGGTGACGCGGCTGCGGCCTCGGCGCCCTTTGACCTGCGCTACCGCTACTTCAACTCCATGCCCTTCAGCACGTACAACCATGCCAATTGCATGCAGAACGTCACGGCGGGTTGTACCGGTTGGTGGGGCGGCTGGCAGGAGACGGGGGTACCCGGCGGGCTGTATGCGACGCGGCATATCCAATCCACCCAGGCAGCTACCTGGCAAGGCGCCCCGCAGCCGCAGATCCCTGTCTTCACCTACTACATGATCCTTCCGGCCTCCGGGTTGCCGGAGGGTCCCTCCGAGGTGGCGGCCATCAATGACCAGACCTTTCTGACCACCTACTTCAACGACTGGCGCTTCCTGCTGCAAAAGATCGGCAACAACCAGGCCATGCTGCACCTGGAGCCGGACTTCTGGGGTTTCGTGCGGGCCTTGAACAGCAACCCGGCCGCCGTTCCGGCCAAGGTCACGCTGAGCAATCCGGCCGATTGCGGCAATGCCGCGCAGTACCCCAACAATGCCGCCGGGTTCGCCCAGTGCATGATCCACATGGTGCGCGTCTACGCCCCCAACGCCACCGTGGGCGTGCACGCCCCCGGCTGGACGTTCAGCCAAGCCGGAGACGCGCAGGCCACGGTCAACTTCCTGCAGGCGCTCGGCGCCGACCAGGGCGACTTCATCGTGAGCGACCCGAGTGACCGGGACGCGGGCTTCTACGAAACCGTGCTCAACCGCCCCGACGCCTGGTGGGACGACTCCATGGCGCAGACCTACCTCGCGTGGATCAAGGCCGTCACCCAGCAGTTGGGCAAGCCTGCCGTCCTGTGGCAGATCCCGTTGGGCAACAGCAATGGCAACAACACCACCAGCCATTACAAAGACAACCGCGTGGAGTACTTCTTCAGCCACATGGGTGAACTGCGCGACGCCAACATTGTGGGGTTGATGTTTGGCGCCGGCGAAGGCCAGCAGACCACGCCCGAGACCGACGGCGGCCTGCTGTATTGCAGCGCCACGCAGGACTACACGCAGGGCCTGGGCGGCCCCGGCCCGGGGATCCAGTCGAGCCTCACGTTCGCCAGCGGCCCCACCACCATCAGCGCGGACGTCAACGCCACGGCAACCCAGGCCGGCACCGGATACTGGCTGCTGGTCCCCCGGTCGGCCAGCGCACCGACCTCGGCGCAGGTGGAAGCCGGGGTCAACTATGGCGCCGTCACCGTGGTGGCCGCGGGCAACCTGCCCCTGGCCGCCAATGTGCCCGGGAGCATCAGCCTGGCGGGCCTGAGCGCGGGTACCCAATACACGCTGTACTTTGCGGCCAAGGACGCGAGCAACAACCTTCAAACTGCGCCCACCAGCCTGGCGCTGACGACCACGGCAACCATCTACACCGCCCCGCCCCCCGTTGGCGGGGGCAGTGTCACGACCGTGCTGACCGGCGGCGGGCCCACCTGCGGCTTCCAGACCGTGGGCTACCAAAGCGTGGGGTCCGTGGGCGCACCGCCACCCCGCGGGCTGGTGTTTCCGTATGGCCTGGTCAACTTCGCGGCGACCAGCTGTACCCCCGGCGGCGCGATCACGGTGACCTTGACCTACCCCAACCCGGTACCGGCCGATGCGCAATTCTGGAAGTTTGGCCCACCCACCGCAGGCGCCCCATCGCAGTGGTACCAGCACCCGGCCGTGATCGCGGGCAACACCGTCTCCTACAGCATCACGGACAACGGCGTGGGCGATCGCAGCAATGTGCTCGGCCAGATCAACGACCCCGCAGGCCTGGCCTTGCCCGGGGTGGCGAGCGTGCCGACCCTCAACGAATGGACCCTGGCCCTGCTGGCGGTTCTGCTGGGCGGATCCGCGGGCTGGGTAGGCTTGCGGCGCGGTGCCCCGGCGACGGCCCGCCGCCGCCACCCTCTGGGTTGATCAGCCGCACAGTGGGCCAAAGCCCGCTGACTGCGCGGTCAGCGCTCCAGCCACCACTGGATCACGACCTTGGCAAGGAAGCCCAGAAATCCCACGCCCAGGCCCAGGAAGAGCACGAAGGTGCCGAACCGCCCGGCCTTGGACTCCCACGCCAGCTGCCCGATGATGAACAGCATGTACAGGATGAACGCACCGACGCCGTAGGTGAGAAAGAAGCCCGCGATCTCGGACTCGCTGAAACCAAAGATCACCGCGCAACCCCGTTGTTGTTCTGCGAGACCGCCGCGGCCTCGCTCGCCGTCGTCTCGCGCTGGGGCAGACCAGAGGCGTCGACCAGGTCGCGGTAGGCATGCCAGCTGGCGTGGCCCAGCATCGGCAGGACGGCCACCAGCCCCAGCAGCAGCGAACCCAGCCCCAGCAGGGTGAAGCCTAGAATCAACGCGGCCCAGAACGCCATTGGCAGCGGGTTCACCACCACGGCCTGCCAGCTGGTGAGCACGGCCTGCAGCACCGTGGTGCGCCGGTCCAGCAGCATCGGCATGGCCACCACGCTGGAAGCAAAGATGGGTGCGGCCATGAGGCTGCCCAGGCCCAGCCAGAGTTCAAACAGCCACCCCTCGCGCGCCATCACCACATGGCGCAGGAAATCGACCGGCGTCTCGATGGGCACCGGCGCCAGCAGCGTGATGAGCGCCGCCGAAGTCATGACCCAGCCCGTGGCAGCCAAGGCCAGCAAGGCGCCGAAGCGCACCATGCACCAGTAGTCGCCGCTCCATTTGTCGCGATGGCTCTTCTGCCAGTTGAGCCAGGCCGTGGTCACCACGCCCAGGTTGGCGGGCTCGCCGCGCTCCAGCGCGCGGCTGAGCGCATACAGGCCCGTGGCCAGCACCGGCGCCACCGCCAGGAAACCCGACAGCGCCCCCGCCAGCAGCCAGAAACGATGGTGCGCCACCGACAGCATGGCGCCACCGACCAGCGTGACCGCCAGCCCATGGGCAAAACTGATCCAGCCCGCACGGGCCATGTCGCGCCAGGCCAGGACCAGCCAGACCATGGGCTGCACCAGGCGGATGGTGCGGACGGGGGGCAAGGGGGGAGGAGGTTTACGGGGCATGGCGGGGGCCGCGCGGGCGACGTGGGAGTGTGGCGTCAACAGTTGACGCGATCAAGCGCGGCAGCGCCAGACCTGCCCAAGTGTTGACCTGGAACAAGAAATACGGCGGCGCGCGCCGCGCAGGGCTAGGCGAACAGCTGGCACAGCGCGGTGAGGCTGCCCACGGTGGCATGCGGGGGCGTGTCGTAGGGCCAGGCGTGTTCGGCGGGGTTGATCCACACCGCCTGCATCCCCGCCTCCATGGCGCCCCGCGCGTCCAGCGTGGCATCGTCGCCCACATGCAGCACCTCGCCCGGCTGCACCTGCAAGGCCTCGGCGGCCGCATGAAAAATGCGGGGGTCGGGCTTGGCCACCCCCAGCACGGCGGCGCTGAAGCTGTGCCGGAAGTAGTGGCCTATGCCGATGTGGTGCACGTCCGCATTGCCATTGGATACCGCCACCAACGGATAGCGCGACGCCAGAAAGCCCAGCGCATCGTGGGTGTCTTCAAACAGCTGCACGCGCTGGCGCTCGGCAAAGAAAAGGTCAAAAGCCGGCTCGGCCAGCGCGCCATCGTCGCCCGCCTGGGTGAGCGCGAGGCGAATGGACTCGCGGCGCAGTGCGCTCAGGTCATGCTGGAGGTCCGGGCGCAAGGTCACCATCTGGTTGCGGATGGCGCGCAGCGATTCGGTGTCGCGGAACATCGCTGCCGTAGCGGGCGCATGTTCCGACAGCCACTGCAGCAGCACCGCTTCCGCGCGCTCGATCGTGGGCCAGATGGGCCAGAGGGTGTCGTCCAGGTCGAGGGTGATGGCTCGGATGCGGCCTACGTCCAGCAATTGCGCCGGGGACAGTGCGGGAGGGTGCAAAGGCATCGGGCGAGAATACCCGACGCCTGCCAGCCCCCTCTTCCAGGCGCGGTATTCCCCCGCGGCCACGCGGGCCACGGGCCGCACTGCCAGCACCGCACCGCGGCCCAAGGTCCTTTGCCACAATGGCGCCATGCGCTCACCCTTTGCCCCCGAACCCTCTTACACGCACGGCCAGCCCGAACGCACCGCCGTGCTGCTGTGCAACCTGGGCACCCCCGACGAACCCACCGCCCCGGCCGTGCGCCGGTACCTGGCGCAGTTCCTGGGCGACCACCGCGTGGTCGAGATACCCAAGCTGGTGTGGCGGCCCCTCCTGCACGGCATCATCCTGCGCACGCGCCCGGCCAAGTCGGCCGCCAAATACGCCAGCATCTGGACGCCCGAAGGCTCGCCCCTGGCGCACTGGACGGCCAGGCAAGCCACGCTGCTGCGCGGCTGGCTGGGCGAGGCCGGGCACGCGGTGCTGGTGCGCCATGCCATGCGCTACGGCAACCCCTCCATCGCCAGCCAGCTCGATGCGCTGAAGGCCGATGGCGCCACGCGCATCCTCATCCTGCCGCTGTACCCGCAGTATTCGGCCACCACCACGGCCAGCGTGTTCGACGCCGTGTACGCCTGGGCCGCCGCCACGCGCAACGTGCCGGAGCTGCGCTTTGTGAACCGCTACCACGATGCCCCAGGCTACATCGACGCCGTGGCCCGCACCATCGAAACCCACTGGAAGCACCACGGCCAGCCCGACCAGCTGGTGATGAGCTTTCATGGCGTGCCCGAGCGCACCCTGCATCTGGGCGACCCTTACCACTGCGAGGCCCGCAAGACCGGCCGCCTGCTCGCCGAACGCCTGGGCCTGCGCGAGGACCGCTTTCGCATCACCTTCCAGTCGCGCTTTGGCAAGGCCAAGTGGCTGGAGCCCTACACCCAGCCCACCATCGAGGCGCTGGGCAAGGCCGGCACGCGGCGCGTGGACGTGGTGTGCCCCGGCTTTACCAGCGACTGCCTGGAGACGCTGGAAGAAATCAACATGGAAGTGCGCGAAGCCTTCCTGCACGCGGGCGGGCAGGAGTTTCACTACATCCCCTGCCTGAACGACAACAACCACTGGATCACGGCCCTCAGCCGCGTGGCCCAGCAGCACCTGGCGGGCTGGCCCACCGAGGCGCCCACCGCCGCGGCCCTGGCCGATGCGCGCAGCCACGCGCTGGCGGGCGGCGCGCCTGCCGAGGCCTGCCCTGCCCACGCGGGCCGCGCCCCTTGAACGCAGCCCTGCGGACTTGAATACTATTGTTTTAATAGCTGCCAGCGCTTGATGGACAAGCGCTAGCGGCCCATTTGACTCAGATATCGCATCGGCACCCGCACACGGCGCACACTGTGGCGAATGCATGCGGCCGATGCCGCCACCGCACAGCGGCCGAGAAAAATCACACGACCACCATGCCCGCCCAAGCCCTCGCCCCCCACCAACTGCGCCTGACCATCGTCCCTGACAGCCTGGGCTTTGCCACCACCGCCGAGCTGCAAGGCCAGCCCCTGCCCTGGATCGGCCAGGAGCGCGCCCAGGCCGCCGCGCAGTTCGGCCTGAACATGCAGCAGCCCGACTACCACCTGTTTGTGCTGGGCGAAGTGGGCAGCGGCCGCGCATCGCTGCTGCGCCAGGCCATGCACGAAGCGGCCGCCCGCCGCCCCGTGCCGCCCGACCTGTGCTACCTGCACAACTTTGACCACCCCGAGCGCCCCCGCGCCCTGCGCCTGCCCGCAGGACAGGGCCGGGAGCTGCGGCAAAGCATGATCGACGTGGCGCGCAACCTGCAGGCCGACATCCCCAAGCGCCTGGCCAGCCCCGACTTCAAGGCCGAGGCCGAGCGCATCCAGCAGCAGTGGCAAGCGCAGGAATCAGCCGCCTTTGCGCAGCTGGACCAGTTTGCGCAGGCGCGGCAGTTCAACCTCTCGCGCGAGGGCGGGCAGATGGTCTTCACCCTCATCGGCGCGCGCGGCCAGCCGCTGACCGAGGCCGAGGCCCGCGCCCTGCCGCCCGAGCGCCGCGCCGAAATCGATGTGGCCGAGCAAGCCCTGCGCGCCGAGATCGGCCGCTTTCTGGACACCATGCGCCCGCTGGAGCGCGCCCGCGACGACGCCGTGGCTGCCCTGCGCCGCCGCACCATCAAGCCGCTGGTGGAACAAAGCCTGCACGAGGTGCGCCAGGGCCTGCGCAAGCAGATCAAGGACGGCGCAAAACTATCGCAATGGCTGGACCGCGTGGAGCGCGCGCTGCTCGAGCACATCGACCTGTTCGAGCCCCTGCACGACGAGCCCGACAGCGACGCCGAGGCCGACCGCAAGGACGCGCTGGACGACCTGCTGGCCCGCTGCCAGGTGAACCTGGTGGTGGACAACAGCGGCCGCACCGCCGCCCCCGTGGTGGTGGAAGACCACCCCACCGCGCGCACCCTGTTCGGCAGCATCGAACACGGCCTCGAAGCCGACGCCCCGCAGGCCGACCACACCAGCATCCTGGCGGGCAGCCTGCTCAAGGCGCACGGCGGCTTCATCCTGCTGCACCTGCAGGACGTAGCGGCCGAAGAAGGCCTGTGGCCGCGTTTGCGCCGCTTTTTGCGCTGCGGCCGCCTGCAGATCGAAGAAGGCGCAGGCGGTGGCGGCCCAGCCGCACACGGCCCCGGCGCGCCCGCCGCGCTGCTGCCCGAGCCCGTCGATGTGGAGGTCAAGATCGTGCTGATCGGATCGGTGGAGGAGTACTACGCCCTGCAAGAGGCCGACCCCGACGCCGCCCGCCGCTTTCGCGCCAAGGTGGACTTTGTGGAGCGCTTTGCCGCCACCCCCGCCACCCGCCAGGCCACCGCCATCTTCGTCGCGCAGACCTGCCACAAGCGCGGCCTGCCCCACTTCAACCCCGCCGCCGTCGCCCTGCTGCTGGAGCAATCCCACCGCGAGGCCGACGACCAGGGCCGCCAAAGCGCCCTCTTCGCCCACACCGAAGCATTGCTCATCGAAAGCGCCGCCCAGTGCCAGCAGCGCGGCGGCACCCTGGTGGACGCCGCCGACGTGCACGCCGCCCTGCGCGCCCGCCGCCTGCGCCAC
>NZ_JALEGG010000283.1 GCF_022763525.1 Acidovorax sp.
GCGCGCTCACGCACCTCGGGCGAGAACTTGTTCGTCTTCTTCATGGCTCAATCCTCTCAGAGTGTTGAGCCTCCTCAAAAACCGGGGCGATTCACCTTTTCGCGGCGACTCCAGCACAGATCGAAAAGCTAGGCAGAGAACTGACGCCGGAAGCCGAGCTTGCAGCCAAAAATCTCCCAAGTGCTACTGAGATGCTCTCAAAGGTGTTGCGAGCAGCACCCGCTGGGTTGACCGCGCATCTGGCGGAGTTCAACGAGTATTCACGACACGCCTTGAACTCGTATGTCCACAGCGGGATTCACCCGCTTCGCCGTGTGCGTGAGGGATTTCCGGTGGAGATGGCAATGAATCTGATTCGAATCTCCAATGGGCTCATGCACATGGCTTACCGAATGCTTGCCAATCTCATGGGATCACAGCGCCGAATGGACAAAGTGACTCACTTGTATAAACAATTCACCGATTGCTGCCCCATGGCCCCATCGGGTGAAGCGTCCGCAAAAAGCTAGTTCGCGGGAGCCAGTTTCCCGGCTGTGTTTGGATACGTCTCAGGGCATCCCAGCGACCCATATTCAATCACTCATACAGTGTCCGCCCACTCGTCGAGAACAGGCATCAACCGCATGCCCTAGAGCGTTGAGTTCAGTTCAGAAATGGCCTTCACCCCCTGACTGCCAGCTCTACGTGGAAATTGACACTGAAAGCAGCTATCCTGAAATTCAATCTCCCTTCCTGTTCTGACTGGAGATTCACCATGGAAAAGCGCTGGTGCAATGCGTGCGGAGAGTTGTTTGAACCCCGGCCTCAAACCCCTCACCAGTTGTACTGCGCAAAGCCAGAGTGTCAGCAGTCACGCAAACGCTTGTGGCAAAAGACGAAGCGCAAGACTGACGATGACTACCACGAGAACCAGGCTCAGGCCCAGTCTAGCTGGCGCAGGAATCATCCAGACTATTGGCGCCGTTACCGCGAATCACACCCCGAATACACAGCTGCCAATCGGCAACGGCAGAAGCAACGCAATGCGCGGCGCTCCTCTGCTTTGCACGCGTCCCCAATTGCAAAGAGTGACGCGTCACCACAAGCCTTGCCCGTATTGGGCATCTTCAAACTCATTGCAATCGCCCCGGCTACGTTGGCAGGACAGCAGGAATGGATTGTCCAGATCAGCTTGGCGCCTTGAACCTGTTCGGAGACGCGTGATTGCAAAGAGAGGACTTCATCGCCAACAGATGATGACGCTGGTAGTGTGGTGTTGCCGTTGCTGACCCGGGAGATGTTTCCAGGTAGCCGATGACCTCGTGGCGCAGCACCACGAGTCCGTTGAGGAGCTGCACGATGGATAAAGGCGATCTTCCACTGCCACAGAATGGGCAATCGAACTTCCGCGCGGCAGAGTACGTGCGGATGTCGACCGAGCACCAGCAATACTCCACACACAACCAAGTCGCTCGCATTCGGGAGTACGCCCAGCAACGCGGCATCGAGGTGGTGAAAACCTATGCCGACGAAGGCAAGAGCGGGCTTCGGATTGCCGGACGGCTTGCCTTGCAACAGCTCATTGAGGACGTGGAATCGGGTGCTGCGGACTTCTCCATGGTACTCGTCTACGACGTTAGCCGTTGGGGTCGCTTCCAAGATGCGGATGAGAGCGCGTACTACGAATATCGGTGCAAGCGTGCGGGTATTCAGGTGGTCTACTGCGCGGAACAGTTTGAGAACGATGGCTCGCCCATCTCAACCATCGTCAAGGGAGTGAAGCGAACCATGGCTGGCGAGTACAGCCGAGAGTTGTCGACGAAAGTGTTTGCAGGCCAGTGCCGGCTGATCGAGTTAGGTTATCGGCAAGGAGGGCCTGCGGGCTTTGGATTGCGCCGACTACTAGTTGATCAGACGGGTGCTAGTAAGGCAGAACTGGCACGCGGCGAGCACAAAAGTTTGCAGACCGACCGCGTCGTTTTGGTGCCTGGACCCCAGGAAGAGGTGCAGGTGGTCCAAAGCATCTACCGATGGTTTGTCAATGACGGCTTGTCTGAGACGGAGATCGCCTCGCGATTGAACTGCTCGGGCATCCGCACCGATCTGGGTCGCGAATGGAACAGAGCCACTGTTCATGAGGTCCTCATCAACGAAAAGTACATCGGCAGCAACGTCTACAACCGGGTGTCCTTCAAGCTTCGCAAGCTGAGAGTGGTCAATCCTTCAGACATGTGGATTCGCAAGGAGGACGCCTTCCCCGCCATCGTCGCCAAGGAGGACTTCTACACGGCACAAGGCATCATCCGCGCGCGCTCGCGCCGCTATTCAGACGAAGAATTGATTGAGCGACTTCGCAACCTCTATCAGCACCGCCAGGCGCTGTCTGGGCTCATCATCAATTCAACCGAGGGCATGCCATCCTCTTCGGTCTACGCCCATCGCTTCGGCAGCTTGGTACGTGCTTACCAACTTGTTGGCTTCGTCCCATCGCGCGATTTTCAGTACGTCGAAATTAACCGGCATCTGCGCCGAATGCATCCCGCCATCGTCGTGCAAACCGAGGAGAAGATGGCGGCGTTGGGCGGTAGCGTACGACGCGATCCACTCACCAATCTCCTGTATGTCAACGAGGAGTTCAGCGTCTCCATCGTTCTGGCTCGTTGTCGGCGGCGCGAGTCAGGACAATTGTTCTGGAAGATGCGGTTCGACACTGGCCTTGCGCCCGATCTCACGGTAGCGGTACGTCTGGATCTCTCCAACCAGTCTGCTCTGGACTACTACTTGTGGCCAAGACTGGACTTCGGCAATCCCCGCATCAGTTTGGGAGAACGCAATCCGGTGGAACTGGAGAACTACCGGTTCGACAACCTGGACTACTTCTATGGAATGGCAGCACGAACCCGGCTGCGGAGAGCGGCATGACCGAGCCGCTTTCTCTGCCCGAGCTGCGCATGATCCCGATGGACCGCATTGAGATCCTTAATCCGCGCGAGCGCAACCAGCGCAAATTCAGCGCGATTGTGGAAAACATCGGAGCAGTTGGTCTGAAGAAGCCTGTGACAGTCACACCGCGTCCGGGCGAGGACGGTGCAGAGCGCTACGTACTGGTGTGCGGCGAAGGGCGATTCAAGGCATTCCAACAACTGGGGGAGAAGCGCATTCCAGCGCTTGTGGTCATGGTCTCCGACGAAGATGCGTTCGTCATGAGCCTCGCGGAGAATGTCGCGCGGAGACGGCATCAACCACTGGAGCTGCTGCGCGGCATCACGTTGCTGCGCGACAAAGGCCATTCCGTCCAAGACATCGCGCGCAAAACCAACCTGCACGAGTCCTATGTGCGGCACATTCTTGAGTTGGTCGACAAGGGGGAAGAGCGACTTTTGGTTGCCGTCGAGCGCGGCAAGATGCCGATTACCGTGGCCATTCTCATCGTTGGTGCCGGCAACGACGACAAGGCAGTGCAGATGGCAATGCAAGAAGCCTACGAATCTGGCGAGTTACGTGGCCCGCAGCTGATGTACGCCAAGAAGCTGGTGGAGCGGCGCCAGTTTCTAGGACGCTCCATCGCGCGTTCCACGCCTCGGAAGCCTGTCGACATCACCTCGTCTAGCTTGGTGCGTGCCTACAAGACAGAGGTTGAGCGCCAGCGCATCATGATCCGCAAGTCGTCTCTCGTCCAGCAGCGACTTTTCTTTGTATACGGCGCACTGAGAAAGATGTTGGGCGACGAGAACCTGGTCAACATCCTTCGACTGGAGGGGCTGGACACCTTGCCCAAGTACCTCGCGGAACGCGTTTCCCGCAGTGGAGGCTCTGTATGACATCCACGACCCTTGGGTTTCTGCCCAAACCGCTCATGATTGAGGTCGACCGAATTCTTCCATCGGTCAAACTCGACCAAAAGATCACAGCGACGTACAAGTTCCGGCAGATCAAGGAATCCATCGCCGAGATCGGTCTCATTGAGCCCCTGGTGGTCACAGCGGTCGACCGCAAGACCTCACGGCATCTCATCCTGGACGGGCATTTGCGCTTAATGGCCATGAAAGAGCTGGAGCTCAACGAGATTCCCTGCCTGGTCTCCACCGACGACGAGTCTTTCACGTACAACAACCAGCTGAACCGCCTGTCGACTATCCAAGAGCACATCATGATCCGCCGCGCGATGGATCGGGGCATTTCTGCAGCGAAGCTAGCCAAGGGGTTGTGCATTGATGTGAGCTTGCTGCAAAAGAAGCGCAGCCTGCTCGACGGGATTTGTGATGAGGTGGCCAGGATTCTGAAAGACCACCAATTCTCGACAGAAGTGACCGCAGTGTTGCGACGTATGAAGCCCACTCGTCAGGTCGAGTGCGCCGAACTGATGGTGGCCGCCAACACGGTGACTGCCAGCTACGCCCGTGCGATGCTCGCGGCGACACCAGAAGAAATGCTGGTCGGCGGTAAGAAGACGGTTCGAAGCGCCGCGATGTCGCAAGAGCAGGTGGCTCGGATGGAAAACGAGATGACCAACCTGCTGGGGCAGTACAAGCTGGCCGAGCAATCGCACAGCGAGGACATGCTGAACTTGATGATCGCCCGAGGCTACATCGTCAAGCTCGTAGACAACGCGCGCGTGCTGCGGTACATGCAGACCCACTTCCCCGAGGTCTTGGAAGAATTCGCCAAGATCGTGGAGATGACGACCGTAGAAACGTGAGCGCGTTTCAGCTCCATATGTATATGAGGGCAGCGGATCCAGCTTTGGTAGCACTGAACATCACTACCTAACCGCCGAACCCCTTCCGAAACAGCCGACTCTGGCGCTGACGGTGACGGTGACGGTGACGGTGACGGTGACGGTGACGGTGACGCGAGTTATGCCTTGCGTTTCTCTTGGGCTCAAGAGCCTTCACAATCAGCGTATTTCACCTTCCCACCCCAAGAGATCGACTTGCAGGGAGCCACTAGTCATGGGTTGGGGCAATCCACCACCCATCATCAACACCGTGTGGAATACCCCAAGGGGTAAACTTGGGAGGAAAGTGCGTCCAAGGGGGTGCGCTCCCTGGTGTCACCGGTGGTATGTAGGATCTTTGCAGGTTTGTGGGAATGATTTCTAGAGCCGTTCCCATTGGAACTGCAAATGTGATTGGTTTGCAAGGCCCTGGGTTTGCAGGTTCAGTGAGAACCTACAGATCGTCAGTCGATCGATTCGCCGCCCCCTACCGCCGCTCGCGCATTCAGGAAGGCCACCCTTGGGTGGCCTTTGTGCCCTTTGCCCGACCCTCTTCGCATGACCCATCTCGCCATCCGTCCCGCCACCGTTGACGACACCGACCTGATCCTGCACTTCGTGCGGGAGCTGGCCATCTATGAAAAAGCGGAGCAAGAGGCGCTGGCCACGCCCGCGCATGTGCACCGCACGCTGTTCTGCGCCAACCCCAAGGTGCATGGCCTGATCTGCCAGGACGGCGACACCCCTGTGGGCTTTGCGGTGTATTTCTTCAACTACTCCACCTGGCAGGGCCGCCACGGCCTGTATCTGGAAGACCTCTACGTATCGCCCGAGCACCGCGGCAAGGGCGCGGGCATGGCGCTGCTCAGGCAACTCGCACGCATCGCGGTGGACCATGACTGCGGACGCTTCGAGTGGAGCGTGCTGGACTGGAACACACCCTCCATCGCGCTGTATGACAGCCTCGGCGCACGCCCGCAGAGCGAGTGGATCCGGTACCGTCTCACCGGGAACGAGTTGCACGCGTTGGCGGCGCAGGTGCAGTCGCTGGACTTGCAGCCGCCCACACCCGCCCCATGAGATCCCCCATCGCCATCGTTGATGTCGACCGCCTCGACACCTGGACCCGCTACCGCGCGGGCCTGTGCGAAACCTGCGCGGCCAACTGCTGCACGATGCCGCTGGAGGTGCAGCTCTCGGACCTGGTGCGGCTGGAGCTGGTGGACCCGTTCGAGGCGGAGCATGAAGAAATCCGCCACATTGCCAAGCGGCTGCAGAAAGCGAAGTTGATCGACCACTTCAACCACAAGAACGCGATCTTCACGATGGCGCGCCGGGCGAGTGGGGACTGCAACTTTCTGGACCCCAAGACGCGGCTGTGCACGGTGTATGACCAGCGGCCCGAGACCTGCCGGCTGCACCCGCAGAAGAAGAGCCCCAAGCCAGGGTACTGCGCCTACGGTGCGCGGGAGTTGCGGCGCAAGGGGTGAAGCCATCGCGCCGCGCCCCATCTGCAGCGGCGGCGCGTCGATGAAGTCAGGGATCAATACCGAGGGTGGGCTGCAGCGCGCAATGCTGTCTGCTGATGACTGTGCATCAGCGGCGCCAGACTAAATCATCAAGCAGGACCGCCCAGCGCCGCCACGCAGCCAGCCAGCGCCCGGACTACACGGTCTCGCGCTGCACAAAGCCCGCCAGTGGCTCGGTGGGCGCCGGCAGGCTGTGCACCTCCACCGCTTCGACCTTTGCATGCTCCGGGCCATGGTGGGCCCAGTCGATCAGGGACTGCACGGCTTCTGCGGGGCCGGTGGCTTCGGCCTCCACGCTGCCGTCGCGGCGGTTGCGCACCCAGCCTTGCACACCGCGCTGCCGGGCGGCCATCACCAGGGACCAGCGGTAGCCCACGCCCTGCACCCGACCGCGGATACACAGGTGCCGGGTGATAGGCGCAGAGGGGGTGTCGGTGGGCGAGGCGGTGTTCGGGGACATGCCGCACTGTAGCGCGCCACCCTGCACCGGCCCCCACCGGCCGGGCTCGACCCGCCCCAGCCGCGCGCGTAAGCTGCGGTCTGGCGCTGCCGGCCCACAAGGTGGCCCGCCGCGTTCGCACCATGACCATGCCGTCTTCGCGCACCCCGCCCAAGGCCCTGCCCGCCATCGACACCGACCGCTGCACCGGCTGCGGCTGGTGCGTGGGCGTGTGCGCGCCGCATGTGCTGTCGCTGCAGGTGTTGCCGCCACCGTCCGGCCAACCGCAGCAGCAGGGCAGAGCCGTCTGGGGGCCCAAGCGATCACAGTTGCATGACGCCAATGGCTGCACCGGGTGCGCGCTGTGCGCGGTGCGCTGCCCGTTCGATGCCATCCGCATGGTGCGCACGCGGGTGGCGGATGACATGGTCGACGCAGGCTGATGGCCCTTTGCCCCACGCGGCAAGCTAGGAGCAACCAGGCAGGTCGGGTAGACGGCCCCCGACACCATCGGTGTTCCACTCACCCTGAACGCTATCGAACTGATAGCTGCTTGCGCTTGATAAACAAGCGCCAGAGCCGAAAAAGACTGCGTACCACCCGCAAGCACAGCGCTGCACCACACGACGTAGGACAAGGCCCACACCACCACGCCACCCGCGCCCACCCGCTCGTCAGCCCGGCCGTGGTCTCATCGGCCCTTTCCAACTGCAGAGGACTCCCGCATGCCCGAAAAGAAAGCCAGCGTTCATTGGGAAGGTGCCGGCAAGGCCGGCCAGGGCCAGATCAGCACCGAAACGGGTGCGCTGGACAAATACCCCTACGGCTTTGCCAGCCGCTTCGGTGACGACCGCAAGGGCACCAACCCCGAGGAGATCGTGGGCGCGGCCCACGCGGCGTGCTTCACCATGGCGTTCTCGTTCGCGGCGGACAAGGCAGGCATTGCCACCGAGAGCATCGACACCACCGCCAGCGTGCGGCTGTCCAAGGACGGCGATGGCTTCGTGATCGACCGCATCGCGCTCACGCTGAACGCCAAGGTGCCGGGGCTGGACGAAGCCGCCTTCCAGAAGCTGGCGGCCGACGCCAAGGCCAACTGCCCGCTGTCGAAGGCGCTGGCGGCAGTGCCCGAGATCACGCTGACCGCTACGCTGGTGAAGTAGCAACTAGCGGCGCCTGCGGGCTCTGCACCATGTTTGCCCCCTCACAGTGCCCTCACCGCGCGTGCCAACGCGGCGAAGGCCTGCCGGTCCAGCGCGTGGGTGAAGGCGGTGTTGGGCACGGGGTGGGTGGACAACTTCACCACCACCAGCTCCGCGGCCGGATTGATGTGGAGGTGCTGGCCCATCAGGCCTTTGGCTTCCAGCGTGCCGTCCGCGTCGTGCGGCACCCACCATTGGTTGTGGTACGAGTAGCCCGCGCGCATGGCCGTGCCGGGGGCCTTGTCGAACTGGGCGGGATCGGCACCTTTGCGCAGCTCGGCGATGGTGGCGGGCGCAACGATCTGCTGGCCGTTGAAGCGGCCGTTGGCGCGCAGCATTTCGCCCAGCCGGCCCAGGTCGCGCAGCGTGGCGTTCACGCCCACGCTGGTCGAGGGGCCGCCGTTCGCATCGACAAACACATAGGCATCTTCCTGCGCGCCCAGGCGCGACCAGATGCGCTCGGACAGCAGCGTCGCGTAGGGCTTGCCCGTCACGCGCTGTAGCAGCCAGCCCAGCACTTCCGTGTCCACCGATTTGTAGGCGAACGCGCTGCCGTGCTCGCCGTCTTTCCTCAGCGTGGGCAAAAACTCGGCCATGCTTTTGGCGGCGCTGCTGCCGGGCGGCGCGGGCTGCAGGCCGGCGGCGGCCAGGTACTGGAACACGCCGGACGCGGGGTCGGCAAAGTTCTCGGCGTATTGCACGCCGGTGGTCATGTCCAGCGCCTGCTGCACCGTGGCGTCGGCCCAGGCGCTCGTGGCCAGCTCGGGCAGGTAGCGGGGGATCAGCGCGTTCGGGTCGATCAGGCCTTCCTGGATGAGCTCGGTCACTAAGAGGCCAACCAGGGACTTGCTCATGGACCACAACACATGCGGCTGGTGGGCCTGCAGGCCCGCGGGGTAGCGCTCGTACACCACGCGGCCACGGTGCAGCACCAGCAGGCCGTCGGTGTAGGTGGCCTTCTGCCAGTCGGCCAGCGTGGTGGTGCCGCCCTTGCCGTCGGCAAAGGCCAGTGCGTCGTCCAGCGCACGTGCAGCAGCAGGCAGGGTGCTGGGCGTGCCTGCGCCGCGCCAGACGGCCGCGGTAGGCCCCAGCTCGCGCAGGTGCTGCGCGGCCCAGCGCACGTTGGGGTACTTGAGGATGTTGGCCAGGCGCACGATCTTGTCGGGCGGCGGCGGAAAGCCCTGCATCAGTTGCAGCGTGACGGGGTGGGTGGCCTCGGGTGGCGGCAGCTGGGGCGCCTGGGCATGGCTGATGGAGGCCATGCCCAGGGCTGCTGCGGCAGCGGCGAGGGTGACCAGGGCAAACGGGAGGCGGGGGAACAGCATGGTGCGAAAGTCCTGCAAAAGGTGAATGCGGAGGGGCGAGGGAAACGAACAAAAGGAAAGAGGCGGTGACATGAAAGGCAGGCCTACGCCCGCGCCGCCAGTAGCGCGCGGATCACGGCTTCGGTGCGGTCGTATTCGCCTTCGCCAAAGTGCTTGTAGCGAATGCGGCCCTGCGCATCGATGAGGTAGGCGGCGGGCCAGTACTGGTTGCTGTAGGCCCTCCAGGTGCCGTAGCGGTTGTCTTGCGCCACGGGGTGCTTCACGCCATGGCGGCGCATGGCCACCTCGACGTTGCTGGTGGTGCGCTCGAACGGGAACTCCGGCGTGTGTACACCCACCACGGTGAGGCCCTGGGGCGTGTACAGCTCGGCCCAGCGGTTCACCTGGGGCAGCGTGCGAATGCAGTTGATGCAGGCATATGTCCAGAAGTCCACCAGCACCACGCGGCCGCGCAGCTGGGCCAGGGTGAGCGGTTCGGAGTTGAGCCAGCGCTCGATGCCGGTGAACTCAGGCGCCGCGCCAAAGTCGGGCAAGGTGGCGGCCTGGACGGTGGGCCCTGCTGCGTGGGTGAGGGCGGGTGCCGCCACGGCAGCAGCCACGGAGGCTGCAGACGCCAGGAACGTGCGGCGCTGAAACGAGATGGGTGAGGAAGGGTGCGATGTCATGGTGAAAACTCCTTGCTGCGGGCGGCTTACAGCCCGCCAGAACCCGAGGGATAGAACTGTGAAAGCCAGGCGGTGACCTGCCCATCCAGCTCCAGCAGCATGGCCAGCGCCACGGCGATGACCACCACGCCAAAGGCCTGCTGAACACGGTGCGCATGGCGCGAGATGCGGCGCACATGGCTGGCCGCCGCCTGGCCGCCGTAGCCAATGGCCAGCATGGGGATTGCGGCGCCGGTGGAATACGCGAGCAACAGCACCGCGGTGCTGATCCCGGGCGGCTCGGTGGCGATGAGGGTGAGGATGGAAGCCAGCACCGGCCCGGCACAGGGCGTCCACACGGCGCCCAGGCTCAGTCCCAGCAGCAGGCCGCCCCAGTTGCCGGCCGATGAGCTACGCCCCAAGCCGGCCACACGGTTGACCAGCCCGCCCGCGTGCAGGCTGAGCCATTGAAAGGGCCGGGGCCACACGGTGAGCACGCCGAACACCAGCAGCATCACGGCGGCGAACCGGCGCAAGCCCTCGGGCGACACGCCCAGCACCTGCGTGAAGCTGCTGAACAGCAGTGCCACGGCCGCGAACGACAGCGCAAAGCCCAGCGCAATGAACAGCGGCCGCGTGCGCTGCGCGGTGCCGCCGGCCACCGACGCGCCCAGCACCACCGGCAGCATGGGCAGCACGCAGGGCGCGCCCACGGTGAGCATGCCCGCAGCCACGGCCAGCCAGGGCGAGGTGGCGGCCATGGTCATTGCACACCCCCGTGCTCGGCGGCGGGGCGGCGCCACACCTGCGTCTTGCCGAACAGCGGAATGCCCACGTAAGCGCGCACCAGCAGCTGGCCGGGCTCGGCGGGGGTAAAGGTGGCTCGGTAGGTCTTGGCGTTCTCGCGGTTGTAGATCTCGCCCCGGTACTCGGTGTTGCGGCCATCGGTGGGGCGCAGGCCCGACAGCAGGGTCATGCCCAGCGCGGGCCCCGCGTCGGCCGCCGCCATCTCGGTGCCCGGCGCGCTCATGGAGCGGTTGCCCAGCACGCGCACCACCTTGCCGCACAGGGCCGCGCCAGCACACGGCGCAATGTCCACCTCCAGGTTGCCGCTTTCGGTGATCCAGCGGCCCAGCGGGGCCTGGGCAGGCGCAGCGGCCAGGGATTGCTGGGCGCTGGCCCAGGGGGCCACGCACAGCGCCAGCAGCCCGCCCGTGCTCATCCAGGGGTTCATCTTCATGGCAAGGTCCTCGTGAAGTTCAGGAAGACCGCATTGAAGCCAGCGGACGTATCGGTGATATTTCGTGGCTGGGCCTTTTGGTATGCGTGCGTGTCGGCAGCGCCGCCAGACAAGTTCAGATACACACGGCCTGCCGCGCCACCCCCGCGGCCGGGGCAAACCCCGGAGAATCCAGGCCCATGAGCACGTCCACTGCAGACCACATCCTGATCGTCGATGACGACGCCGGCATCCGCGAGCTGGTGGCCGAGTACCTGCAGCGCCAGGGCCTGCAGGTGAGCGTGGCGGCCGATGGCCGGCAGATGCGCGAGGTGCTGGCCACGCAGCGCGTCGACCTCCTGGTGCTGGACCTGATGTTGCCCGGCACCGACGGCATCGCGCTGTGCCGCGAGTTGCGCAGCCCGGGCGCGCGGCCGCTGCCCATCATCATGCTCACCGCGCGCAGCGACGAGGCCGACCGCATCCTGGGCCTGGAGCTGGGCGCGGACGACTACCTGACCAAGCCCTTCGCCGCGCGAGAGCTGCTCGCGCGCATCCACGCCGTGCTGCGGCGCACGCGCATGCTGCCGCCCAACCTGGTCATGGCCGAGCCTGCCCGCCACCTGGCGTTTGGCCGCTGGCGGCTGGACACCACGGCGCGCCACCTGCTCGATGCCACGGGCGCGGTAGTGGCGCTGTCGGGTGCTGAATACCGCCTGCTGCGCGTGCTGCTGGACCACCCGCAGCGCATCCTCACGCGCGACCAGCTGTTGCAGCTCACGCAGGGGCGGGATGCCGATGTGTTCGACCGCTCCATCGACCTGCTGGTCAGCCGTGTGCGCCAGCGGCTGGGGGACGAGGCGCGAGGCTCGCGCTACATCAAGACGGTGCGCAATGAGGGCTACGTGTTCTGCGCCGACGTGCAGCCAGCGGCCACGCCCGAAAGGACGGCCGCATGACGCCGCGCTCATCGCGCCTGCCGTGGCCGCGCTCGCTCTTCGGGCGCATCCTGCTGGTGCTGGCGCTGGGCCTGGCGCTGGCCCACGCGCTCACCTTGGTGCTGGCATTCACCGAGCGTGGCATGACCATGCGCCGCGCCATGGTGTCGTACCTGGCCAGCGACGTGGCCAGTTCCGTGGCCATGCTGGAGCGTCTGCCCGCGGCAGAGCGCGCGCAGTGGGTGGACCGGCTGGCGCGCCGCAACTACCGGTTTGTGCTGACGCCGCCCCTGAACGCACCCGAAGACCCCTCGGGCATGGCGCGCCTTGTCGCCACCGCCGTGACAGCGGCATTGCCCCCGGACCAGCCCGTGCAGGTGATCGACCCCCACCTGCCCGGCACCGAACTGCGCCTGCAGCTGCAATTGAGCGACGGCACCCCGCTGGCCGTGGACATGGACACGCCCCGGCTGCAGATCTCGCCCTGGGTATTGGGCGCGCTGGCGCTGCAGCTCACCCTGCTGGTGGCCCTGTGCGCCTGGGCCGTTCGCGCTGCCACACAGCCCCTGCGCACGCTGGCCGATGCGGCCGATGCCCTGGGCCGCGACCGCCCCGCCGCGCCCCTGGCAGAGGATGGCCCGCGCGAGGTTCAGCGCGCCGCCCAGGCCTTCAACCGCATGCAGCAGCGCATCCAGGCGCACCTGGATGAACGCATGCAGATTCTGGCGGCCGTATCGCACGACCTGCAGACACCCATCACCCGCCTGCGCCTGCGCGCCGACCTGCTGGACGATGCCGCGCTGCGCAACAAGCTGCACGGGGACTTGGCCGAGATGCAGTCGCTGGTGGAAGAGGGCATTGCCTACGCGCGCTCTTCCGAGGCGATCAAGGAGCCCCTGCAGCGCGTGGACTTGCGCGCGCTGGTGCAAAGCATTGCATTCGACTACGCCGATGCGGGCCTGCCCGTGCAGCTGCTGCACGCCGCGCTGGGCACCTGCGACACCCGTCCCCAGGCCCTGCGCCGCCTGGTGTGCAACCTGGTGGACAACGCGCTCAAGTTTGCGGGCGCGGCCGAACTGAGCCTGGAGGCCGGCCACGACGGCCAATGGCTGGTACGGGTGCTGGACCGGGGCCCGGGCATCCCTGCCAACGAACTGGCCGCGGTGCTGCAGCCCTATGTGCGGCTGGAAGACTCGCGCAACCGCAGCACCGGCGGCACCGGCCTGGGCCTGGCGATTGCGAACGAACTGGCGCAGGCGCTGGGCGGCCAGCTGGTGCTGGAGCCGCGCGGCGACGGCCCGGGCCTGGAGGCACGCGTCGAACTGCCCGGCCCGCAGCTGTAGTGCCAAGCTGGGCACCACCCATTGCTACAGTGGCCCTTCTGTCGACACATGATGATGATGGAGAACGCCGTGGACAACACCCGCAATACCGCCCCCACCACAGACAGCGGCAGCAACACGCGCAGCCACCACGCGCAGATCCGCATCGGCATCGGCGGCTGGACCTTCGAGCCCTGGCGCGACAACTTCTACCCGGCAGGCCTCGCGCACAGCAAGGAGCTGCACTACGCCAGCCGCCAGCTCACGGCGATCGAGGTCAACGGCACCTACTACAGCACCTTCAAGCCCCCCACGTTCGCCAAGTGGCGCGGCGAGACGCCCGAAGGATTCATGTTCTCGCTCAAGGCCAACCGCTTTGCCACGCACCGCCGCGTGCTGGCCGAGGCAGGCGACTCGATCCAGCGGTTTGTCGAGAGCGGCATCACCGAACTCAAGGACAAGCTCGGCCCCATCGTCTGGCAATTCATGCCCACCAAGGTGTTCGAGCCCGGCGACTTCGAGGCCTTCCTCGCGCTGCTGCCCCAGGCCGTGGACGGCCGCCGACTGCGCCATGTGCTCGACGTGCGGCATGAGAGCTTTGCCACGCCAGCCTTCCTCGCGCTGGCCCGCCGCTACGGCTGCGTACCGGTGCACACCGATTCGGAAAAATTCCCGGCCATTGCCGACGCCGAGGCGGACTTCGCCTACCTGCGGCTGATGCGCAGCCAGGCCGATGTGCCCACCGGCTATCCGCCCGAAGCCATTGCACAGTGGGCCGCCGGCGTGCGCGCCTGGACGGGCGGCGAACGGCCGCGGGACGTGTTCGTGTACTTCATCAACGGCGCGAAGGAGCGCGCGCCAGCAGGGGCGATGGAACTGATGGCGCAGCTGGGTGTAGAGGCATTCAGAAGCGAATAGACCACTGGCGCTTATCTACCATGCGCGGCAAGCTACTGAATCAATAGCAAATACACACACATCGGGCGGCAGATCAAGCGGGCCCTCAGGCCGCATTCGCATCTGCGCGCAACGCGCCGCACCGCGCGGGCTTGACGCGCGCCCGGCTTCGTCGGGTACACTGCGCCTCCTCATGTCGTACACCACTCCCGCCTTCGCCGCACGCGCCGCTGCCTTCCAGGGCATGGGCATGATGCTGCCTGCGTTCACGCGGGCGATGGGTGCACGAATGATTACCACCATTACCACCGCGGCCACCTGAGCACGCGCAGGTGGCCGTTCCGGCAGCCACCTGGTGATCGCTCTCTTCTCCCCCAAGACGAATGCACGAAACCCAGCTCTGGCAGCTGGGTTTTTTTGTTTGTTCGTCTGCCGGAGAAGTCCATGTACCGTGATCCCATCCAATCCCTTGAAGCCCTGCTGGAGCAGCCGCCCGCTGCCGCCATGCGCCCCCTGCGCGTGGGCATGATCGGCATTGGCACCGTGGGCGCGGGCACCTTCCGCGTGCTGGCGCGCAACCAGGCCGAAATCGCGGGCCGCGCGGGGCGGAGCATCAAGATGGTGGTGGTCTGCGCCCGCAGCCTGGCCCGCGCCATGGGCGTGGTGGGCAAGGAGGTGGCACTGACCAACGACCCGATGCAGGTCGCAACGCACCCCGAGGTGGACGTGCTGGTGGAAGCAGCGGGCGGCACCGGCCCTGCGCGCGACTGGGTGCTGGCCGCCATCCGTGCGGGCAAGCACGTGATCACGGCCAACAAGGCGCTGCTGGCCGAGCATGGCAACGAGATCTTTGCCGCCGCGCGCCAGCATGGGGTGGCCGTGGCGTACGAAGGCGCGGTGGCCGTGAGCATCCCCATCGTGAAGGCCCTGCGCGAGGGCCTCACGGCCAACCGCATCGAGTGGGTGGCGGGCATCATCAACGGCACCACCAACTTCATCCTGAGCAAGATGCGCGATGAAGGCGTGGGCTTTGCCGAAGCGCTGGCCCAGGCCCAGGCCCTGGGCTACGCCGAGGCCGACCCGACGTTCGACATCGAGGGCCTGGACGCGGCGCACAAGATCTCGCTGCTGGCGGCCAATGCGTTTGGCATGCCGGTCCGGTTTGCCGATGCGCAGGTGGAGGGCATCACTGCGCTGCAGGGCCTGGACGTGGCCTGTGCGGAGCAGCTGGGCTTTCGCATCAAGCTGCTGGGCGTGGCCAAGCGGCGCAAGGACGGTGACGCCGAAGGGGTGGAGCTGCGCGTGCAGCCCGCGCTGGTGCCCGCCACGCATTTGCTGGCGCACGTGAATGGCTCGATGAACGCCGTGATGGTCAAAGGCGATGCGTCGGGCGTGACGATGTACTACGGCGCGGGCGCGGGGTCGGAGCAGACAGCCTCGGCCGTGATTGCCGACCTGGTGGACGTGGCGCGTCTGCAAGGCATCCCCGCTGCGCAGCGCGTGCCCCACCTGGGCTTTCATCCTGAGGCGGTGGACGAACAACTGGCCGTGCTCCCCCGCGCAGCTGTGCACACCCGCCACTACCTGCGCGTGCCTGTGCACAGCGCCCAGCAGATCGAGGCCGTGGGTGCCTGGCTGGCGGCGCAGCACGTGCCCGTGCAGCGTGTGGAGCTGGCCTGCGACAAGGCGCTGCCCAAGGGCAGCGAGCCCCACGTGCTGGTGCTGACCGATGCCGTGGCCCAAGCCACGGTCGACCTGGCCGTGCACGCACTGGCCGCCCACCCTGCAGTGGCCGGGCCAGTGGTGGCGCTGCGGGTGGAGCTGCTGGAGGGGTGATTCGCCGCCAACCCGTTCACGCTGAGGCTGTCGGAGCGCCGCCACGGCTTCGGCAGGCTCAGCCCGACCGGTGATGAACGATTTCAGCCAGGGTCACAAAAATCTGATCAAAACAGGCTCCAGCGCTTATCCATCAAGCGCCAATAGCTATTAATTTTGATGCATTCGTGTACCCACGGCATCAAGCCGCCAGCACCAGCGCGGCCATGTCCCGTGCTGCAGATGTGCCCTCGGCCAGCAAGCCCTGCACCACGCCCGCGCGGTCGGTGTCGGTGCGGTTCTGGCCCACCTTCCAGACGCCTTCCCAGCGCTCCACCGCCAATTCGACACCCACGATGGCACCGAGCAGCTTGTCGATGTAGTCGGCCGGGGCGTCGTCGATGCCCCAGGGGTCCGGGCGATGGGCCTCGTGCTGTTCGCTCAGGGTGTGCAGGATGGCGCGCAACCGCACCGGGTCGTCCACCGCATGGAGCGTGCCGTGGGCGTGCACGGTGGCGTAGTTCCAGGTGGGCACCTGTTTGCCGTCGATGGCCTTGGACGGGTACCACGAAGGCGACACATAGGCCTGCGGTCCGTGGAACACTGCCACCGCCTTTTGCGGCAGCAGCGGCCACAAGCCGTTGCCGCGCCCCACGTGGCCCACCAGCGTGCCGTGCGGGCCGCGCGCGGGGTCCAGAAATAAAGGCACATGGTTCACGTGCAGCGTGCCCTCGTGCGGCACGACCAGGGTGGCCAGGGGCTGGGTCTTCACCAGGCCCTGCAGCACGGCCGGGTCCGTCACCTGAAACAGGCGGTTGGCAATGGTCATGTCAGCCACCTTCCACTTCGAGCACGGGCGCGCAGTCGATCCGTGTCTTGACGGAGTTGGCCAGAAAGCACGCGGCATGGGCGCGGTGGTGCAGGTCGTCCAGCTGTGCGGCACTGGGTGCGTGGGCCGCGTCAAACTGCGTGACGGGGCGCAACAGCACGTGGGTGACGGCGAGCTGGCCCTCGGCGTTCTTGGCCATGGTGCCCACGGCCGCGTCGATGTAGCGGTTAAGCCGGTAACCGGAGCGGCTGGCGAAGTCCATGAACCACAGCATGTGGCAGCTCGACAGGGCTGCGATGTAGGCTTCTTCGGGGTCCACCGCCGCCGCATCGGAGTACGGCAGCGGCACCACATGGGGCGACGACGACGCGGCCACGGTAGCGCCGCCATCGAACTGCCAAGTGTGGGCGCGGTGGTAGCGCTTGTCCAGAAAGTCGTCGGTGCCACGGGACCAGATAACGGTGGCGGTGTGCTCGGCCATGGGGTGTCTCGCTTTCAAGGGGTTCTAAAATGGTTCTTCAGTTTATGGCTGCAACGCTACAACCAAGGGGCCAATTCATGCCAGTTGCCGGAGCCAATACCCAAACCACCGCGGCCCCGGACGGGCGCCTGGGCCAGCTGCGCCAGCGGGTGTACGAGCAGTTGCGCAGCGCCATCGAGCAGGGCCGCCTGCCGGCCGGCACGCGCCTGCCGCCGTCGCGCGAGCACGCGGCCAGCCTGGGCGTGGCGCGCAACACGGTGCTCTGGGCAGTACAGCGCCTGCAGGCCGAGGGCTATGTGGAGGCACGCGTGGGCGACGGCACCTATGTCTCGCAGGCCGCAAGCGCACCGCCCCCGCAAGGGCTGGTAGCGCCGCCGCGCGGCCTCTCGCGGCGCGGGCAGCTCATTGCCGAGACGGCTGCCCGCTGGCGGCCGCCGCATGTGGCGGCACGCGCGTTCCGCATCGGCGCGCCCGAGGTGGACACTTTTCCGTTTGCCCTGTGGGACCGCCTGGCACGCCGGGCCAGCCCCCGTCAGCGCAGCGCCCGGGCGCAATACCTGGACCCGGCTGGTGATCCGGACTTGCGCCAGGCCATCGCACTGTGGCTGTGGGCATCGCGCGGCATCCGCTGCGATGCGGCGCAGGTGGTGGTGTGCTCGGGCTCGCAGCAAGGTATCGACCTCATTGCGCGGCTGCTGCTGGACGCGGGCGACGAGGTGCTGGTGGAAGACCCGGGCTACCCCGGCATCCGCGCCAGCCTGCTGGGCCACGGCGTGCTGGCGCGGCCCGTGGCGCTGGATGCGCAGGGCCTGCGCATCGACGAGGGCGCGGCGCAGTGGCCCCGCGCATGCATGGCCGTGGTCACGCCCACGCACCAGTTTCCTACCGGCGTGTGCATGGGCCTCGCACGGCGGCAGGCCCTGCTGCAGTGGGCGCGCACGCACGACGCCTGGGTGGTCGAAGACGACTATGACGGCGAGTTCCAATACGGCAAGAACGATGGCAAGGCCCAGCGCGTGCCCGCACTGTGCAGCCTGCCGGGATCGGAACGCGTGCTCTACGTGGGCACCTTCAGCAAGACACTGCACCCCGGCCTGCGCCTGGGGTTTGTGGTGGTTCCGCCCGCGCTGGTGGAGGCTTTTGCCATGGCACGGGCCATCACCGACCGGCACGCACCGGGCGATGCGCAAGCGGTGCTGGCGCGCTTCATTGCCGAAGGCCACCTGCTGCGCCACCTGCGGCAGATGCGCGAGCTGTACCAGGCACGCCAGCGGGTGCTGATCGCGGCGCTGGCTGATGCGAGCGATGGCGCCTGGCAGGTGCAGCCCAGCGACCGCGGCATGCACCTGCTGCACGAATGCGCGCCAGGCAACGATGACGAGACCCTGAGCCGCCGCGCGCTCACGGCTGGCGTGATGTTGGCGCCGCTGTCGCGCTACGCAATGCAGTCGCAGCGGCGGGGCTGGCTGCTGGGGTATGCGGGGTATGGCGAGGCGGAGATCCGCGCAGCGGCGCGCGTGGTGGGCGGGCTCGCGCGCACGTTGCGATGAATTGCTTGAGCCGGCATGGATCCGCTTGAACCGTTCACGCTGAGCCTGTCGAAGCGCCGCGCAGGGCTTCGACAGGCTCAGCCCGAACGGGTTTTCAGGTGCAAAGAGGCCGGCTCAATAATTGGCATCAGGCTGCGGGGCCAGGACAGCGCCGCGCTCTGTCAACGTCGAACCTACGCTCTGCGGCTGCACCTTGCGCCACCAGTGCGTGGACAGCGCCGGCGCGCGAATGTCCAGCCGCTCGCCCATGATGGGCGCCACCAGCGGCACCTGCGCGGCAGCAGCCAGCGCGGTGATGCGCTCGAAAGGCTCCACCCACGGATGCAGCGACAGGTCGAACGTGCCGTTGTGGATGGGGAAAAGATGCCGGCCCTTCACGTCCAGGTGGGCCTGCAGGCTCTCCTCGGGGTGCATATGGATGTCGGGCCAGTCGGCGTTGTAGGCGCCGGTTTCGATCAGCGTGAGATCGAAGGGACCGAACCGCTCGCCAATCGCCTTGAAGCCATCGAAATAGCCCGTGTCGCCGCTGAAGAAGATGCGGGTCTCGCCAGCGATCAGCACCCAGGACGCCCACAGCGTGCTGTTGCCGTCCGAGAAGCTCCGGCCCGAGAAATGCTGCGCGGGCGCGGCCACCAGCTGCAGCCCGGCAATGGTGGTGCCCTGCCACCAGTCGAACTGCTGCACCTTGGCCGCGGGCACGCCCCAGCCGATGAGCCGGTCGCCCACGCCCAGCGGGGTGATGAAGTGCTCCACCTTGGGTGCGAGCTTCTGGATGGCAGCGTAGTCCAGGTGGTCGTAGTGGTCGTGCGACAGGATCACGCCGGTGATGGGCGGAAGCTCTTCGATGGTGATGGGCGGCGCATGAAAACGCTTGGGGCCCATGAACTGGAACGGCGAGGCGCGCTCGGAGAACACCGGGTCGGTCAGCCAGAACGCGCCGTTGATCTTGAACAGCAAGGTGGAGTGCCCCAGGCGCCACAGGCTCAAGTCGGGTGCGGCCAGCAGGTCCGAGCGCATCACGGCGTACACCGGCAGGGGCTCGCGCGGCGCCGCATCAGCGGGCTTGCCGGTGGCAAAGCGCCACATCACCTGCAGCGTCTTGAGCGTGCCGAGCTGGTGGCGGGGCGCCGCATTGCGGAACTTGCCGCCCGCGAACTGGGGCGACTGTTCATACGAAACCACCGGCTGGGCGGCGCGGGAGAAAATGCTGTAGGCCATGGCGATCAGGATCAGGGTAAGTAAAACCGCCAAGGGCAGACGGCGGCGAAGGGGTTTCAGGCGCGGCACAGGCGGTTCATAAAATTACACTGCACAGTGTAGTTCACTTTTATAAAAAGTAAACTACCGGGTGTAAAATTTACCCATGTCCACTGTCCCGCCACCCGCCCGCCTGACCGACCGCAAACGCGATGCCATCGTGCAGGCGGCCATCGGCGCGTTCCGCGAGCACGGCTTCAACGGCACCAGCATGGACCGCGTGGCCGCGGCGGCCGACGTGTCCAAGCGCACGGTGTACAACCACTTTCCGAGCAAGGAAGAGCTGTTCGAAGCCATCCTGCTGCTGATGTGGGAGCGCAGCCAGTCGCCCGACGATCTGGCCTACACCGCAGCCCGCCCGCTGCGCGACCAGCTGCTGGAGCTGCTGGCGCAGAAGATGCGCCTGCTCAATGACGCGAGCTTCATCGACCTGAGCCGCGTGGCCATGGCCGACATGATGCATTCACCCGAGCGCGCGCGCGGCATCACGGCCAAGCTCTCGGCCAAGGAAGAGGGCCTGCCGCGCTGGCTGCGTGCCGCCCAGCAGGACGGCCGCCTGCGGCCCACCATGGACGTGCCCTACGCCGCGCAGCAGCTGCAAGGCATGGTCAAGGCCTTTGCCTTCTGGCCCCAACTGGCGATGGGGCAGCCACCCCTGACCACCGCCCTGCAGACGCAGGTGGTGGGCGATGCGGTGGACATGTTCCTGGGTTTTTATGCCACCTCCACGGATGAGGCCAAGGCCCCCGCAAGAACCAAGGCAAGAGGCCCAGGCAAGGCGGTGGCAGCCCGGGCCACCACACCTGCAAAGCCCACCCCGCGCCGGGCCCCCCAGCGCTGATCAGCGCCACTACCCGGGCCAGCCAGCGGCATCCGGGCCGATTTGCACTACGCTCGCCCGTTCTTTCCACGCAGCCTGAACACCATGCCCGTCGCCCCCTACCTCGACACCGCCCCGGTTCTGGACACCGGCGTTTTCATCCACGGCTCCGCCCAGGTCATCGGCGACGTTACCCTGGGCCGCGACAGCTCCGTGTGGTGCAACGCCGTGCTGCGCGGCGATGTGAACCGCATCACCGTGGGGGCCTGCAGCAACGTGCAGGACCTGACCATGGGCCACGTCTCGCACCGCAACGCGGCCAAGCCCGAGGGCTCGCCGCTGGTCATCGGCGACTACGTCACCATCGGCCATTCGGTGATCCTGCACGGCTGCCGCATCGGCAACGAATGCCTCATCGGCATGGGCTCGATCGTGATGGACGACGCCATCATCGAAGACCGCGTGATGCTGGGCGCGGGCAGCCTGGTCTCGCCCGGCAAGGTGCTGGAAAGCGGTTATCTCTACATCGGCCGCCCCGCCGTGCGCCAGCGGGCGCTGACCGAGGCCGAGATCGCGTACCTCAGGTACTCCGCCGAGCACTATGTGCGGGTGAAGAACAATTACCTGCCCCCCGCAGGCCCCGCCCCTCTGGACTGATGCACGGGCCGCCTGAGGCCCTGGGCGATGGCGGAGGTGCGGCGCATAATTTCTGGCATATGAGCGAACTTCTTGAGCACCTGTCCGAATCCGTTGTCACGGCCCGTTCCGTGGAGGAGTTGACGCGTCCGCTGCTTGAGATGCTCGAATCGGTGACAGGGCTGGAGTCCACCTACCTCACGTCCATCGACGAGGCCGAAGGCGTGCAACATGTGCTGTACGCACGCAACTCCAGCGTCATGCAGATCCCCGAAGGCCTGGCCGTGCCCTGGAACGACACGCTGTGCAAGCGCGCACTTGAAGAAGGCCGCGCCTTCACCAACGACGTGCCCGCCCGCTGGGGCGATTCGCAGGCCGCGCGCGACCTGGGCATACGCACCTACGTGAGCCAGCCCGTGCGCATGGGCGACGGTGCGCTGTACGGCACGCTGTGCGCGGCCAGCACCCGGTCCCACCCGCGCGCGCCGGAGGCCGAGCGCATCCTCACGCTGTTTGCCTATCTGATCGGGCAGCAGGTGGAACGCGAGCAGCTCATCCAGAAGCTGCTGGCGGCCAACGAGAAGCTCGCCGCCGTGGCGGCCACCGACCAGCTCACGGGCCTGCCCAACCGCCGCGCCCTCATGCGGGCGCTGGACCGCATGCTCGCGCAGGGCCGCCGCCGCCACCTGGGCGTGCAGATCGCCTTCATCGACCTGGATGGATTCAAGGCCATCAATGACACCCACGGCCATGAGGTGGGCGACCAGTTCCTCGTGGCCGTAGCGCAGCGCCTGCGGGGCATGCTGCGGGCGGAGGATCTGGCAGCGCGCCTGGGCGGCGATGAATTCGTGGTCGCCAGCCTGAGCGAGCATGCCGGCGAGGCAGCGAGCGACGCGCAGGAAGCGCTCGGCCGGCGCATTGCGCAGGCCACCCAGGGGCGGTTCGAGCTGGCCGGAACATCGCTCGACTACGGCGGCGCCAGCGTGGGCGTAGTCACCATCGCGCCCGACCAGCAGCGCAGCATCGACGAAGTGCTGCGCGTGGCCGATCAGACGATGTACCGCGTCAAGCGCGCTCGGCGCGACGCCCAGGACACGCTCGCGCAGGCAAGCAGCGGGCTGGCGGCCCACGGCTGAGCTGCGGACAACCCGCCAGCGCAGGCCATGCGCCTGTGGCATTGGCCACACTGCCACGTGGCCGGGCGGCGGTCGGGATAATCGGCGCTCCCAACCCACCACGTTCCATGGCCTCTTCCCCGTGCCGCGTGCTCGCCGTCATCCCGCCGATGACGCAGCTGAACACGCCCTATCCGTCCACTGCCTACCTCACCGGCTTTCTGCGCTCGCGTGGCGTCACTGCGTTTCAGGAAGACCTGGCGCTGGCGCTTGTCCTGCGGCTGCTGTCGCCCGAGGGGCTCCAGGACGTGGCGGCGCGCGTGGCGGCCATTCCGGCCAAGCAGCGCAGCCCCGCCGTGCAGTCCTTTGCCGCACAGCAGGACCGCTACCTCGCCACCATCGGCCCCGCCATTGCCTTCCTGCAAGGGCGCGACAGCACCCTGGCGCACCGCATCGCAGGCCGCCACTACCTGCCCGAAGGGCCGCGCTTCGCCACGCTCGATGTGTATGTTGATGAGGAGGGCGGTGACCCGCTGGGCTGGGCCTTCGGCGCCCTGGGCCTCGCCGACAAGGCCAAGCACCTGGCCACGCTGTACCTGAACGACCTGGCCGACGTGCTGCGCGACGCGGTGGACGAGCGCTTCGAGTTTGTGCGCTATGCCGAATCGCTGGCGGGCAGCCAGCCCACGTTCGACCCGCTGGCGGATGCCTTGGCCGCACCGCCCACGCTGGTGGATGCGCTGCTGGAGCAGCTCACGCACGAGGCCATCGCCCGCCACCAGCCCACCGTGGTGCTGCTGTCGGTGCCCTTCCCTGGCTCGGTGTACGCCGCGTTCCGCATTGCACAGGCCATCAAGGCGCGGCACCCGCACATCGCCACGGTGCTGGGCGGCGGCTTTGTGAACACCGAGCTACGCGAGCTGGCCGACCCGCGTGTGTTCGACTTTTTTGACTACGTGACGCTGGATGCCGGCGAGCGCCCGCTGCTGGCGCTGCTGGAACACCTGCAGGGCGAGCGCGGCCGCCAGCGGCTGGTGCGCACTTTCGTCCGCGGTGACGACGGCGCGGTGCAGTACATCAACATGATGGAAGCCGATGTGGCCTTTGCCGAGGTGGGCACCCCCACCTGGGACGGCCTGCCTCTGGACCGGTACCTGTCGCTGCTGGACATGCTCAACCCCATGCACCGGCTGTGGAGCGACGGGCGCTGGAACAAGCTGACGGTGGCGCACGGCTGCTACTGGAAGAAGTGCAGCTTTTGCGACGTGAGCCTGGACTACATCAGCCGCTACGAGGGTGCCAGCGCCGCTGTGCTGGCCGACCGCATCGCGCAGATCGTGCGCGAGACGGGGCAAACGGGCTTTCATTTCGTGGACGAGGCCGCGCCACCCAAGGCCCTCAAGGCGCTGGCCACCGAACTCATCGCGCGCAACGCGGGCATCAGTTGGTGGGGCAATGTGCGGTTTGAAAAAACCTTCACGCCCGACCTGGCCGAGCTGCTGGCCGACAGCGGCTGCATCGCCATCTCCGGCGGGCTGGAGGTCGCGTCGGACCGGCTGCTCAACCTCATGAAGAAGGGCGTTTCCGTGGACCAGGTGGCCCGCGTGACGCGGGCCTTCACCGACGCGGGCATCCTGGTGCATGCCTACCTGATGTACGGCTTTCCGACGCAGACGGTGCAAGATACCGTGGACGCGCTCGAATACGTGCGCCAGCTGTTCGCCAACGGCTGCATCCAGAGCGGGTTCTTCCACCGCTTTGCCTGCACAGTGCACTCACCGGTTGGCAAGAACCCCGAGGAATACGGTGTGACGCTGGCCCCGCTGCCTCCCGGCGCTTTCGCGAAGAACGACGTGGCCTTCATCGACCCCACGGGCGTGGATCACGACGCGCTGGGCGCAGGCCTGAAGAAGGCCATCTACAACTACATGCACGGCATCGGACTGGAAGAAGACGTGCGCATGTGGTTCCCGTTCAAGGTGCCCAAGACCACGGTGCGGCGGGATCGGATCGAACGCGCGTTGCGGGAGCGGGCCTGACCGGCTCGTTCCGGCGCACTCAGCCACGCTGGCGCAGCGCCCACGCCCCGGCCGAAGCCGCCGCGCACAGGCCCGCCACGCCCAGCCACCCGCCATGCAACAGTGCCTGGCTGCCCAGGGCTGAGCCCACTGCCATGCCGATGAACATGCCCGTGAGCAGCAGCGCGTTCAGGCGGCTGCGGGCGGCAGGCTCCAGCCGGTACACCAGGGTCTGGTGGCCCACCAGCGCCACCTGCACGCCAAAGTCGAACGCGATGGTGACGGCCACCATGAGCGCCAGTTGCCAGGCGGCCGGCAGCATTTCGCCTGCCGCCAGCAACGCGAACGAGCCCGCCACGATGGCCGCGCCCCAGCGCACCACCCGCAGCGGGCCGTACTGGTCGGACCAGCGGCCCGCCCACGGCGCGCCCAGCGCCCCCACCACCCCCGCCAGGCCGAAGGCGCCCGCCACGGCGCTGCCCAGGCCAAAGCGCTGTTGCAGCACGATGGCCAGCGTGGACCAGAACGCACTGAAAGCGATGGACAGCAGGCCCTGCGCTCCCACCGCCAGGCGCAGGGCACGGTGTGCGCGCCACAGCGAACCCAGCGACGCCAGCAGCGCCCCGTAGCCCAGTGACGTGACAGGCGCCATGCGCGGCAGGCCCCGTGCGCAGACCAGCCCGATGCCCAGCACCAGCAGCGCGCCCACGCCGTACACCGCGCGCCAGCCGGCCCACTGGCCCAGCAGACCGCTGAACACGCGCGACAGCAAGATGCCCAGCAGCAGCCCTGTCATCACCTGGCCCACCACCCGGCCGCGCTGCGCATCGGGCGCCAGCGTGGCGGCGGCGGGCACGATGTCCTGAGCCAGCGTGGCCAGTACCCCGGCCACCAGGGCAGCGGCCCACAGCGCGTGCACCCCGGGCGCCAGGGCGCACCAAGCCAACGCCGCCGCCAGGCCCACGGCCTTGGCGCCAATCAGCAGGCGGCGGTCCCACCGGTCGCCCAGGGGCGCCAGCAGCAGAATGCCCAGCGCATAGCCCAGCTGGGTGAGCGTCGGCACGGCCCCCACGGCGGTGGGCGTGCTGCCCAGGCCCGCAGCCATCAGGCCCAGCAAAGGTTGGCTGAAATACAGCGTGGCGGCGCCCAGGCCCGCCCCCGTGGCCAGCAGGAAGACCAGCGAGGGCGCCAAGGCAGGGGACGCGACGAAGGGCGCGGAGGGCACCGCGGAGGCAGGAGGGGAGGAAACAGACATGGCAGGCAGAACGACAGCGTTCGACAGTGGAAGATGCGTAATTCTCTGAACGCATGACCGCGCTGTGTAGAGACCCACAATGAACATTTGCTATACGCTTGGCGTATGAACACCTCTGCCGAACCCACGCTGGACCGGCTCGAACTGCTGCACACGCTGGTGCGCATCGTAGAAGCCGGCAGCCTCTCGGCCGCGGCGCGGCAGCTGGGCACCACCCAGCCCACCGTGAGTCGCCGGCTGCGCCAGCTGGAGGCCTACTGGGGCGTGCAGCTGCTGCAGCGCTCCACCCACGCGATGAAGCTGACCGAAGACGGGGAGCGGGCCTACCAGCAAGCCAAGGCGCTGCTGGAGCGGTGGCACGGCATGGATGCCGACCTGCGGGGCCGCGAGGCCGCCGCGCTGCGCGGACACCTGCGCGTGCTGGCGCCCAGCATCTTCGGTCAGGAGCAGCTGGTGCCCGCGCTGGTGGGCTTTCTGCAAGCGCACCCGCAGGTATCGGTGGACTGGCTGCTGAACGATCGCCTGCCCGACTTCATTGCCGAGGGCATCGACTGCGCCATCCGCGTGGGCCGGGTGGACGAACCCAACCTCGTGGCCATCGCGCTGGCCGAGGTGCCCCGCATCGCCATCGGCGCCCCCAACCTGTGGCCCTCGGATGAGGCGCCGCAAACACCAGCGGAGCTGGCAAAGCTGCCGTGGCTGGCGCTGCGCACCTTTTATGCGGACGAGGTGGTGCTGCACCACCGCCACACGGGCGAGGCGGCACGCTTTGCCATCAGCCCGCGCCTGGGCACCGACAACCTGCAAGCCTTGCGCAACGCCGCGCTGGCGGGCGTGGGGGCGGGGGTGGCCTCGGCCTGGGCCGTCGCCGACGACATTGCGCACGGTCGGCTGGTGCACTTGGCACCCGATTGGCAGGCACCACCCCTGCCTATCTACCTGCTGTACCCGCGCAGCAGCTGGCGCTCGCCCCGCTTGAAGGCGTTCATTGAAGCCATGCGGGCGGGCTTTCCGCAGGTGCTGGGGGTGCAGCCGCTTGCGGCACGGGGGGCTGCGCGGCCGACTGATTCATAGAGCGAATCGTAGCCAAATGGGGCTCCAGCGCTTATCCATCAAGCGCAAGCAGCTCCTGAATCAGTAGCATTTTCTGGACCCGACCGGATCTGGCGCGCGCGCTCACCTTTTCTGCTTCTGGTACGCCTGGTGCGCGGGCACGCCGCGGTCTGTGTCCTGCAGGCCGCGCTGCAGATCCTTGTACGCCTGCTCCACTTCGGGGTGGCGCTCGCCGTCGGTCATGTCGGTGGCCTGGTCGCGCTCGTGCGGCAGGCGGCCTTCCGGGGCGCTCAGATCTTCGGGGCCGCTGCCGGGCTGCACGGCGGGTTGCGTGGTGTTGACGCGCCGCTCCGTGCGGGCGGGGATGGGGGCAGAGGGGACGATCTCCTCCTCTGCACGAGGGTGGGTGGACGGGGACGTTTTCATGCGGGGCCTTGGTGTCCAATGTGGATTCCGTTCACCCTAACGCCGCAGGTCCCTCCGTGCTGTAGGCCCACGCCCTGCGGCGCTGCGGGCGCGCGGAGCCTGCTGTCACCAGAACAACCACCGCTCCAGCGCATGGAGCACGATGACCACGATCACGCCGAGCAAGAGCAGGATTGCCTTGCGGCGCGCCGGCGCGCTCACCACCAGCTTGTAGACCGTGTACGCGGCGAGCGTGCCCGCAAAAGGCGCCACGACGCCGGTCCCGGACAGGACGATGGCCACGAGCTTGCCCCAGCCGTCGGTCCCGCCTGTTGTCCAGATGGCACGCAAGAAGATCGCGCTCGGAATGGCCAGGCCCAACCACAGCACGCCGGACGCCACCGCCACGCTGACGTGGTGCGCGAGCAGCCCATAAAGCACCAATGCGCCCGCCACCCCGCCCAGGAACGCCAGCCGCTTGAGCCAGAGCGGCAGCGGCTCGCCAGAGCGGCGCGCCGGCGTGGCATCACGGGCCTTCTTTGCCGCTGCTGCTGCAGCCGCCTGGGCGCGTTGTTGTTGTTGCTGCCTCTCGGCGAATTCACGAGCGCCGCGCAGGAAGTCGTCCACCGCCGGATTGTCGACCTGCCCAAGGATGCGGGCAGTGCGCGACAGGGCCTGGTCGTGCTGGGGAATGACGGTCTGCAGCACCGCCCCCTGGCTGAACCAGTGCCCCATCTGCGCCAGCCAGCTGACGCCGACGGGCGGCAGTCCGTGGCCCCCCTCGACCGCACTGCACAGGTAGTGCTGGGTGCTTTGCGGCGGCACCCACTGGCGCGTGCTGTAGCGGGGCAACGCGCATTGCATCAGCGGCGCGGCGGGCTGCTGGCCAGGACGGCCCAGGCGCAGCGCAAATTCGGGCAAGGGCAGGGGTTCGGCCAGCCCGTTTCGCGCACCCAGCCACAGGTACAGCCCCCGGATCCGCCCATCCGGGGCCCGGCGCACCCAGAAACCGGGCCCTTCCTGCACCAACTCTGCGCCCAGCGCCTCCAGCTCGGGCGGCAGGGGCACATGGGGGCTATCGCGATCCCATTCCGGCCGCAACTGCTGCGCCTGCAGGACGGAGAGCCATGCGTCCCGCGCGCGGCGCTGCAGGAGGTCGGCGTCCATCTCCCGCCCGTGGGCCATGGCGGCTTCGATGCTGCGCCCTGCCTGCGCGGGCCGACCTTCCAGCGCCAGCACCCAATCGTCCAACAGGGCCAGCTGCAAATGCAGCGCGTCGGCCCCCTGGCCCACGGCCTCAGCCGCGCGCGTCCAGGCAAACCGCGCCGGATCGTCGGGGGCCAGCTGCTGCGCAAGCAGCCCCTCGCGTGAAGGGCTGCTGGCGGGCTGCTGTGCCCATGCGCCGCTGACCGCGCCCAGACAGAACAGCAGTTGCAACCCCATCCACCATCGCAGCCAGGCCGGGTGCCTCGCTGTCACCCCGCCCGCTCGCACGGTCGTCCCTTGCATGGCATCCCTCTCGTCGTCGTTGCGCAGATTGTGGGCCAGCACGTGCGCAGGGCGACAGACCGCTGAATCGAGCCCAGGTACCATTCGCATGCGACACTACTGTATGTCTCAACAGGTGTGGGCCGCGCAGGCCCTTGAATCTTTCGATGCGGTGGTGCAGGCCACCGAGGGTTTTCGAAGCCGCCCAGGCCAGCGGCTGATGGCCGAGCAGGTGGCGCGCACGTTCAGCAGCGCCACGCTGGGCAAGGTGGATGCAGATGAGGACGGCTGCGAGGCCGCGCCCACGCGGTCGATTGCCGTGATCCAGGCGGGTACGGGGGTGGGCAAGTCGCTGGCCTATTGCGCGCCTGCCATCGCGCTGGCACTGGCGCGCGGCACGCGGGTGCTGATTTCCACCGCCACCGTGGCGCTACAGGAACAGCTGGTGAACAAGGACTTGCCCGCACTGGCCGCGCGCATGCACCAGCCGTTCAAATTCGCGCTGGCCAAGGGGCGGGGGCGCTATGTGTGCAAGCTCAAGCTCGACCGGCTGGCAGGGACCGGCGAGGCGGAGGAAGAAGCCGACGACGACCTCTTTGCCGAGGAGGAAGCCGCCGCCCGCGCCAAGCGCCCCCGGCACGAGACCGAGGCGCGCATGCAGTTCTACAGCACCATGGCGCAAACCTTGTCGAAAGGCGCCTGGGACGGCGACCGCGACAGCCTGGACACGCCGCCCGAGCCCGAGGTGTGGAGCCCCGTGGCAGCGGAGGGTGCGTCGTGCACCGGCAAGCATTGCCCGGCCTTCAGCCAGTGCACCTACTACGACAAGCGCAAGGAGCTGGTGGGCGCGCAGGTGATCGTGGCCAACCACGATCTGCTGCTGTCGTCGCTGGGTGCGCGCGTGCTGCCCGAGCTGGACAACTGCCTCCTGGTGCTGGACGAAGCCCACCACCTGCCCGCCACGGCGCTCGACCAGTTTGCGTGCAGCATGGACCTGTCGCGCATCACCTGGATCGAGCGGCTGGCCAGCCGGGGCCTGCGCATCGGTGCGCTGCTGGAGGTGGAAGAGATTGCCGACATCCCCAAACATTCGGCCCAGCTGCGGCAGACGCTGCAGGACCTGGCGCGCATCGTGATGGACGTCTATGGTGCCCAGCTCAAGAGCCAGCCCAGCGCCTGGGGCCCGGCGCGCGTGCGGG
Source organism: Acidovorax sp. (assembly GCF_022763525.1). Classification (GTDB taxonomy): domain Bacteria; phylum Pseudomonadota; class Gammaproteobacteria; order Burkholderiales; family Burkholderiaceae_C; genus Acidovorax. The sequence goes on from NZ_JALEGG010000283.1 coordinate 30,133, forward strand.
TGCCACGGGGCGAATTGCCCGAGCCGTTGATTGCGCCCCTGGGCCTGCTGGCCGCCAGCGCAGACGGTTTTCTGGAGGCCCTGCGCGCCATCAGCAAAGCCTTGCGCGCCGAGATGCGCGACAAGCCCGACGAGGCCAAGCGCCTGTCCACGCTGTACGCGCAGATCGGCATGCTGGCCCCACGCCTGGAAGAGCTGCACGCCACTGCGCAGCTGCTGCTGCAGGATGCGCCCGAAGGTGCGGTACCTGCCGCCAAATGGTTCACGCTGGAGACCGATGGCGACTTCATCGTCGTGAAGGCCCACGCCAGCCCCATCCTACCCGGCACTACGCTGCGCAACCATCTGTGGAGCGCGGTGCGCGGCGCGGTGCTCACGTCTGCCACGCTCACCAGTTGTGGCAATTTTGACTTCTTCCTGCGCGAAGCGGGCCTGCATGGCGACGAGGCCGCCACCACGCTCGAAGTGCCCAGCCCCTTCAACTACGCCGCGCAGGGCACGCTGGTCGCCGCGGAGACACGGGCCGAGCCCAAGAACGCCACACAGTTCACCGCCGAGATGGTCGATGCGTTGCTGCACGACATTGCCCGCGTGGAGTACGGCGCGCTGGTGCTGTTCACCTCGCGCGAGCAGATGCGCCAGGCGGTGGATGCACTGCCCACCGCCATGCGCAGTGTGGTGCTGGTGCAGAACGCGCTGCCGCGCACGCAGCTGCTCAAGCGCCACCGCGAGCGCGTGGAAAACGGCGAGCCCTCGGTCATCTTTGGCATGCAGTCCTTCGGGGAAGGGCTGGATTTGCCGGGGCGCCTGTGCGAGTCGGTGTTCATCACCAAACTGCCCTTTGCCCCGCCCGACGACCCCGTGGGCGAGGCCCGCGCCGAATGGCTGCGCGCCGTGGGCCGCGACCCGTTCAGCGAACTGGTGGTGCCCGCCACGGCCATCCGCCTGGCGCAATGGGTGGGCCGAGCGATCCGCACCGAGGAAGACCAGGCCCATGTGTACTGCTACGACAAGCGCCTCACGCGCACCAGCTACGGCCAGCGGCTCCTCAAAGGGCTGCCTCCGTTTGCGCTGCAGCAACGCGCTGCGCTCTGAAGCCACGTCACTTCGCGCGCCCCTCCCATTCAACAACCACGACAACAACCACAGAGAGGACCCTCACGATGCCCCACACCATTCCTGCCTGCCCCCAATGCGGCCTGGAGAACACCTACCCCGACGGCAGCAACTATGTCTGCCCCGACTGCGCCTTCGAATGGCCGCAGGTGGCCGATGCCGCCGATACCGATGCCGCAGAGGCGGGTGACGGTATCGTGCGTGACGCGAATGGCAACCCGCTGGCCGATGGCGACGCGGTGATCCTGGTGAAAGACCTCAAGGTCAAGGGCTCCTCGTCCACGCTCAAAAAGGGCACCAAGATCAAGGGCATCCGCCTGGTGGATGGCGCGGACGGCCACAACGTGGATTGCAAGACCGACCTGGGCAGCATGCTGCTGAAGTCGGAGTTTTTGAAAAAGGCCTGACATTCCACCACGACGGGGGTGGGGCTGGGCGCCCGCACCCCATGTGTGTCAGACAAATGCCCACAGCCATGCGGGCGCCTCGCCGATGGCCCCTCCTGCACAAGGCCCGCAAAGTGTTTCGTTCATGCATCGCTCTCGCGATGCCTGATCCGATTCACCACCCTGCTGGAGGCCCCATGCCCGACAACACCCCTGCCCACGAAACCTTATGGAAGCTCATCAAGGACATTCGTTTCGGGATGCTGACCCACCGCACCGCCAACGGCATGCTGCATGCCCACCCGCTCACCACGCAAAACCGCAGCATCGATGAGCAGGCCGAGCTGTACTTCTTCATTCCTAAGTCGGGCGAACTCTACGAGCGGCTCCTTACTGACGGAGAAGTGAATGTGTCGTATGCCGATCCCGGCGAAGACAGCTATGTCTCGCTTTCGGGGCAGGCGCGTTTTGTGGACGACATCGTGCAGAAGGAACGGCTGTGGTCGCCCGCCGCACAGGCCTGGTTTCCGGGCGGTCACACCGATCCTGAAGTGGCCCTGCTGGCCGTGCGCATCCGGCATGCCGAGTACTGGGACGTGGACGACAGCAAGATGGTGCAACTGTTCAAGATGGCCAAGGCTGCCGTGACGGGCGAGCCGCCCCGGCAGCTGGGCGAACACCGCGAGCTCACCTTGCCGTAAGAACGTGTTCTAAGCATCCCTTCCGGAGATCACACCATGAGCAGCCAAAAGCAAAGCGTCAGCAGCCAGGACGACACCCGGGACACCCGCGAAGACCATCGCAGTGCCGGCTCGGGTAAGGTCGCCAACGACCACAATCAGACGGGCGACCAGCCCTCCACGCAGACAAACCAGGGTCGGCGCACGCCCGAGAGCCGCCATGACCGCGAGTCGAACATTGGCAGCGGCAACCAGGCGCAATCCCGGCGGGGTGCGCCCGGTAGCAGCAGCAGCGGCACGGTGGGCGGCGGCACGCGCGGCGCGGGCTGAGCGCGTACCGTTTGGCTGCCGTTGCACAGACCCCCCCGGCGCGGCGCCACGTCAGCATGTCCGTGCAGGTGCCAATGCCTGGCCAGGCATTGGCACGCAAGATGCTCGCGCCAGCCTGCAGCGCAGCCAGCGCACCGCTTTGGCGTTGGATGACGTGCTTTTGCGCCAGCGCGGAGCGCTACAGTGCAGGCCGCGCGCACTGATACCGGGAGCCCCATGGTCTGGAACCGCAAACTCAAGCAACTGATGGGGAGCGCCACGCGCGCTGTTCAACAGGCCCTGCGCCAGCCCGCCGGCCAGCTGCTACGCGCGCAACCAGCGCGGCAGGCCGACCCGCCCCCGGCCCCCACCGCCACAATGCCGACAGGCTTCCCCTTTCACAGCATCGCGCACTGGCCGGGGCAGCGCGCCACGCAGGCCGAGGACGCCGCCACCGCAGAAGCCAGCCCGGGAGCACCTCAACCATCACCCGCCGAGCCACCCGGCAGCTTCACCCGGGTGGCCTTCACCCAGCCCGATGCGCTGCACCCGCACGCCCACCACTATCACCTCTATGTGCCGCCCGCCGCCACCGCCGGGGGCGCCAGGCCCCTGCTGCTGATGTTGCACGGCTGCACGCAGACCCCGGCGGATTTCGCGGCCGGCACCGGCATGAACGAAGCCGCCGCGCGCGCCAATGTGCTGGTGCTGTATCCCGAGCAGACCCACCGCGCCAACCGCCATGGTTGCTGGAACTGGTTTCGCCCCGAAGACCAGCGCCGCGACCGTGGCGAGCCCGGCTTGCTGATGGCGATGGTGCAGGACGTGATGGCGCGCCACCGAGTGGATGCCGGGCGCATCTACGTGGCGGGCCTTTCCGCCGGCGGCGCCATGGCTGCTTTGCTGGCGCGCGAGTACCCCGACGTGTTCGCGGCGGCCGGCGTGCACTCGGGCCTGCCTGCAGGCGCCGCGCACAACATGATGACCGCCTTGTCGGCCATGAAGCATGGCGCCCAGCCCCACGCCCGCACCCAGCCGGTGGCCTCGCCGGGGCAGCGCGTGGTGCCGGTCATCGTGTTCCATGGCGATGCCGACGAGGCGGTGCACGCGCGCAATGGCGATCAGGTGGTAGCGGCCACGCTGGGCAGCCTCGTGGGCGGCGCGGCGGTTCTGGACCAAGTGGTAGAGCAGGGCGCGTCCCCCGCAGGGCAGCTCTACACGCGCACCGTGTACCGCAGGGCGCTGATCAGCGGAGGCCGCGTAGTGGCCGAGCATTGGCTGCTGCGCGGCGGCGGCCACGCATGGTCGGGCGGCAGCGCGCAGGGCAGCTACACCGACCCCGCCGGCGTCAGCGCCACCGACGAGATGCTGCGCTTCTTCCTGAGCCACCGCCGCTAGCCGCCGCCTGCCGCTGTCACTCACTGCCACTCGCTTCCACAGCCTCCAGGACGGCCCTTCATGTACGCGCACATCCAGCTCGGCGCCGGCGATCTGGACCGCATGGCGGCGTTCTATGACGCGGTGCTGCGCCCGCTGGGCCTGGCCCGGGTCACCCCGCTCGACCGCATCGGTGCCGCAGGCGTGGTGTGGCAAAAGCCCGGCCATCGCTGGCCCCAATTCGTCATCCATCGGCCATTCGACGGCCAGCCCGCCACCACGGCCAATGGTTCGCAGGTGAGTTTTCTGGTCGGCACGCGGCAGGCCGTGGACAGTGCCTGGGCGACGGCGCTCGCGTTGGGGGCCGCGGATGCGGGCAGGCCGGGTTTGCGCCCACGGTACGCGCCGGACTTCTACGCCGCCTACTGCCACGACCCGGAAGGCCACAAGCTGTGTTTTGTGCACACAGGGTGAACTGTGGGTCCGGGTTTCCCGGTGTCCCTGTAACGGTCACGAACCGCGCGGCGCGTCACAATCCGGCGTTGCCCTTCTGCTGCGCCACCCGCCCATGCCTCCCATTGCTGTCATCGACTTTGAAACCACCGGTATCTCGCCCGGCCAGGGCGCGCGCGCCACCGAGGTCGCCATCGTGCTGCTGGAAAAGGGGCAGGTGGTGGACCGGTTTCAAAGCCTGATGAAAACCGGCGCATGGATTCCGCCGTTCATCACCCGCCTCACCGGCATCACCAACGCCATGGTGGATGCGGCGCCGGACGCGACAGGCGTCATGGCCGACGCGGCGCGCTTCGTGGGCGATGCGCCCATGGTGGCGCACAACGCGGCGTTTGACAGCAAGTTCTGGCAGGCCGAACTGGACCGCGCCGGCCTGCCTGCGCCGCACCCGTTTGCGTGCACGGTGCTGCTGTCACGGCGGCTGTACCCGCAGGCGCCCAGCCACCAGTTGGGCACGCTGGTGGACTACCACGGCCTGCCGCGCACTGGCCAGGCGCACCGGGCGCTGGCCGACGCCGAGATGGCCGCCGCATTGCTGGCGCGCATGCAGCACGATTTGCGCACGCAGTGGCGCGTGGCCGAACCCAGCCATGCGCTGCTGCAAACACTGCAGCGCTGCGCCAAGCCCAAGGTGGGGGCGCTGCTGGCGCAGCACGCAGCGGCCTGACCGCAGGGCCGCGCAGCCACCCCGGGGTGGGGATTCAAACACTATGGATTGCTTCACATTTGATAGCTGGTTGCGCTTGTCAAATCAGCGCTGGAGGCACTTTTCATTCAAACTCCATTGAAGTGCTCTGACGGAGTCGCTCCAGGTCATCCAGCTGCATGAGCAGCGCGGTGCACTCGTGCTGCGCCAGCGCCTTCCCGTCGCGGCCCGTGAGCGCGCCCTGAAGTGCCCACAGCAGGGGGAGGCGAGGCTGGCGCCCCGCCTGGCGCACGACCGGGCCGTGCCCATAATGCGCCGTCCGTCCTGCGCGGCTGCGAGGCAGTGCAGATCCGCGACAGGCGGCCCTGCGCACTCGGCGTACCTGCTTTCCACTCACCCACCATGAAAGACCACCCCATGCTGTTTCTGGTTCTTGGACTGGCCCTGTTCCTGGGCGTGCACTCCGTGCGCATCGTGGCCGACGGATGGCGCACGCAAACACTGGCGCGCCTGGGCGAGGGGCCCTGGAAGGGCCTGTACTCGCTGGTCTCGGCGGTGGGTCTGGCGCTCATCATCTGGGGCTACGGGCTGGCACGGCAGCAGCCCGTCGCTTTGTGGATGCCCCCCATCGGCATGCGGCATGCCGCCGCGCTGCTCACGCTGATCGCCTTTGTCCTGCTGGCCGCGGCGTACGTGCCCCGCAATGCCTTCAAGGCGCGGCTGCACCACCCCATGGTGCTGGCCGTGAAGGTGTGGGCGCTGGCGCACCTGCTGTCCAACGGCACCCTGGCCGACGCGCTGCTGTTTGGCAGCTTTCTGGTGTGGGCCGTGCTCAACTTTCGCGCCGCGCGGCAGCGCGACCGGGTGCTGGGCACAACCTATGCACCCGGCACGGCAGCCGGCACGGGGGCGACCGTCGCGGTGGGCGCCCTGGCCTGGCTGGGCTTTGCGCGGTGGGGGCATGCCTGGCTGATCGGTGTGGCACCCCTGGGGCGGTAAGGGTATGGCAAGGGGCAGCAGGTGCAAATCCCGGAAAATCCGCGCTTTCCGATTTTTCTGATCACGAGCCTTTCCGCATGACCGACGCCACCTCCGCCAGCACCACGCCCCCGCCCCTGCCCGACCATCTGTCGGTCGACCCCCGCAGCCCGCACCACGTGGCCGCCGTGTTCCAGCACGACATCGGCATCCGCTTCAACGGCCGGGACCGCACGGATGTCGAGGAATAC
>NZ_JALEGG010000284.1 GCF_022763525.1 Acidovorax sp.
CCAGAGAAGTCTTGCCCACGCCAGGAGGCCCCACCAGACAGAGGATGGGCGCCTTTACCTTGTCTACGCGCTGCTGCACCGCGAGGTATTCAAGGATGCGATCCTTGACCTTGTCGAGGCCGTAATGGTCTTCGTTGAGGACCCCTTCAGCATTGACCAGGTCATGCTTGATCTTGGTCTTCTTGCTCCAAGGCAGCGCCGTGAGCACATCGATGTAGTTGCGCACCACCGTCGCCTCGGCCGACATGGGCGACATGAGCTTGAGCTTCTTCAGCTCAGCCTCGGCCTTTTTACGAGCCTCTGCCGGCATCTTGGCGAGCTTGATCTTCTTCTCGATCTCTTCGATGTCTGCACCCTCGTCGCCCTCGCCCAGTTCCTTCTGGATGGCCTTGACCTGCTCGTTGAGATAGAAGTCGCGCTGATTCTTTTCCATCTGCCGCTTCACGCGGCCACGGATCTTCTTGTCGACATTCAGGATGTCAACTTCCCGATCGAGCTGCTCGAAAAGATTCTCGAGCCGCGCTTTCACATCGGAGAGATCGAGCACCATCTGCTTGTTTTCCAGCTTGAGCGGAAGGTGCGCAGCGATCGTGTCTGCCAGACGGCCCGGGTCGTCGATGCTGGAGATCGAAGTCAGGATCTCTGGAGGAATTTTCTTGTTGAGCTTGACGTACTGGTCAAACTGCTGCATTACCGCGCGGCGGAGCGCCTCGATTTCACTCGGCTTGCCCCCTTCTGCAGAGGCTTCGACAGGCGCGACCGTGGCGGTAAAGTGGGTCTCAGCGTCCTCCACCGATACCACCGTGGCACGCTGCTGCCCCTCCACCAGCACCTTCACGGTGCCGTCTGGCAACTTCAGCATTTGGAGGATGGTGGAAACGCACCCGACGTCGAACATGTCCGAAACAGAAGGTTCGTCCTTGGCCGCCGTCTTCTGGGCCACCAGCATGATGCGGCGCTCGGCCTCCATGGCCAGTTCGAGTGCCTTGATGCTCTTGGGGCGACCTACGAACAGCGGGATCACCATGTGAGGGAATACCACCACATCGCGCAAAGGCAGGAGTGGCAGATCGATGGGGGAAGCTGGCAGGGGGGTATGTCCGGACATGGAAATCCTCAAAGTGCTCTGTGGAAGTGGCTCCACATGAGGAGATTTTCAACCCCTGCGCGCAGCCGCGCTGGCGCAAGGGTTGATGGTTCAATGGAACCGCGCGGCGCCCGCTCCGGTCTCAGGCCTTCTTCGCTGCTTCGCGATACACGAGCAGAGGTGGCTTGTTTTCTTCGATGGTCGACTCGTCCACCACCACTTTCTCGACGTTGCTGGTATTGGGCAGATCGAACATCGTGCCAATCAGCGATTGCTCCAGGATCGAACGCAGCCCACGGGCGCCTGTCTTGCGCGCCAACGCCTTGCGGGCAATGGCCTTGAGCGCGGCGGGGCGGATTTCAAGATCCACGCCCTCCATCGCCAGGAGCTTGCTGTATTGCTTGACCAGCGCGTTCTTGGGCTCGGTCAAGATCTGCACCAGTGCATCTTCGCTCAGCTCAGCGAGCGCCGTGACCACCGGCATGCGCCCCACCAGTTCAGGAATCAATCCGAACTTGATCAGATCCTCGGGCTCGATCTCGGTGAACACCTCGGTCAGCGAACGCTGTTTCTTGCTCTTGACCGATGCACCGAATCCGATACCCGACGCTTCGGTGCGGTTTTCGATCACCTTTTCCAGGCCCGCGAATGCGCCACCACAGATGAACAGGATGTTGGTCGTGTCGATCTGCAGGAAGTCTTGGTTGGGGTGCTTGCGGCCCCCCTGGGGCGGCACGCTGGCCATGGTGCCTTCGATGAGCTTGAGCAGCGCTTGCTGCACACCCTCGCCCGAAACGTCGCGCGTGATGCTGGGGTTGTCGGACTTGCGGGAAATCTTGTCGATTTCATCGATGTAGACAATGCCGCGCTGGGCACGTTCGACTTCGTAGTTGCAGCTTTGCAGGAGCTTCTGGACGATGTTTTCCACGTCCTCCCCCACGTAGCCTGCCTCCGTCAACGTCGTGGCGTCGGCCATCACGAACGGCACATCCAGCATGCGTGCCAGCGTTTGTGCCAGCAGCGTCTTGCCCGACCCGGTGGGGCCAATCAGCAGGATGTTGCTCTTGGAGAGCTCCACGTCGTCCTTGTGGGCCTTGTCCTTGTGGCGCAAGCGCTTGTAGTGGTTATAGACAGCTACAGCTAGCGTGCGCTTGGCTACGTCCTGCCCGATCACGTAGTTGTCGAGGTTGGCCTTGATTTCAGCAGGCGTGGGCAGATCGCTGCGGCCCTCGCGCGCCAGATCGTCTGCCGGAAGCTCATCGCGAATGATCTCGTTGCACAAGTCAATGCACTCGTCGCAGATAAAGACCGACGGGCCGGCGATCAGCTTCTTCACTTCATGCTGGCTTTTGCCACAGAAAGAGCAGTAAAGGGTTTTTTCGCTGGAAGAGCCTTTTTTCTCGGCCATGGGGGCAATGCCTTGCTTGTTACGGAAAGTTGTCGGGATGATAACGAAATAGAAAACGGCGTCTTCCCTGGAGGGAAAACGCCGCAGCCGAGCCTGGAAGTTATCAGGAGCGCTTGCTGATCACCTGGTCAACGAGACCGTAATCCTTGGCTTCGTCGGCAGTGAGGAAGTAGTCGCGCTCGGTATCGGCCTTGACCTTTTCCAGGGGCTGTCCAGTGCGTTCGGCCAGGATTCGATTCATCTGATCCTTGGTGCGCAGAATGTCGCGCGCATGGATCTCGATGTCGGTGGCCTGTCCACGCGCGCCGCCCAACACCTGGTGGATCATGATCTTGGAATTGGGCAAGGAAAAGCGCTTGCCCTTGGCACCTGCAGCCAGCAGGAACGCACCCATGCTGGCGGCAAAGCCTACGCACAGGGTGGACACGTCGGGCTTGATGAACTGCATGGTGTCATAAATCGACATGCCAGCAGTCACGCTCCCACCCGGGGAGTTGATATAGAACGAAATGTCCTTGTCAGGGTTTTCGCTCTCAAGGAACAGCAGTTGGGCCACCACGAGGTTAGCCGTCTGGTCGTTCACCTCACCCACCAGGAAAATCACGCGCTCCTTCAAGAGCCGCGAATAGATGTCGTAGGACCGCTCGCCACGGCCCGACTGCTCGATGACCATGGGGACCATGCCCAGGCCTTGTGTTTCCAATGCGCTCATGTTTTCTCTCCAGACAAGCAGATACTGTACCCAGAAATGACTTGGGGCTTGCGCGTGAAAGCACAAGCCCCTGTGTGAATCTGCAACAACCCGCGTGCCGCACATAGGCGGCGCCCAGGCTGGAAGGGCTTATCAGCCCTGCTGCGCCATCAGTTCGTCGAAGGACACGGCCTTTTCAACCACCTTGGCCTTGGACAACACGAACTCGGTCACGTTGTTCTCGATCACCACAGCTTCCACTTCGGCCAGGCGCTGGCGATCGCCAAAGTACCAGCGCACCACGTCTTCAGGCTTCTCGTAGCTGGCGGCCAGTTCGTCGATATGGGCCTTGAGCTGCTCGGGCTTGGCTTGCAGGTCATTGGCACGCACCAGTTCAGCCAGTACCAAGCCCAGGCGCACGCGGCGCTCAGCCTGGGGGCGGAACACATCTTCAGGGATCTCGGCCTTGTCGGCGTCCTTGATGCCGCGTTGCTTCAGTTCAGCGCGTGCGCCTTCCAGCAGGCGGGCGATTTCAGCTTGCACGCTGGCGTTGGGCAGATCGAGTTCGGCCTTGGCGACCAGAGCGTCCATCACAGCTTGCTTGTTGCGGGCCAGCAGGCGGAACTTGACCTCGCGCTCCAGGTTCTTCTTGATGTCGGCGCGCAGGCCTGCCACGGAACCATCAGCAATACCCAGCGACTTGGCCAGGGCATCGTTCACTTCTGGCAGGTGGGCAGCTTCAATCTTCTTGACCGTCACCAGGAAGTCGGCCGTCTTGCCGGCCACTTCCTTGCCGTGGTACTCGGCAGGGAAAGCCAGGGGGAAAGTCTTGCTTTCGCCGGACTTCATGCCGCGCACGGCGTCTTCGAACTCCTTGAGCATCTGGCCTTCGCCGACCAGGAATTGGAAGTCTTCGGCTTTGCCACCTTCAAACGGCTCGCCGTCGATCTTGCCTTCAAAATCGACCGTCACACGGTCACCGTCTTGGGCTGCGGCGTCGAGGGCGCGCTGTGCAAAGCTGCGGCGCTGCTTGCGCAGGATGTCGATGGTCTTGTCGATGGCAGCGTCGGTCACTTCGGCCGAGAGCTTCTCGACTTCGGCGTCCGACAGGTCGGCAATCTTGACTTCAGGGAACACCTCGAACACCGCGTCAAAAGTGACTTGCCCTTCAGGCGCGCCTTCCTTTTCGGTGATGCGGGGTTGGCCAGCCACGCGCAGGTTGGCTTCGTTGGCGGCCACGGCAAAGGCTTCGCCGACCTTATCGTTCAGCACTTCGTACTGCACCGAGTAGCCGTAACGCTGGGCCACCACGTTCATGGGCACCTTGCCGGGACGGAAGCCGTCCATCTTGACGGTGCGAGCCAGGCGTTTGAGGCGCGTGTCGACTTCGGACTGGATCAGGGTGACGGGCACGCTCAGCGTGATCTTGCGCTCGAGCTTCTCAAGGGTTTCAACAGTAACGGCCATGGCTATTCCTCTTATGAATGTGGATCGTGCTGGCTGCAGCGCAGCAGCGCCGTGTTCCGCAAAGTCTCACATGGGTGGTGCGCGGGGGGGGACTCGAACCCCCACACCATTGCTGGCGTCAGGACCTAAACCTGGTGCGTCTACCAATTTCGCCACCCGCGCGGTTCTACAAACAAACAGGCGGCAACCTGAGCTGCCGCCTGTGTGAAATCGGTCAACCTTCTATTTTACCCTGTTGCGAGCAGGGAGGGAATCAAGCCCTGATCAGCGAATCTCCGGCTGGGGCCGGCGCACACGGAACCAGGCGGCGTACATGGCTGGCAACGCCAGCAGCGTGAGCACAGTGGCCACGATCAGTCCGCCCATGATGGCCACGGCCATCGGCCCCCAGAAAACGCTGCGCGACAGCGGGATCATGGCCAGCACAGCCGCCGCGGCCGTGAGCACGATGGGCCGCAGGCGGCGCACCGCCGACTCGACGATGGCATCCCATGCCGGCACACCGCGTGCCCGGTCCTGTTCGATCTGGTCGATCAAGATCACCGAATTGCGCTGGATCATGCCCATGAGCGCGATGACCCCGAGCAGCGCCACGAAGCCGAAAGGCCGGTTCAGCACCAGCAGCGCCGCCGCGACGCCTGCCAACCCCAGCGGCCCCGTGAGAAACACCAGCATCGCGCGACTGAAGCTGTGCAGCTGCAGCATGAGCAGGGTGAAGGTGATGAACAGCATGACCGGAATGCCGGCAGCGATGGAGGCCGAGCCCTTGGAGCTTTCCTCCACGGCGCCCGCCACTTCGATGCGATAGGCGCCCTGCCCCGCTGCGTGCCACTTCGCCTCAATCTCCTTGAGCGCTGGCAGCAGGGCTGCCGTCACCGTGGCGCCCTGCAAGCCTTCCGTCACGTCGCCCTGCACGGTGATGGCGTAGTCGCGGTTCTCGCGCCACATCACGCCGGGCTCCCAGGTGAACACGGGTTTGGCAATCTGCGTGAGCGGGATCGACTTGCCCGACGCCGCGGGCAGATACGCATTGGCGATGTCGGTGATGGCATTGCGCTCGTCCAGCGGCTGGCGCAACACGATATCGATGAGCTTGTCGCCTTCGCGGAACTGGCCGACCTGCGTACCCGTCAGGATGGTTTTGGAGGCCTGGGCTATCGACTGGCTGGTCACGCCCAAGGCGCGCGCCTTGGCCTGGTCCACTTCCAGGCGCAACACCTTCACCGATTCGTTCCAGTTGTCGTTCACGCCACGCATGTCGGCGTTCTGCCGCAGTTGCGCCTTGACCTCGTCGGCACGCTCGCGCAGCACCAGCGGATCCGGCCCCACCACGCGGAACTGCACCGGGTAAGGCACCGGCGGCCCGTTGGGCAGCAGCTTGACGCGGCCGCGCACCTCGGGGAATTCCTGGGCGAGCAAGGCAGGCAGCTTCACGCGCAGGGATTCCCGCAGCTTCAGGTCTTGCGGCAGCACGATGAACTGCGACACGTTGCTTTGCGGGAACACCTGGTCCAGCGGCAGATAGAACCGGGGCACACCCGAGCCCACCCAGGTGCTCACGGCCGTCACACCAGGCTCGGCCAGCAGGCGCTGCTCCACGCGCTTGGTGACTTCTTCGTTGCCGGCAAACGAGGTGCCCTCGGGGAACCAGATGTCCACCAGGATCTCGGGACGGCTCGAATCCGGGAAGAACTGCTGCTGCACCTTGCCCATGCCCACAATGCCCAGGGCAAACGTGAGCACCGTGGCGCCGATGGTGAGCCAGCGGTGCTCCACGCACCAATCGACCAGCCGGCGGAAAGCCGTGTAGAACGGGCTGTCGAACACCTCGTGCGGGTCTTCGGTGACGCCCTTGTTCGCCTGGGCCGCCAGCACGTGCGGCGGCACCTTGAGCAGCAACGTGCCCAGATAAGGAACAAAGTAGACCGACACGATCCAGCTGAGCACGAGCGCAATCACCGTGACGGCGAAGATGGCAAACGTGTACTCGCCCGTCGTGGACTTGGCCAGGCCGATGGGCAGGAAGCCCGCCGCGGTAATCAGCGTACCCGTCAGCATGGGCATCGCCGTGATCTCGTAGGCAAAGGTGGCCGCACGCACCTTGTCGTAGCCTTCTTCAAGCTTGAGCACCATCATTTCCACGGCAATGATGGCGTCGTCCACCAGCAAGCCGAGCGCAATGATGAGTGAGCCCAGCGATATCTTGTGCAGGCCGATATTCCAGTACCACATGGCCAGGAAGGTGACGGCGAGCACCATGGGGATGGTGATACCCACCACCAGACCCGGGCGAGGGTCGATGTACCAGCGCTTCCACAACGGCTGCTTGCCGGGGCGCTTGTGCAGCCCCAGGCTGATGAAGCTCACCGCCAGCACGATCACCACCGCCTCGATCAGAACCTTGACGAACTCGTTGACCGACGTGGAAACGGCTTTGGGCTGGTCTTGCACGTTCACCAGCTTCACGCCGGCTGGCAGGGTCGCCGCGATGCGGTCGGTGGCGGCATGCAGCGCCTTGCCCAGCGCAATGATGTCGCCGCCCTTGGACATCGACACGCCCAGCGCGATCACTTCGCGGCCTTGGTGGCGCACCTTCACGGCGGCGGGATCGACATAGCCGCGCTTGACCTCGGCAATGTCCCCAAGACGCAGCTGCGCGCCCGACGGACCGCGAATGGGCATGGCGCGCAAGTCTTCGATCGCATTGAACTGGCCTTGCACACGCACCTGCACCTGGTCCTGCGGGGTTTGCACGGCGCCGGCGCTTTCCACGGCGTTCTGCTGGCCCAGTTGCGCCAGCACCTGGTTCATGTCCAGGCCCAATTGCGAGAGGCGCTTTTGCGAGATTTCGATGAAGAGCTTTTCGTCCTGCACGCCGAACTGCTCCACCTTGGCCACATCGGGCACGCGCAGCAACTGCTGGCGCACGTCGTCGGCAAAAGCCTTGAGCTCTGCGTAACTGAAGCCCTCGGACTCCAGCGCATAGATCACGCCGTACACATCGCCGAAGTCGTCGTTGAAGAAGGGCCCCTGGACACCCTGCGGCAAGGTGTAGCGCATGTCGCCCACCTTCTTGCGCACCGTGTACCAGACGTTGGCCACGTCGCCGGGGCGCGATGAATCCTTGATCTGGAAGATGATTTGCGACTCGCCTGGCTTGGAGTAGCTGCGGATCTTGTCGGCGTAGGGCACCTCCTGCAGCGTGCGCTCGATCTTGTCGGTGATCTGCTCTGCCACCTGCTGCGCGGTGGCGCCCGGCCAATAGGTGCGCACGACCATGGCGCGGAAGGTAAAGGGCGGGTCTTCGTCCTGCCCGAGCTGGAAATACGCCGCAAAACCCAGCAGCATCAGCACCACCATGAGGTAGCGCGTGAGGGCCGGGTGGTCGAGCGCCCACTTGGAGAGGTTGAACCCCTCTTTGGGTTGTATTTGCATGATGACCGGCCTCAGTTGGCTGTGGAAGCTGCGACCGCCGCTGTAGTGGCAGCTGGGGCAGTGGATGCAGCCGGCAGCGCTGGCACTGCTACAGAATTAATAGCTGTTTGCGCTTTACTGGCGGGCGCAGGGCCATTCTTTGGCTGATAAACCACGACCTTTTGGCCTGGCGAAAGCACATGCACGCCCGTGGCCACCACCTGCATGCCAAGCGTCAGGCCCGAGGCCACCACGGCTTCGTTGCCATCGGCCGTGGCGATCTGCACCACCTGCGACTTCACCGTGCTGGTGGCCGCGTCGTACACCCACACGGCGGTGGACTGCCCTTCCTGGCGCAGTGCGCTGGTCGGGAGCTTGATGGCGGGAATGCCAGCGTGGCTCAAGGCCTTGGGGGTGACGTACACCGTGGAACCCAGCGCGGGTGCGTCGCCCCCGTCGATCGACACCTTCACCTGAAAGGTACGGGTGGCCGCGTCGGCGCTGGCGGCGACTTCGCGCACATGGCCCGCCATGCTGGCATTGCCCGCCCAGCCGCGCACGGCCACTTCGGAGCCCGCAGCAATCTGGCCCACCTTGTCTTCCGGCACGTTGAACACCACGTCGCGGGGGCCGTCCTGGGCAATGCGCACCACCGGCGTACCGGCGGCAACCACCTGCCCCGGCTCGGCGTCGATGCCGGTCACCACGCCAGAGACGTCCGCCACCAGCGTGGTGTAGCCAGCCTGGTTGCCCTGCGAGGCGAGCTGCGCGCGGGCCTGGTCCAGCGTGGCCTGGGCGGCCTTCAGCGACGCTTCGCGGCGCTCGAGCTCGGCCCCGCTGATGAAGTTCTGGTCCTTGAGGGCCTGGTAGCGCTTCAAGTCCGCAGCCGCCAGATCCCGCTGCGTGGTGGCAGACGCTACCTGGGCCCGTGACGCCTCGGCAGCCAACTGGTAGTCACGCGGATCCAGCTGCGCCAGAACCTGCCCGGCTTTCACACGCTGGCCGAGCTCGGCCTGGCGCTGCACGATCTTGCCGGCCACACGGAAACCCAGGCGCGACTCGACACGG
The DNA here is from genome assembly GCF_022763525.1 of Acidovorax sp. Taxonomy (GTDB): domain Bacteria; phylum Pseudomonadota; class Gammaproteobacteria; order Burkholderiales; family Burkholderiaceae_C; genus Acidovorax. The sequence goes on from NZ_JALEGG010000284.1 coordinate 9,136, forward strand.
GCACGCACCTCGCCCGAATATTCCAGGCTGGACTGCAGCGCCCCAACGCCTACCGTCAACAGCTTGACGGACCGCACGGGTTCTTCGGGCGGCGCGGGGCGGGAGCACCCAACAAGTACCGCCGTAACCAAAAGCGAACAAAAAAAGAACGGCCGACTAGGCCGCTGGGCGAGCACTCGCATGGGATACCTTTAATGACTGACTGGTTAGTAATCTATTTGAACTCCCTTGTCTCTGTCAAGGCACAACTCATCCCGACGCAGCTTTCCCAGGGTGAAAACGCCGCCCCACCGAACCGGTCGGACCAACACCCGCAGGAAGCGAAACCTCGTTCCATCGCTGAAACATATTCATACAATCCACCCGCCAGCCCTCTTTCCCCGCCGCAGACAGCGGCACATTTTTCACTCCGAGCGTCGACTGACACCTGTCCTTCATGACCACCTACACCGGCACCCCAGACAACGACTCCCTCACAGGCAGCACAGGCACAGACATTCTTTACGGGCTCGAAGGCAACGACACTCTGGACGGTGGGCTGGGTACTGACCGGCTCATCGGCGGCGCAGGCGACGACACGTACCTCATCAATGGCACAAGCGATGCGATCGTGGAGAACGTTGGAGAGGGCGAGGACTCCGTCCAAGTGAGCCTCAGTGCCGCAGGCACGTACGCGTTGGCAGCCAATCTCGAGCACGCCACGATCACCAACGGACTGAACGTTAGTCTGACGGGCAACGCCCTCCACAACGTTCTGCAAGGCGGTGCCGGTAACAACCTGCTCAACGGAGGCGCCGGCGACGACGACCTGCATGCGGGCGGCGGCAAAGACACCGTCGATGGAGGCACCGGAAGCGACACGCTGTTTCTGAGCGGCAACCGGGCCGACTATGCATTGGCCCGCCCCAACGCCACCGACACCGTTTTCACCGGCAATGGCGAAACCATCACCGTTCGCAATGTGGAAACCGTGCAATTCGCCGACCAGCGGCTGACCTTGGCAGAAACCCTTGCCAATGTGGTCAGCGACCTGGGCGACACCCTCACCGGCACTGCCGACGCTGACATGCTCAACGGCGGAAAGGGCAACGACACCATGACTGGCCTGGAGGGCGACGACACCTACGTGGTGGACAGCATGGCCGACGTGATCGTCGAGACCGCCGATGGCGGCAATGACACCGTACGCGTGGCGCTGGCGTCAGGCACCTATCAGTTGGGCGCCAACGTCGAGTACGCCACGGTCATCGGCACCGGCGCGGCGGGAGTGAAAGGCAATGAGTTGGACAACCGCCTCTTTGGCAATCAAACCGCCAATCGGCTGGAAGGCGGCGCGGGGAACGACCTGCTCGACGGCGGCCTGGGCAACGACCAACTCATCGGCGGCATCGGGGACGACACCTATGTGGTAAATGCTGCTGGCGACATCGTCACGGAAGGCCTCGACGCAGGCCATGACGTGGTGCAAGTGCAATTCACCGCCGCTGGCACCTACACCCTGGCCGCCAATATCGAAGACGCGGCCATCTTCACCGACCTCAACGGCGTCCACCTGACAGGCAACAGCAGCAACAACGTGCTGACTGGGGCAGCGGGCAGCAACCAATTGCTGGGCGGCCTTGGCGACGATGTGCTCATCGGCGGCGGCGGTCGGGACACCCTGGATGGTGGCACCGGCAACGACACCGCAGTCTTCGAAGGCGCACGCGCCGACTACACCATCACCCGTACCATCAGCGGCGCCACGGTCAGCACCGTAATCACCCGCACCACCGACGCTACCGAGGTGATCACCGTGCGCGGCGTGGAAACCTTTCAGTTTGCCGATCAGGCTGTTGCGCTGCCCGACCTCATCGCTCGCATCCCCAGCGACCTGGGGGATGCCCTCCTGGGCACCGATGGAGCAGACACCCTCGACGGCTACAAGGGCAACGACACCATGACCGGCCTTGCAGGCGACGACACCTACCTAGTGGACGCCGTGGGAGACCAGATCATTGAAACAGAGGGCGGTGGCACCGACACTGCGCTGATCACCCTTGCCACAGGAACCTACACCCTGGGCGCCCATGTGGAACGCGGCACGTTGGCCGGCACCGGCGCGGCAGGCATCACGGGCAACGCGCTGGCCAACCGACTCACTGGCAATGCAGCCGGGAATGCGCTGACCGGCGGCGCCGGCGATGACACACTGGACGGAGGCCTGGGCGCCGACAAGCTCGCCGGGGGCGTAGGCAACGACACCTACATCATCAACACTGCCACCGACGCGGTGACAGAAGCCTCGGGTGAAGGGGACGACACCGTGCAAGTAGCCTTCACCGCTGCAGGCACCTATGTGCTCGCGGCGAATGTCGAACGCGCCACCCTCAGTTTCAGGGCCGACCTCTTTTTCACCGACAGCGTGCTTGCCATCAACCTGACGGGCAACACACAAGACAACACGCTGATCGGCGGCTCAGGCAACAACGTGCTCAGTGGAGGCCTGGGCAATGACACGCTGGTCGGCAACAGAGGCCGCGACACCGTTGACGGCGGCGCCGGTGAAGACACCCTCGTCCTGAGCGGCTCGTGGCATGACTACACCATCACCCGCACCGCCACCGACACCGTGTTCACGTTCGGTACCGAAGTGGTTACCGCGCGCAATGTAGAAACCTTCCGATTTGCTGACGCCAGCATGCGGTGGGAAGACATCATCACGACCGTCTCCAGCGACGCCAACGACCGGCTTGTCGGCACCGACTACGCTGACCGTCTCAGCGGCGGCAAGGGCAACGACACACTCCTGGGCCTGGCGGGTGACGACACCCTCGACGGCGGCGTGGGCATCGACTCGATGGTGGGTGGCGCAGGCAACGACACCTACTCAGTGGATGCGCCGGACGACAAAATCGTCGAAAGCGAAGCCGAGGGCACCGATACTGCGCTCGTCGCGCTGCCCTCGGGCTCCTACCAACTGGGCAACCACGTCGATAATGGCATCCTCACCGGCATGGGTGCTGTGGCACTGGCAGGCAATGACTTGGCCAATTCTCTCTCGGGCAACGACGCCGACAACCAGATCACTGGTGGCGCAGGCAATGACTCCATTTCCGGCAACGACGGAAACGACACCCTGGATGGTGGTCTGGGCGACGATGTGATGTATGGCGGGCTTGGCAACGACCGCTACGTTGTGGATTCCGCAGGTGACCAGGTTACGGAAACCTACAACTTCTCCTTTGGCTTCCCCATTGGCGGCACCGACACCGTATTCGTGGCTCTGGCGTCGGGGTCATTCCAGTTGAGCGATGGCGTAGAAAACGGCGAGATTGTCGGCGATGGTGCAGTCAACCTGGTGGGCAATACCGCCGCCAACACGCTCATCGGCAATGCTTCCAGCAATCTGCTCTCCGGTGGCTACGGCTCCGATGTCCTGTACGGCCATGGTGGCGACGACACGCTCGACGGTGGCATAAACGAAGATGCTCTGCACGGTGGCACGGGCAATGACACGTACTTTGTGGACCAACAGTACGACGAGGTCCTAGAAGATGCGGGCGCTGGCACGGATACAGTGATCATCGCTAGCGACACCTATGTACTCAGCGACAACGTGGAAAATGGCATGGGCGCTCCTACTGACACCGACGGCACCTACATCGTAGGCAACGCGCTGAACAATGTGCTGACGGGCGGCGCGTGGAGTGACGCCCTCTCCGGCGAGGACGGAAACGACACGTTGATCGGAGGTGCGTACGTCGACTTCCTCACCGGTGGGAACGGGTCAGACATTTTTGTATTCGACCAGCTCGATATTTACGACTACCTTGCGGATTTCGAGTCGGGCTCCGACCAACTCTGGCTCGACACAGTCACTTTCACGCAACTCGCGGCCGGGGACAACGTGGATGTGGCCACCAACACCTACCTGCGCTACAACGCTGGCACCGGCTTCGTTCAATACGACGCGGATGGTTTTGGCTCCGGCAACGGCGCGTTGGACATCATCTTCGTTGGCGTGAACACCAGCTTGACTGGCAGTGACATCGTGCTGTTCTGAGGCGCGGTGCACTGCTGGGCCCTGCCCAGAAGACCGGCCTGATCGCTCCTGAAACCATAGCTGCTCGCGCCCATCAGACGCGCGCTGGCAGCCAAAAATGCCATCGACGCCCCAACGCCATGGGACAATGCCGCC
>NZ_JALEGG010000285.1 GCF_022763525.1 Acidovorax sp.
CGCATGACCTCCATCAGCGCGGCCATGCGCATGTCGGCGTGGGCATCAAAACGGAAATGCCAGAAGCTGCATTTCTCGTTGGTAAGAATCGGGTCCACTGCCGAATAGTTCAGGAAAACCACGCGCTTGGCGGGCTCGCGTTCGTTGTGCTTGTTGATGGCGTCGATCAGCACCGCGGCTGTGGCCGATGAATTGCCTTGCAGGATGACCTGGGCGCCATCGTCGATGGCCGCGCGCAATGCCGACAGTGCCTCTTCGTTCTGGCCCTTGCTGTCGTAGCGTTCGAGCACCAGCGGGCGCGGGCCGCCGCTGCTGGCGGGCAGTTGCACGCCGCCGCGCGCATTCACGCGCTCCATGGCCCAGAAAACGTTGCGGTACACGGCCTCGCCGGTGTTGGCAAATGTGCCAGAAAGGCTCTCGATCAGCGCCACCTTGATGGGCCGAGCCTGCGCGGCCACCGATGCAGAAGCCGCCGCGCTGGCCTGCGCCGCCCCGCCCGCCTGCGCCCACGCCGCGGGCACCGCTGCCACGCCCAGAAGGCATGCCGCCAGCGCCAACGCGCCTCGACGTGAAGCCGCGCCACCCGTTTTCAAGCCCCTGCCGCGCAATTTATTCATGTGATTTTTTCCTTGAAATGCCCCGGGCCAGACACACCTGCCATGCATGCGGCGACCACGTTGAGAGCCGCGCAGTATAGGAGTAGTAACCCATGATCTTCGCCCCCGTCATCCGCCGCGCCGCCTACGCCCCCCGCTCCGCCGACCTGGCGTTGCAGCGCTTCTTGATGGGCGCCCTGGCACAGCCCGCGGCATCCACGCCTGCGGCAGGCTGCACCGTCACGCAGGACGACAAGGCCACTACCTTGCAGCTGGATGTGCCCGGCCTGGCCCGCGACCAGCTCTCGATCAGCATCGAAGGCCATGTGGTGCGTCTGCAAAGCGTGGAAGGCGCGCCCCGCCAGGTGCAGCGCGCGTGGGAGCTGGCCGACGAAATCGACCCTGCGGGCAGCACCGCCAAGCTGGAAAACGGCGTGCTGACGCTCACCCTGGCCAAGCTGTCGCCGGTCAGCAAGGCCACCTCGCTCACCATTCACTAAAAAAGGCGCAGGGCCCCGGCTTCTCAACCCGCGATGCCAATCGCATCCAGCGGCCACCGGGGCTTTACGTCAAACGCGTAGTCCGTGTTGGCCTGCTGCTGCCCTGCCTGCAAGCGCATCGCCGCGGCCATTGCAATCATCGCGCCGTTGTCGGTGCAAAGGTGCAGCTCCGGGTAGTGCACACGCACCTTGCCCGCCGTGCAGGCCGCGTTCAACTGCGCACGCAGATGCCGGTTGGCCCCCACGCCGCCCGCCACCACCACGCGCTTCAGGCCCGTCTGCTTCAGCGCCGCCAGGGTCTTCTTGACCAGCACTTCCACAATGGCCGCCTCCGTGCTGGCAGCGAGGTCGGCCTTGCGGGCTTCTAGCTCGTCGCCCAGCTTTTTGGCCTGGGTCAGCACAGCCGTCTTGAGCCCCGCAAAGGAGAAGTCCAGATCGCCGCTGTGCAACAGCGGCCGCGGCAGTTTGAACGCGGTAGCGCTGCCCTGTTCGGCCAGGCGCGACAGCGCAGGGCCGCCGGGGTAGCCCAGGCCCATGAGCTTGGCGGACTTGTCGAACGCCTCGCCCGCGGCATCGTCGATGGTCTCCCCCAGGATCTCATAGCGCCCCACGCCGTCCACGCGCATGAGCTGGGTGTGCCCGCCAGAAACCAGCAGGGCCACGAAGGGAAACTCGGGCGGGTCGGCACTCAGGAACGGCGACAGCAGATGCCCTTCCAGGTGGTGCACCCCCAGCACCGGCTTGTTCAGCGCTGCCCCCAGCGCGCACGCCACGCCCGCGCCGACGAGCAATGCGCCCGCGAGTCCGGGGCCGCGCGTGTAGGCCACCACGTCCACGTCGGCCAAGGTCTGGCCGGACTCTGCCAGCACCTGGGAGGCCAGCGGCAGCACACGGCGAATGTGGTCGCGGCTGGCCAGTTCGGGCACCACGCCGCCATAGGCCTGGTGCATCTCGATCTGGCTGTGCAGCGCGTGCGACAAGAGGGTAGGTACGGCACTGCCCGCGCAACGCACCAGCGCCACACCGGTTTCGTCGCACGAGGATTCAATACCGAGGATCAACAGACTCATGGCCCGAGTGTAAAACCCGGGCGCCGCAGGGCCTGTCGATGGCGGGGCAGCTGCGCTTGGGCCTTTGTCCGCCGCAAAGCGCAGACGCCATGAAAAAACCCCTGCCGCGGGCGCCAGGCAGGGGTGTGCTTCATCACGAGATGGGCCCACTCGCGGCGTTCGCCGCGGCCGGGCTGCAGGGGTTGCTTACCAGCGGTCGGAGCGCATGCGCAGCTCCCAGTTGCCAGCGCGCAGTTCGTAGACGCCCACGGCACCGTAGCGCTGCTCGCCTTTGTCATCCCATGTCATGGTGCCGATCACCGGCGCGTAGCCGTTGATGGCGTGCATGGCCTTGGTGATGTCCTTGGGGTCTGCGGATTTGGCCTTCTGGATGGCGGCCGAGAGCACGTACATGCTGTCGTAGCTGTAGTGGCCGCCATACGCTGGGGGCTTCTTGTAGGCCGCGATGTACTTCTCGAGGAAAGGCTTGCCGGTGCTGAACTCCTTGGCCTCCAGCACGGGCGAGGTGGCGTACAAGCCATCAATCATGCCCGCGCCCTTGGCCATGTCCGTGGTCTTGGCTGTGTCGCCGCCCAGCAGGCTCACCTTGGTGTGGCCCACCTTGCGCAGGGCCTCCAGCAAGGCGAGCGCCTGAAAATCGCTGAGGGTGGAGACGATCACTTCGACGTTGGCCGCCTTGAGTTCGCCCGCCAGGCCGTCGAACGCGGTGGTCTTGTCATCGAACGACTTGCGCACGACAACTTCCTTCTTCTCGGCCTTGAGCTGCTCGACGGCGCCATCGGCCAGCCCCTTGCCGTACGGCGTGCCGTCGTCCAACGCCGCATAGCGCGCAGCGCCCAGCTGCGAAGCCGCAAACGAGCCAATGGCGCGCGCCTGCAGGGTGTCGTTGGCCACCATGCGGAAGGTGGTGGGCAGGCCCAGCTGCGTGAACTTGGGGTTGGTGGAGATGGCGATCTGCGCAATGTCCTTGGCGGCGTAGATGGGCGCTGTTTCGATGCTGACGCCCGAGTTGAGGTGCCCGATCACGGCCACCACGCCAGCATCCACCAGTTGCTGCGCCACCGTCTTGCCGGTGCCGGCATCGGCCTTGTCGTCGACCGACACCACCTCCAGCGTGACGCGCTTGCCATCCACCGTGTAGCCGCTCTTGTTCAGCTCTGCCACCGCCAGGTTCACACCGTTGAGCATATCCTGGCCCAGGGCCCCCAAGGGGCCGCTCAGGGGCTGCGCCACTCCGATCTTGATCGTGTCGGGGACCTTGCTGCAGCCCACCAGTCCCAATGCAGAGGCGGCAGCCAGGGCAGAAAGGCTCAGTCGCACCGAGAAACGGCGCCGATCCATGTGCTTGTTCATGAGAATCCCTTGAACTTGAAGTTTGAAATGTGACTAGATGTATAGGCGATGATGCAAAGGAACGGTAGGGGGTATGCCCTGCTCGCATCAACATGTAAGCAATTTTTACGCCCTGGGGCAAAACCGGATGCGCCGGGCCTGCAGATCGCCTCCGTCGTCGCGACCTGCGCACCAAGATGTGGCGTAAAAATTGCTTACCATCGGGTCATGAATGAGTCCCTGCGCATCGTGGTGGTGGCCCCGGACCTGGCCGTCACCGACCCCGCTGATGAGCATGCCCTGCTGCAGGCAGAGCGCTCGCGGGCGCTGCGCATCGGTCTGCTGGAGAACAACTTCAACCTGATTGCCACCCTGCCGGCCGACGTTTTCCTGGGTGAACGCATTGCCCAGTTGCAACCCGACCTCATCATCGTGGACGCCGAAAGCGAGGCGCGCGATGCGCTGGAGCACGTGGTGATGGCCACGCGCGACGAGCGCCGCCCCATCGTCATGTTCACCAACGACGAGGACACCTCGCACGTCAAGGACGCGGTAGCCGCGGGCGTGTCGGCTTACATCGTGGCCGGGCTGGCGCCGCAGCGCATCCGCCCCATCCTGGACGTGGCCATGGCGCGCTTCCAGCACGAACAGGCCCTGCGCGCCGAGCTGGCCGACGCCCGAACCGAACTGAAAGACCGCAAGACCATCGACCGCGCCAAGGGGCTGCTCATGCAGCGCCAGGGCCTCACGGAACAAGCGGCCTACGAAAAGCTGCGCAAGACCGCCATGGACAAGGGCCTCAAGCTCGTGGACGTGGCCCAGCGCATGCTGGATGTGATGGACCTGCTGGGGTAGGTGGAGGCACATCCCCCCCTGAGGCGCGACCGCTCGGTGCAGCCGCCAGAGGCGGGAGCTCTTCGGGACCGTCCAAACCTGCGCAGGCGGGCTTGGAGCCGCAGCCCTCAGCCCTCAGCCCTCAGCCCTCAGCCCTCAGCCCCTTCTCTCGAATCGCTGGCGCGATTCGGGAGAGGGGGACGACGCCCTCCGGGGCGGCCCCTGCTCGGCATCCCTGGTTTGATGCCGCGCCCACTTCATCGCTTTTCCAGCGGGTGCACCGCCTTTCCCCTCTCCCACTTCACCGCGCAATCTGAAAAGGCGAGAGCCCCGCCCCGCCCACATCTCCCCGATGGTGCAGCGCACAAAGGCAGTGCAGCGCTCGCGGCATGCACCATGCTGAACATTTTTACGTCGAGCAAGCCCAGAACGCTTGATCAACAAGCGCAATCAGCTATTGATTTGGGAGCATTCATGGTGCGGGCGTAGCGCCGGATCGGTGCAGCAAGGCTGGCACGCCGCTTGCGTTAGACCCTGCGAGACCAATGGCGGTCTCACCCCCTACAGCACGGACCCAATGGCGGGTCGGTGCTGGGCGAGCCCCCTTTCGGGCATCGCCATTGGACAGAGGCGTCCCTCACCGACTGGTGCTGCATACGTGCAGGCTGCTCGGGAGGACGCCTTTTTTGTTTTTAACGCATGCAAACGAGGGAA
>NZ_JALEGG010000286.1 GCF_022763525.1 Acidovorax sp.
CATGTGGATGACGGCGTGCTCCCCGCTCACGGCAAGGTTGTCGATCACGATATCGTTGTACGGGCGGCGGCCGAGCGTCGTGCGCTCTTTGGTCAGCTGCACTTCCTTGATGACAACCCCGTCGATTGAAACGATCATTCTCGGCATGATCTACTCCTGATGTGATAAGTCTTTGTTTTAATTGAAGGCAATCAAGTGGCGCCAAGCAGACGGGACATGAATCCCCGCTTTCGGCCACCACCGGAAGCTTGTACGAGCACCACGCTCACGTTATCACGGCCGCCATTGGCGTTGGCAGTGTCGATAAGCAAAGTGGCCTTTTCCTCAAGTGGCAGTGGCGTGCGCACCAGTTCTGCCAGATCCTCGTCCGCGACCATGTCCGTCAAGCCATCCGAGCACATCAGGAACAAATCATTGGGCGCCACCTGAAACTCGTTGACTTCCATCATCGCATTGGGCTCAACGCCCAGCGCACGGGTGACCAGATTGCGGTTCGGGGAGAGCGCGGCCTGCTGAGCCGTCAAAAGGCCGGCATCCACCTGCTCTTGAAGCCAAGAATGGTCTCGCGTGATCTGCTGCATCACGCCATCGCGAAACCGATAGCAGCGGGAGTCGCCAATGTGGCCCAGGATGAGCCGGGCGCCGTGAAAAACCCCCACCACCAGCGTCGTGCCCATTCCTGCATATTGCGGATTGGAAAGTGATGCGCCCAGGATGGCGTGATTGGCGTTCTCGACACAGATTTCAAGGGCTCGGCGAACGTCCGTCGACTGCGGCGTGGCGCCCGCTTGCGCAAGCCAACGGGCCATTTCCGTGCGGATGAACGTGGTGGCCATGCCGCTGGCAACTTCCCCCGCGTTGTAGCCGCCCATGCCGTCGGCCAGAATGGCGACCTGTGCGTCCCGGTCCACCGCCACGGCATCCTCGTTGTTGCTGCGCACGCGGCCTTTGTCGGTCCGCGCAAAAAAATCGTAGGTCATGGATGTGCTGGCGAGCGTCATCGGGCGCCTGAAATGGGCGAGGATGATGATGCGTCCCGGCCGCCGGGGGTTGCCATCACGGTTTTCTGGTGATCCGCCATTTCATGCCCTGTTGCATCGCGCCGTGCATCATAGACGAGTGCTTCAGCCTGCGGCGCAGGCATATGGGCAGCAGCGACACCTGCTTGTCGCAAGTCATCGGCGAACTGTCGGCCCGTCTGGTAGCGGGCTTCCGGGCGTTTCTGGAGCGCCCGGGTGACAATTACCGCCAGAGCCGGGGTAAGGTCCGGGCGCAGCTCCCGGATGTCCGGCGCCTGCACATTGGCAATTTTGTGCATGAGTTCCGTCATGGACTCGCCACGCAACGGCAGCGAGCCCGTCAGCAGCTGAAACAGCGTGACGCCCAGCGCATAAAGGTCTGCCCGCCCGTCCACCTTCTTGCCCGCCAGTTGCTCGGGCGACATGAAGCTGGGTGTGCCCAGAACCAGGCCCGTGCGCGTCTTGCTCGAGTCGGTGATTCGCGCAATGCCAAAGTCGGTCACCTTCACGGCGTCCGTGGCACTGTCGTACATGATGTTGGCAGGCTTGATGTCCCGGTGCACGACATTGTTCGCATGGGCGTAGTCCAGTGCCTCTGCCACACGCGCCGCGATGGAAACCACCACGGACACCGGCAAAAGGTGCCCCGGGCGGCAGGCTCCCGTGAGATCGGTCCCCTTCAGGAACTCCATGGCGATATAGGCCAGGTCGTGCTCCTCGCCCGCATCGAAGATCGCCACGATGTAGGGGTGTTGCAGGCGCCCGGCGGTTTCTGCTTCGCGGAAAAACCGGGCGCGGGCGTCTATCAGTGCCTCGCCTTCGAACTCGGTTCCGAGTGCCAATGTCTTGATGGCCACCACCCGCCCGATCTTGGGGTCCTTGCCCAGGTACACGACGCCCATGGCGCCTTTGCCGATCTCCTTGTCGATCCGGTAGCGCCCCAAGGCCGGCAGCCTCCCGGAAACGTCTCCCGGCAGGCGAGGCAAGGGCGGTTCGATCATGGGGGTGCTGGAAGGAACATCGTCCTTGAGCAAAATGGCCCGCACGCGCTGATACTTGGCATAAGCATCCTTGAATTGGCGATCGTGCTTCAGGATGAGCTTGTAGGTGGACTTGGCTTTGGCGAAATTGCGGATGCGCTCGAAATCCGCTGCCAGATGGTAGAGGTTATCCATCAATGCATCGCTCGGCGGCACCCTGCGCAACCGCTCCAGCGCCATGTCGAACTGGCCTTGGCCTTGAAGGGCCAGACCCATCATGCGGTCGGTTTCTGCCGTTTCCGTGGACGAGTCCGATGATTTCGGTGCGGTAGCGCTCAGCACGGCCAGCGCAAAAAGCCCGCCCAGCAGCGTCAATGCGCCGGGCAGCAGGGAAAACCATTGGCCGGCATATCGCAGAAGCCCCCACTCCACTCCGACGAGCAGAAGCACCAATCCCCCACCTGCCATCCACTTGGCCGGGCCAGGCCACCGCGGCAACACCAGGGCCACGCATAGCAGCGCCATGAGCACGACACCCCAGGCGGCGGCAGCCGCCCAGGGCGGCTGCACCACCACAAACCGCTGCCGAATGG
>NZ_JALEGG010000037.1 GCF_022763525.1 Acidovorax sp.
CGCCTTCTTCACCGAGGCCTTGAGAGACTGGATGGGCGACCGCGCGGCCCGCTCGCGCGTGAGGCCCGCTTGCTCGGTCGGCGACGGGACCGCGGCTGCCTTGTCCGACTTGCGACCACCCGAGCGTGAAGGCGACTTGCGGGAGTTGCCACCACCCGCCCCGTCCGCACCGCCTCCCTTGTCCCTAAGCGCGCGGCCCAGCAGTTCTTCGCCCTCGCGCACCAGGCGGAAGTCGATCTTGCGCCCATCCAGGTCCACGCGGCTGACCTGCACGCGCACCCGCGTGCCGATGGAGTAGCGGATGCCCGTGCGCTCGCCGCGCAGTTCCTGGCGCGCCTCGTCGAACTTGAAGTACTCGCCGCCCAGTTCGGTGATGTGCACCAAGCCTTCGACGTACATCGCATCCAGCGTGACAAAGATGCCGAAGCTGGTGGCAGCGCTCACCACGCCACTGTACTCCTCGCCCAGGTGTTCGCGCATGTACTTGCACTTGAGCCAGGCCTCCACGTCACGGCTGGCCTCGTCGGCACGGCGCTCGTTGGCGCTGCAATGCAGGCCCGCCGCCTCCCAGGCCTGGGTTTCGCGGCTGGGCGGCTTGGCCTCCTTGCGTGGCTGGGTGCCCGGGGCGGCCACGCGAGAAGCCAGGCGTTTGGCCAGCTTGGCATGGGCTTCGCCGGGCGTGGGCAGCGAAGGCAGCTTGTACTGGGTCTTGTTCAGGATGGCCTTGATCACGCGGTGCACCAGCAAGTCCGGATAGCGCCGGATGGGGCTGGTGAAGTGCGTGTAGGCCTCAAACGCGAGGCCGAAGTGACCGCTGTTGATGGGCGTGTAGATCGCCTGCTGCATGGAACGCAGCAGCATGGTGTGGATCTGCTGCGCGTCCGGCCGGTCCTTGGTGGCCGTCGCGATTGCCTGGAACTCCGCGGGCTTGGGGTTGTCGCCGATGGTCATCCCCACGGCCATGGCCTTGAGGTAGTTGCGCAAAATCTCCTGCTTCTCGGGCGTGGGGCCTTCGTGCACGCGGAACAGGCCGGGCTGGCCGCCCTGGGCGATGAAATCGGCGCTGCAGACGTTGGCCGCCAGCATGGCCTCTTCGATGAGCTTGTGCGCATCGTTGCGGGTGCGCGGAACGATTTTTTCAATGCGGCCGTTTTCGTCGCAGATGATCTGGGTCTCGGTGGTCTCGAAGTCCACAGCGCCGCGCTGCTGGCGTGCAATCAGCAGTGCGCGGTACACGTCATGCAGGTTCAGCAGGTCCTTGACGCGGTCCTTGCGCTTGCTGGCCTCAGGGCCGCGCGTGTTCGCCAAGATTGCGGCCACCTCGGTGTAGGTGAAGCGCGCGTGGCTGAACATCACGGCCGGATAGAACTGGTACGCGTGGATCTCGCCCTTGGCCGTGATCAGCATGTCGCAGACCATGCACAGGCGCTCCACCTCGGGGTTCAGCGAACACAAGCCGTTGCTGAGTTTCTCGGGCAGCATGGGGATCACACGGCGCGGGAAGTACACGCTGGTAGCGCGGTCATAGGCGTCGATGTCGATGGGGCTGCCAGTCTCCACGTAGTGGCTCACATCGGCAATGGCCACCAGGAGGCGCCAGCCCTTGCTCCGCCCCACCTTGGCGGGTTCGCAGTACACGGCATCGTCGAAGTCGCGCGCATCTTCCCCGTCGATGGTGACCAGGGGCACATCGGTCAGGTCCACGCGGCGTTTCTTGTCCTGCGCTCGCACCTTGTCGGGCAGGGCCTTGGCCTCGGCCAGGCAGGCCTCGGAGAACTCGTGCGGCACGCCGTACTTGCGCACGGCGATCTCGATCTCCATGCCAGGGTCATCCACTTCGCCCAGCACTTCGGTGATGCGGCCCACAGGCTGGCCGAACAAGGCGGGAGGTTCTGTCAACTCAACCACCACGACCTGTCCTGGTTTCGCAGCGCCCGTGGCGCCCTTGGGGATCAACACATCCTGGCCATAGCGCTTGTCTTCGGGCGCCACGAGCCACACGCCGCTTTCCTGCAGCAGGCGGCCGATGATGGGCTGCGGTGGCCGATCGATGATTTCGACCACACGGCCTTCGGGGCGGCCGCGGCGGTCTTGGCGCACGATGCGCACACGCACGCGGTCCTTGTGCAGCACGGCGCGCATTTCATTGGGGGGGATGTAGATGTCGCCATCGCCATCGTCGCGGATGACGAAACCGTGGCCATCACGGTGCCCCTGCACGCTGCCTTCAATTTCCTGCGACAAGTGGGGCGCAGGTTGCGTGCCGGGGGTGTTTTTTTTGATATACAATCTAAGTCTTTCCTGAAATGCCCAGGTGGCGGAATTGGTAGACGCACTAGTTTCAGGTACTAGCGAGTAACATCGTGGAGGTTCGAGTCCTCTCCTGGGCACCAAGTTTAACGAGAACCTGATGCAGGTTCTTAAAATAAAAAAGCCGCTGTTGACACAGCGGCTTTTTTATTTCTGCAGCCCACCTCCACGGTCCACAGGCGTGCAAACTCGCCGTAGGAAATTTTTTAAGAAAATCTGGGCAACTCTCCCCGTTAGCAACCTTTCCTTGCTCTATAATTCGAGGCTTATCTGAAAGCCCAGGTGGCGGAATTGGTAGACGCACTAGTTTCAGGTACTAGCGAGTAACATCGTGGAGGTTCGAGTCCTCTCCTGGGCACCAAACAATAAAAAAGCCGTTGCAATCGCAACGGCTTTTTTGCTTCTGAGCGAATCTTCGTACAGCCGGACCGCGATGGATCACTCGCGGATCCAGCTATCCACACCACCTCCAGAAACCGGCCTCGCGCCACGTCGGCACGCGCCCACGTGCGCCCCCACCGCACGTCGATGCACACAAGAAGCGCTCAACATTCAGGCGAAGCGGCGTGTTGAGACTCCTTCACCTGCAAACGCATGAGTCGAGCCTGATTGATTCGGCGCCAGCTGCTTGACCCATTCGCGCCGCACTGATCGAAGCGGACCTACAAGGCTTCGAAAAAGCCCGGCCTGAACGACGCGAGCGAGCTCGAAAAACCAACTCAACGACGCGCGCCACAACATACTGCAGCGCACAACGCGCGCGCGGCATTGATGCCTCGCGCGCACCCCGCCCTTCGCGTTAGTTGCGTTACTTCCGCAGCAACGTCTTCAACACATTCTGCAAGCGGCGCGCATTGGCAGCGTCACTGCCGCTGGCCAGCACGCGCGCCACGTCCTGGCCCCATGTCTGCGCAGGTGCGGGGTCGTTGCGACGCGTGAGCAGTTGCAATTGCAGCATCCGCCGGGCAGCGATGTGCTCCGCTGGCGTGGGGGCCTCTGCCGCCATTTCCAAACGCAGCAGTGCCTCGGACGCATCGCCCTGGGGAGCGGTGGACACAGCTTGCGTCCATGCACTGCGCACCGAGGCCGTCACACCCGCGCCGAGGTCCTGCGCACTCGGCACCAAGGCCGCGTCACGCTTCTCCCACGCAGTCAGCAGTTGGGTCAATGCCTCGCCATGGGCCTGCGCAGCCAGCTTCTTCAATGCCAGCTGGGCGTGTTCCATCGCTTCGCGCTGGGCCCGGAAGGCGGTGTCGCCCAGCCGAGGGCCACGGTCTTCGTAGGCGGGGCGGTCACCAAAACGATGGCCGGCCGCGCTGCGATCACCCCGTGGGCCACGGCCACCTTCCCGATCACCGGCGCGTCCGTCACGACGCTCGCCGGGGCGTCCACCACGGCCCGGTGCCGCTGGCGCATCCTTTTTCATGCCGGGGCGGTCATCGCCGCGGACGGCGACCACAGGGCGCGCGGCAGGCTTGGGCGAAGCCGGTGCAGGCGCGGCCACTGCGGAGCCGGCTGCTGCAGCGGCGTCGCCCTCATCGGATTCCGCCCCAGGCTGGACACCCGCCTGCGCCGATTCAGCGGCAGATCCCAGCTCGGCTTGCTTGTCCTCGGCTTGCTGCGCAGAGGCCACGGCCTCTGCAGCTTGCGCCTGCCCGCGCAGCGCTGCTTCCAATGCCTGCATCGCTGCCCGGATCTGCTGGGCATCGCCACTGGCATTGGCCGCCTCCAGGGCCTTGGAAGCCTCCAGCACGACGCGATCACGCGCGCTCAGCTCCGTGACAGCACGCTCGCGGTCTGCCGATTTGCGGTGGAACGCTTCGTCGATGGGCTTGCGGAAAGCATCCCACAATTTCTGCTCATGCTTGCGGTCCAGGGGAACGGCCTGCGCCTCGGCTTGCCAGCGCTGCTGCAGCGCCTTCACCGCGTCGATCCGCAGCGCGGGCGCCGCGCCCAGCGCGACCGCCTCGTCAATCATGGCGTGGCGGCGAGCCAGGCTCTCTTTCTGTGCGGCCTCCAATGGCGCAGCGGCCTGGGCAATTGCCTGCTTCCATAACGGCTGCAGCTCAGCAAAAAGCTTTTCCCCGACGTGGCCGCCTTCGCGCCAGCGATCTCCAAACTGGTGGAGCGCTCGGTTGATGGCCTTCCAGTCGCCAGAGGCCGCGTGCTCCTGTGCCCAGGCCTTTACTTCCTCGATGAGTGCCAGGCGGTGCGCCTTGTGCTCAGCCGACTCGGCCCGGATCTTGTCCAGCCATGCCTCCACCACTTTGTGGGCGGCGTTGCAGGCCTCGTCGAACTTCTTCCACAAAGCGTGATTGGGAGCGCCCCCTTGGTCGGCCTGTTTCCACTGCTCGCGGAGGCTGCGAAGGGTTTCTTGCATCTTGCGCCCGCCCAGGGCCTGGCCTTCGGGGCGCTTGAGCAGGGCCTCGGCTTTCGTCACCAAATCCTCGCGCACCTGGTCGGCGCTCCACCGCTGCCAGCCCTCCAGCTCACCAGCCGCGACCAGTGCCATGTGCACTTGCTGCTCCAGGGCACTGTCAATGTGCTTGCCGTGCACCTTCAGCACTGCGCGCAGCGCAGCCGCTGCACCAGCGCTGGCCTTGCCATGGCCTTCAGAGGTTTCCTTTTCGAGGGTCGCCAAGGCTTCGCGCACACTTTGAACTGCCTTTTCAACTACCTCGGGGGCCGCTTTGGATTTGACCGCCCGCACGGGTTTGGCAGCAGCTGCGGCCGCCACAGCCGCTTGCGTGGGCAGGCCGCGCGCTGCCCTCAATTCATCGGCCCACACCGGCACGGGAGGCAACGGCGCATTGGTGTCGTCTGCGGCGGCCACAGCTTGCGCAACCGCCGCCTGGAATGCCTCCCACACTACCAGCAGTTGCGAGCGAGAAGCGTCCAGCAACGGGGGGAAGCGGGCTTCCACACTCACCCAGCTGGGGTCACCGGTGAGGCCTTGCGCCTGCTCCTGCCAGCGCGCCACATCTGCGCGCAAGAGTTCGATCGCGGCGTGCGCATCGCGCCAGGGTTTGGTGGAGAGCACTTCGATGCGTTGAGCGAGCAGCACCGCAGCTTCGCGCTGGACTTGCACGCGATGCTGCAGGTCTTCAATCACCTTCACCCGCTCTGCGAGCTGCACTTTCAGCACAGAAAGCGGCTCGCGCGAAAGCGGCGCACCTGCCTTGGCAGCGTCACGTTGCCAAGCAAGCGCATCAGCGATGTTCAGCTTGGGAGCTGCCAGCAGCGCCTGGGCTTTATCCGCCCACTCGGCAGCGATGGCTTCCTGGCCCTTGGCACGCCGGATCTCGTCCAGGCGCTCGCGCACCGCGCGCGCAGCGCCCTTGTCACGCCCGCTCAACTCCTTGAAGACCTCTTGCAGCTGTTCTGGGGCCGGCTCCGTGGCCAGCCAATCTCGAATACGGGAAGCGCGCTCGCCAGAGGTGGCAGCCGAAAAAGCGCCGCCGGTCAACGCATCCAGCGGATGGGGCTCGTGGGTTTTGGCCGGAGCCGGATTCACTTCAGGTGCGTCGGACATTTTGCTGCGAGAAAAGAATGGAAACATGAAACCAATGGATGGACAAAGGTACCCTCGGCATGGGGCCGGCGGGACGGCTTTGGCGATAGAGGTCATGCCGCTCGCCAAAGCCCAAAGAAGCTATTTTCACAGGGTTTGGCAAACAGGCTGCACCACGGCGGTGTAACTGAACCGCCCTGTGACTTGGCACAAGGCTTTGCCAGACCAGGCCTTCGCGCCGTTGCGCAGCGCGCGCGGCCACAAAAGGGAATTGCCGCCCCGACCCGGAATGGATGGGGCAAGCACTCATTATCTATAAACGCGTGCTCTTTGGCACAAAAGCGCCAGCCGTGCCGCGGCTCCGTGGAGCGATAAACGACGCCAGCGCCACCTTCAAAACAAGAAAGCCCGACGGACAAACCTCCAGGGCCTGCCCGCCGGGCTTGACGGCTGACACAACGGTCTTTGCCATCAGTCGCTCTGCGGAGATGAAAAGTCCGCAGGCGAGGAGGCAAGAGATTGCCTCCAGGGGGTTGCCTTGAAGCCCCATCTGCTGCGCCGGTGGCACTGAATGCGCTCGGCGGGAGACTTGGCTTGTCCGGCGATGCCTGAAATCCTCAGGCCACGCAACCTTACCAAAGCGATCACAACGACTCAACCGGCAAATTCAATGGCGTATCTCAGGCTGATTGAATTTGCCAAGCCTTCGCCCGCAGAGCACCGCCTCGCCCGTACCCGCCGGGGCGGGAACCAGCCCAAAAGAACTGCAAACACTGTGTTTTACAACAGTTTTATCATAACCAAATGATATAAATTTCGTCAATGTTAGTATTGACCGCGCATTTAGTGAACTTCTAGAATCCGCGAGCCCCAAAAACTGGGCTAGTAAAAACCCCACCCTCGCTGCCGAACCCGGCTAAGTCAGTGCAGGCACTCCAGCACATCGACATTCGTGCTGCCTCTCTTGATGGCGTACCAATCCAGGCGTTTCGCCGCGACCCGTCAAGCCCGCTCAAGGGCTACCGGCTCGCCGTTGCGCCTCAGAAAGGAAGAGCTATGACAGCGTCAGGAAAAATCATCTCCGGCGTGCGGACCTTTGTGGCCGACGTGACCGAAGGTTTTCTTGAAATTACCCACAGCAGCTTTGCCCTTCTCGGGCTGGCGGTTGCCTTCGTCGTGATCATGCTTGCAGCGCGCCCGGACCTGCGGCAAGCGGGCGAAGCGGAGCTGCGCAACTGGCTGCAGGCCCGCCAAGTGGAAGTGCTTGGCATGCCAATCGAACCGGAAGCCAGCGAGCGCGCCACGGCGGGCAATCCCCGGGACCTGCCCAAGGAACAAGCCGCTGTTGCCTTTTGGCTCAGCAAGAAGTATCGGGTGGCCCCCGAGCCGCTGAGCGTGCTGGTGGCAGAGGCCTATGACATTGGCGCGAAGTCCAAGATCGACCCGACACTGATCCTGGCGATCATGGCCATTGAATCGAGCTTCAATCCCTTTGCGCAAAGTGCCGTGGGAGCGCAAGGGCTCATGCAGGTGATGACCAACGTCCACACCGACAAGTATCAGAACTTCGGCGGGCACTTTGCGGCTTTCGACCCCGTGAGCAATCTCCGTGTGGGAGTGAAAGTTCTGCAAGAGTGCATTGCCCGGGCGGGTTCGGTGGAAGGCGGCCTGCGCTTTTATGTGGGTGCAGGCAACCTCGCCGATGACGGGGGCTATGCAAGCAAAGTGATGGCCGAGCATTTCCGGCTGCGTCAGGTAGCAAATGGCCGCGCGATGCCCACCGCCCCGCCTCCGAGCCTTTCCACGCAGGCTCCTGCACAGATCATTCCGGTAACGGCGCCGCCAGCAGCCCCTGCCGCCAGCGATGACAAGCTGGCACTGCTCTCCTCTGCACTCTGAGCGGATGGCTCCGGAATGGGAGCGGAACACATCCCAACTTTCATTTCTTGCGTGCTACCGGATCGGCCCTGGGGCTATGTCTGTGCACAAGCCACGTCAGCTACACTAGCAGGGTACGCGACTGGCGATAGGCGCTGCATCCTGGACAGGGTGCTGCCGCTGACGTGGAAACCAGCAAGGGCCTGCCTCTTGTGAACCACTGGGAAGCGTGCCGCACGGGGTTCATCCCTTCTGCGTTCAGCCGTTCGCCTGGGCAGCCCTTGTTTCAAGGGACACAAGTTCATAGGACTGCCAACCATGTACGACCGCAATATTCTTGTCGAACAAACCGATCCCGAGCTGTTTGCCGCCATCCAGGCTGAAAACGCCCGGCAAGAGCACCACATCGAGCTGATCGCCAGCGAGAACTATGCATCCCCCGCCGTGATGTGGGCGCAGGGCACGCAGCTGACCAACAAGTACGCCGAAGGCTACCCCGGCAAGCGCTACTACGGTGGCTGCGAACACGTGGACGTGGCCGAGCAACTGGCCATCGACCGCGTGAAGAAGATCTTTGGCGCCGAAGCCGCCAACGTGCAGCCGCACTGCGGCGCGTCGGCCAACGAGGCGGTGTTCCTGGCATTCCTCAAGCCCGGCGACACCATCATGGGCATGAGCCTGGCCGAAGGCGGCCACCTGACGCACGGGATGCCGCTGAACATGTCGGGCAAGTGGTTCAACGTGGTCTCCTACGGCCTCGATGCCAACGAAGCCATCGACTACGATGCGATGGAAAAGAAGGCCCACGAAACCAAGCCCAAGCTCATCATTGCCGGTGCATCGGCTTACAGCCTGCACATCGACTTTGCGCGCTTTGCCAAGGTGGCCAAGGACGTGGGCGCGATCTTCATGGTGGACATGGCCCACTATGCTGGCTTGATCGCTGCGGGGGTGTATCCCAACCCCGTGCCCCACGCCGACGTGGTGACCTCCACCACCCACAAGAGCCTGCGTGGCCCACGCGGCGGCATCATCCTGATGAAGGCCGAGCATGAGAAGGCCATCAACAGCGCTATCTTCCCCGGCCTGCAAGGCGGCCCGCTGATGCACGTGATCGCGGCCAAGGCCGTGGCCTTCAAGGAAGCCATGCAGCCCGAGTTCAAGGCCTACCAGGAACAAGTGGCCAAGAACGCCAAGGTGGTGGCCGAGACGCTGACGGCCCGCGGCCTGCGCATCGTGTCGGGCGGCACGCAGAGCCACGTGATGCTGGTCGACCTGCGCGCCAAGGGCATCACCGGCAAGGAAGCCGAGGCCGTGCTGGGCGCCGCCCACATGACCATCAACAAGAACGCGATCCCCAACGACCCTGAAAAGCCGATGGTGACCAGCGGTGTGCGCATTGGCACCCCCGCCATGACCACGCGCGGCTTCAAGGAAGAAGAAGCCCGCATCACCGCCAACCTGATCGCGGACGTGCTGGACAACCCGCGCGATGAAGCCAACATCGCCGCGGTGCGCGAGAAGGTCAATGCGCTGACCGCGCGCTTCCCGGTCTACCGTTAAACCCAGTACCGGCAACCCCCATGAAGTGCCCCTTCTGCGGCCATCTCGAGACGCAAGTCGTTGAGACGCGGGTGTCCGAGGATGGGGTCTTCATTCGCCGCCGCCGCCAATGCGGCGCCTGCGACAAGCGCTTTACCACCTACGAACGGCCGGAAGTGAACTTCCCGGCCATCGTCAAGAAGGACGGGCGCCGCATTGAATACGACCGGGGCAAACTGCTCGCCTCGTTCAATCTGGCACTGCGCAAGCGCCCCGTGAGCACCGACCAGATCGACAGCGCCATCGAGCGGATCGAGGAAAAGCTGCTCAATCTGGGGCAGCGCGAAATCCTCTCCAGCCGCATTGGAGAGCTCGTGATGCGCGAACTCAAGAAGCTCGACAAGGTGGCCTACATCCGCTTTGCCAGCGTGTACCGCAGCTTCGAAGACATCGACGATTTCCGCGCCATGGTCGACGAAGTGCGCAAGTGACAAGCGCTTGCCTTCGCATCTGAGCCGGCGATAGCCACAGCAGAGGACGAATCCAATCGTTCTTGCCTTCAGCGCTTATCCTGCAAGCGCTGAAAGCTATGAATTGAGTAGCAAACTTTCACCAACGCGAGCGGAACGCACGCCTGCGCAGCCTCCGCTGACGCCTGCGCTACACCGCAGGGCGCTACTGCATTGATAGCTGCCAGCGCTTACTGCAAAAGCACTCCAGGCCAATTTGGCGCCAAACTTGGCCTGGCGCGCGCCAACGCGCGGCGCGCCGATACCCCACAATGCCCCGGGTGAAAACCCGCCACTTTCTGCAGCTGGTGCTGCTATCCGCCCTCTGGGGCGCCTCCTTTCTTTTCATCCGCATTGCCAGCCCCGTGCTTGGACCCAATGTCATGGCTGCGCTACGCATTGGCCTGGCGACGCTGACACTGATTGGCATCATGCGGGTCGCCAACGAATCATGGCCGTGGCGCCATTGGCGCGAGCTGTTCGGGCTGGGTACGCTCACGGTCGCTGCGCCCTTCCTCCTCTACTCATGGGCTGCGCTGCACCTGCCAGCGGGATACAGCTCACTGCTCAACACCATGGCCGTTCCGTTCAGCGTGCTGGCCGCCGCGTGGATGAAGGAGGACACACTGAGTCTGCGCAAATGGCTGGGCTGCCTCTGCGGCTTTGCGGGCGTGGCCCTGATCGTGCAACTGGGGCCCGTGGCGCCCACGCCAGCGCTGCTCATCGCGGCCCTCGGCTGCATCGTCGCGTCGGCCTGCTATGGCATCTCGACCACCTGGATGAAGCGCGCCACCGCCCGCATGTCGCCCCTGTCGATCGCCGCAGGCATCCACGCTGCCGCGCTGGTGTTACTGCTACCGGGCGCGGCCTGGAGCCTGCCAGCAGCCCGTTTCACGCCGGGCGCGTTGGCGGCGGTGGCCGTGATGGGCATCGTGACCTCGGGCCTGGCCTACTGGCTCAATCTGCGGGTACTCACCCATGTCTCGCCCGTGGCGGCCATGAGTTCGGCCTTCATGATCCCGCTGTTCGGCGTGGCATGGGGCCACATCTTTCTGGGCGAAGCCTTGGGCTCCGGAATGGTGTGGGGTGGAGCGCTGGTGCTGGTAGCCACCGGGCTGGTGACGGGGTTCAATCCGCTGCGCTGGCTGGCGGCGTTGCGCCCGGAGCGCAGTGAGGGCCGGTGAATGCGTCGACCACGCGAAGGCGGAAGCCGCCCCCCCGCAGCTCAGCGGGCCACGCGCGTGATGCGGTCCGTGGCGGGCACCAGCACCGGGCTGCGATCACGGAAGTAGGCCTCGAGCGCGTCCAGGTCCAGCCCACCCACCATGCGGTCGCGGCCCTGGGCCAGCACGGTGAAGTTGTCGCCGCCGCTGTCGAGGTAGCTGCTCATCACCACACGCACCGGCGCATCGTCCTGCAGCGGTATGCCATTCAGCACCATGTGGCTGATGCGCGCACCCGCGGGCTGGGTGAGGTCGTAGCGGTACGAAAACCCCGCAGACACCAACAGCACCCGGGGCCGCTGCACGGTGTTGCTGCCGCTGGCGAACTGCTGCTCCAGCGCCGCCTTGATCTGCGCCCCCGTGAAGGTCTTGACCACCAGTTGGTTGCCGAACGGTTGCACTGCGTAGAGCTGACCATAGCGTACCAGCCCTTGTTCATCCGGCACGAGGTCGGCGCGCAAGCCCCCCGGGTTCATGAACGACAGCTGTGCCCCGCCCTGCTCCGGTGCACGCGTGGCATGGAGCTGCGCGTCAGCCACCAGATTGCCCAGCGCGCTTTCGAGGGATGGCGTCGGTATGCGCCGCAAGGCTGCCGCGGCCTGCCCCACGGGGCGCTGGGCCAGCGGCACGGCGGCAGTGCGGTAGGTGTCGATGACCTTCTGCACTTGTGGATCGGCCGCGAAGGACGGCACGGCCGAGGTGAGCGGCACATGCCCCTGGCCGCTCGTGAACGCCTCGCCCTGCACGATGACATTGCGCGCCGCCTTGCGTACGACGCGGCGCGTACGCGTATCCACCCGCAACTGGATGTCCGTGAGTAGCGTGCCGTACTGCCCGGCGCTGGTCAGCAGAAAGGGCCTGGCCGGGTTCACGCGGCTGTAGTCGCAGACATAGGCCTGGTGCGTGTGGCCCGAGACCACCACGTCCACGGCGGGGTCGAGCCGCTCCAGAACGGGAACGATATCACCCGAAAGGCCGGCGCAGCTGGTCTCCTGCACGCCCGCCGTGGTGCTGCCCCCTTCGTGGATAACCACGGCAATCACATCGGCCCCTTGGGCTCGCAGTTGCGGAATCAATGCATTCGCCGTGGCCGCCTCGTCCTCAAAGCGCAGCCCCGCCACGCCTGAAGGGCTGACCATGGTGGGCGTGGCCTGCAGCGTAAGCCCGATCACGCCCAGCGTGACGGTCACCCCACCTTCGGTAAACCGCTTGATGCCCGTGGCGGGCAGCAGCGTGCGCCCATCCTCGGTGCGCACGGTGTTGGCCGCCAGGAAGCCGAACCGCGCGCCCGCAAAGGGCTGACTGATCTGGCAGGGCTGGCGCGCGGTGAACTTCTCGCAGCCGCCGTGCTGCAGGCGCAGCAGTTCGCGCCAGCCCCGGTCGAACTCATGGTTGCCCACGGCATTGAAGTCGATCTGCATGGCGTTGACCGCCTCGATGGTGGGCTCGTCCAAGAACAGGGACGACAGCAGGGGGGATGCCCCCACCATGTCGCCCGCCGATACCACCGCGTAGTGTGGCCCTCGCGCCTTGAGCGCGGCCATGGCGCTCGCAAAGTAAGCCATTCCCCCGGCAGGCACTGCCACCGGCCCCGCCGGCGTTGGAATGGTGTGCGCCATGCGCGGCGGCTCCAGATTGCCGTGCAGGTCGTTGAAGCCAATGAGCGTGATGTCGATGTGCTGGGGGTTGCGCCCCTCGGCCGGAGGCAAAGCCGTGCCGCAGCCCGCGAGCACCGCCCCCAGTGTGGCCACCATCGCGAGTGCGACCTTGCGGCGACCTCGCTGCGATCCCATGAAACCCTGTGCCAACAAGCTGCGCATGGACTACCTCATTCAATCCAAGAAAAAAGGGCGCACATCGCTGCACGCCCTCTGCGTCACCAGCACCGAAAGCCCGTGCTCTACCCGCAGCGCAGCGCGCCCGTTACAGGAACGATGCCTGAATAGGCGGCGCCGGAGGCACCACATCGCCGCACTGGGCGCGGTGGCGCAGGGCGTGATCCATGACGACCAGCGCCAGCAGCGCCTCGGCAATCGGCGCGGCGCGGATGCCCACGCAGGGGTCGTGGCGGCCCTTGGTGATGACCTCGGTGCTATTGCCATGCACATCGATCGATTCACGCGGGCTGATGATGGAGCTGGTGGGCTTGATGGCAATGCTCACCTCCAGATCCTGCCCCGTGCTGATGCCGCCCAGCACGCCACCGGCGTGGTTGGTGCGAAAGCCCTGGGGCGTCATCGAATCGCCGTGCATGGTGCCGCGGTGGGCCACGCTCGCAAAACCGGCGCCAATTTCCACGCCTTTGACGGCATTGAGGCCCATCATGGCGTAGGCAATGTCGGCGTCGAGCTTGTCGTACAGCGGCTCGCCCAGGCCCACTGGCACGCCTGTGGCCTGCACGCGAATGCGCGCACCGCACGAGTCACCGGCCTTGCGCAGGGCATCCATGTAGTCCTCGTACTGCTGCACATCGGCCACGGGCGCGAAGAAGGGGTTGCTCTGCACGTGGTCCCAGCTCTCGAACGGGATCGCCAGTTCACCCAGCTGCGTCATGCAGGCACGGAACTGCGTGCCGAACTGCTGGGCCAGCCACTTCTTGGCCACGGCGCCTGCGGCCACCGTGGGCGCCGTGAGGCGGGCCGACGAACGGCCACCGCCGCGCGGGTCGCGGATGCCGTACTTGTGCCAGTAGGTGTAGTCGGCATGACCCGGGCGGAAGCTCTGGGCGATGTTGCTGTAATCCTTGCTGCGCTGGTCGGTGTTGCGAATCAGCAAGGCGATGGGTGTGCCGGTGGTCTTGCCTTCGTACACGCCCGAGAGGATCTCGACCGCATCGGGCTCGTTGCGTTGCGTGACGTGGCGGCTGGTGCCGGGACGGCGCCGGTCCAGGTCGGCCTGGATGTCGGCCTCCGCGAGCGGCATGCCAGGCGGGCAGCCGTCAATCACGCAGCCAATGGCCGGGCCGTGGGATTCACCGAAGTTGGTGACTGCGAATAGGGTTCCGAAGGTGTTGCCGCTCATGGCGACGAATTATCCCAGACAGGCATCGGCGCTCTGGAAACGAGCCACAACGCTCGCGCCCGCACGCCCTCCGCCAGCGGCCACCGCGCAAGGGCCGCCCCGCCGCGCCGGTGGCGTCCCGCTTCCCGCGTTGCGCAGCAATGCGAGAGAAGGGGGAAGGCGCCGAAGGCGACTCAGGGGGTTGGTTGCTTATCCTCAGGCCAGTCGCGGATGTAAGCCTTGAGCATCTTGTTCTCGAAGTTCTGGCTGTCCACCACGGCCTTGGCCACGTCGTAGAAGCTGATCACGCCCATCAGCATGCGGCGGTCCATGACCGGCATGTAGCGTGCGTGGCGGTCCAGCATCATGCGGCGCACCTCGTCCATGTCGGTTTCCAGCGTGCAGGTCAGGGGCGCATCGTCCATCGCCGTGCGCACCAGCATCGTGCCCACGCTGCCGCCGTTCTTGACCAGCGCCTGGATCACTTCGCGAAAGGTGAGCATGCCCACCAGGTCGCCGTGCTCCATGACGACCAGCGAGCCAATATCGCGCTCGGCCATCACTGCCACCGCACCCGACAGCGGCTCGTCCGGCGTGGCGGTGTACAGGGTGTTGCCTTTGACGCGAAGGATGTCGCTGACTTTCATGGTGCTGTGTCTCCGAGGGGCGGCGGCGCTGCCGCAGTCTGAATGATCGATGGGAATATAGCCCACAATCCCCGCTGCACTGACAACATGGGAGACACCCCGATGCCCGGTTACTCCGACCCCGGCTTTGACACGCTGGCGCTGCACGCAGGCGCCAGCCCCGACCCCGCCACCGGCGCGCGCGCCACGCCCATCCATCTGACCACCTCGTTCGTGTTCGAATCCAGCGACCACGCGGCGTCCCTCTTCAACCTGGAACGCGGCGGCCACGTGTACAGCCGCATCAGCAACCCGACCAACGCCGTGCTGGAGCAGCGCGTGGCGGCGCTGGAGAGCGGCGTGGGCGCCATCGCCACGGCCAGCGGCCAGGCCGCCCTGCACCTGGCCGTGGCCACGCTGATGGGCGCGGGCAGCCACATCGTGGCCAGCACGGCGCTGTACGGCGGATCGCA
This sequence comes from Acidovorax sp., assembly GCF_022763525.1. Classification (GTDB taxonomy): domain Bacteria; phylum Pseudomonadota; class Gammaproteobacteria; order Burkholderiales; family Burkholderiaceae_C; genus Acidovorax. Next base: position 15,073 of record NZ_JALEGG010000037.1, read on the forward strand.
GAACCTGCTGCACTACACGCTGGCGCGCTTCGGCATCGAGACCACTTTCGTGAAGCCGGGCGACATCGACGGCTGGCGCGCGGCTGTGCGGCCCAACACCAAGCTTTTCTTCGGCGAGACCGTGGGCAACCCCGGGCTCGACGTGCTGGACATCCCCACGGTGTCTTCCATCGCGCACGAGGCCGGCGTGCCGCTGCTGGTGGACTCCACCCTCACCTCGCCCTGGCTCATGAAGCCGCTGGAGCTGGGCGCCGACCTGGTCTACCACTCGGCCACCAAGTTCCTCTCGGGCCACGGTACGGTGGTGGGCGGCATCGTGGTGGATGGCGGCAGCTTCGACTGGGACGGCCCGAAGTCGGCCGGCAAGTTCGCTGAGCTGACGCAGCCCTATGACGGCTTTCACAACATGGTGTTCACCGAAGAGAGCACCGTGGGCGCCTTCTTGCTGCGCGCGCGGCGCGAGGGCTTGCGCGATTTTGGCGCCTGCATGAGCCCGCACACGGCCTGGCTGATCCTGCAGGGCATCGAGACCCTGCCGCTGCGCATGGCGCAGCACATGCGCAACACCGAAAAGGTGGTCGAATTCCTGGCCGCGCAGCCCCTTGTGTCGCGGGTGGGCCACCCCATGCTGGCGTCGCACCCCAGCCACGCATTGGCGCAAAAGCTGCTGCCGCGCGGCGCCGGTTCGGTGTTCAGCTTCGACCTCAAAGGCAATCGGGAGCAAGGCAAGAAGTTCATCGAAACACTCAAGGTCTTCAGCCACCTGGCCAACGTGGGCGACTGCCGCAGCCTGGTGATCCACCCGGCCAGCACCACCCACTTCCGCATGAGCGACGAGGCGCTGGCAAATGCCGGCATCACGCAGGGCACGATCCGCCTGTCCATCGGCCTCGAAGATGCGGACGACCTCATCGACGACCTCAAGCGCGCGCTCAAGGCCGCAGAGAAAGCGGCCTGAAGCCGCGATGATCCCGGACCGAGCCAAAGCCGCGATGGACTGGCAGGCTTTCGAGCAAACCGTGCTGGACGACGCGCTGGCCGTGGTGCTGCCCGCGCTGCAGGCGCACCCGCTGCGCGGCGACGTGTACGCCGTGGCGCTGGCAGGCCTGTACCGCGAGCAGGATGGCCCCATCCACCTGCCCTCAGTTGCGATGAACAGCCTGGCCGCGCTGGCCCGGGCCGGTGGCGATGGGGAGGACAGCGAACAAGGCACGCTCTACAGCTTGCGCTGGAACCCCGCCGACTGGTGCTGGCCCGAGCTGGCCTCGGGCAGCGCCCCGTTGGCCGCTGCGCAAGCCGCCCTGTGCGCCGAAGCGCAACGCGGCGATGTGGCCCATTGGCAAGCCACCGCCCAGCGCTGCATCGACACCCTCGTGACGGTGTGCCACCGGCTGCGGGCCGCCCTTCAGGCGTCGCCGCAGGCCGATCGGCTGGCACCCGACGTAGCCGTACTGCTCCACGAAGACAGTGATGAAGGCATTGCCATTGCGCGCCGCTGCCTGGGCGACCAAGCCTTTGCCCTCCTGCTGCCAGGGCACGCGGCCGACATGGCCGAAGCCGTGCGCGTGCAGGCCCTGCCACCGGCCGCGCGCCTGCGCTACCACCTGGCCTGCCTGGAGGGCGCTCCAGAACCTGCCCTGGGCCTGACGCGCGAGCGCGCGCAGCGCAGCGGCGAAGAAGCCCAGCGCGCTCTGCGGGCGATGGGCCCTGCCGCCGTTCCTGCCCTGCTGGCCCTGCTGGCGCGCCCCAGCACGCAATGCGAAGCTGCGCGCCTGCTGGGCGAAATCGGGCAGACGAGCCCGGACGTGGTCACCGCCCTGCGCACGCAGGTGCTGCTGCCCGTACCACGCAACCGTCAGCGTCATCCGGCGCAGGCCGGGCGCAACTGGTGCGCCAGCGCCCTTGCCCACCTGGGCGACAGCGCCTGGCTGGTGCAGCAGGCGCAAGCGGGCACGCTGGGTGATGACTGCGTGGCACAGGGCCTGTCGTCGCCTTACGGACCGTTTCGCGACCACGCGCTGGCCCCCCTGCCGCTGGACTACCGTGTGCTGGAATCCTTGCCCGCGCAGCGCCCAAGCCTGGTGCCCCGGGTAGAGCAGTGGCTGCGCCCCGGCCGCGGCACCTGCACCCTGCGGCCCGGCGAGGTGGACGAGGCCTTGCGCGGCCTGCGCTCGCCGCTGACCATCGTGCGCCAGCACGCCGCCATGGTGCTGGGGGACCGTGTCCTGGGCCAGCACATCGGTGCGCGAACCGTGCCCGCGCTGGCGCAGGCCGCGGCGCAAGACGGCGACGACACCGTGCGCTACCTGGCCGTGCTGGCCCTGGGCTACTGGCGCCACGAGGCCCATGGACAGCGCGCGCTGGCCCAGGCCTTGGCGGCTGGCGATGCCAGCGATCAGGTGCGCACCGCCGCGCAGCGCTGGCTGCAGGAAATGGACGCGGCAATGGCGCGCGCTTGAAAAGAAGAACAAGAAAGAAAAGGCGCCGGCCCGCAGGCACTCCATTCAAAGAACGAACAAACCCACACCGAGACAACCGAACCCAAGGAAGCTTTCCCATGCACATCCAAGTCAACGGCGCCGCCACCTACTGCTACACCGGCGGCAAGCCCTTCGATGCCGCCAAGCCCACCGTGGTGTTCATCCACGGCGTGCTCAATGACCACAGCGTGTGGGCCCTGCAAAGCCGCTACATGGCCAACCACGGCTGGAACGTGCTGGCCATCGACCTGCCGGGCCACTGCAAGAGCGGCGGTGACGCGCCAGCCACGGTGGAGCAAGGCGCGGAATTCATCGGCGCGCTGCTGGATGCCGCGGGCGTGAAACGCGCGGCGCTGGTGGGCCACAGCTGGGGCTCGCTGATCGCCATGGAAGCCGCGGCGCGGCTGGGCGATCGCATCAGCCACCTGGTGCTGGTGGGCACGGCCTTCCCGATGAAAGTTTCGCCCGCGCTCATCGACGCATCGCAAGCCGACCCGGAAAAGGCGCTGCGCATGGTCAACGTGTTCTCGCGCAGCACGCTGGCCGCGCCGCCTTCGGCGCTGGGCCCGGGCACCTGGGTGTTTGGCGCGGGCATGGCGCTGGGGCGCAAGGTGCTGCGCAGCAACCCCGCCGTGAATGTGTTCCACCGCGGCTTTGTGGCCTGCGACAGTTACACGGGTGGCGAAGCGGCCATGGCCCGGATCACCTGCCCGGTGCTCTTCGCCCTGGGCGGGCAGGACCAGATGACATCGCCCAAGGCCGCGCAGGGCCTTATCAGCGCGGCGCGCTCCGCCGGCAAGCAGGTGCAGGTGGCGCAGTTGCCCGTGGGGCACAACCAGATGACCGAGGCGCCGGAAGAAACGCTGTTTGCGCTGCGCGACTTTCTGTCGCGCTGAGGCGCCCGCTCATCCACCCCCGGTGCGCCGCCAGGCGGGCCGCTGCCACAACGTGAACGCGCGTAGCAGCCATTCGGCAGGGCCATAGGCGTGCGTGGCCATCCAGCGACGGCTCAACGCCAGCTGGGCAGCATACAGCGCCAGCGCGCCCACCACCACCTGCCACGGAGCCACCCGACCGACCAGCGCCAAGCCGTAGGCGGTGAACACCAGCGCCCCCACCACCGACTGCAGCAGGTAGTTTGACAGCGCCATGCGACCGGCGGGCGCCAACAGGGCGCCAAGGCGGTGGCCTGCGCGGCCGCTCCGCAATGCCCACAGGAGGCCCGCCACGTACACAAAGGTGAGCAAGGGCGCCGTTCCAAGGTCCACCGCCAGCGCCGCCAGCCCCACGTGTTCGGGCAGGCGCACGCCCGCGCTGCCCTGCGCCGACGCATAGAACAGTGCCCCGGCAGCGCCCAGCGGCAGACAGGCCACCACCCAGCGGCGCAGGCGCTCGGGCTGCTGCGCCACGCGAACGAGAAATCCGGAGCGTTGCGCAGCCAGCCCCAGCAGAAACATGGCCAGCGCGCAGGGCGCCTGCACGAAGGCCAGCACGAACCACGCGCCTTCGGCCATGTCCCGGCCGCGCTGGGCAACGGCGTCTACTACGCTGGCGCGGTAAGCCTGAGCAGCCTGCTGAGCCTTGGCATGCAACTCAGCCACCGGCAGCTCGGCCAGGGGAGCGTGCGCCAGCAACCAGGCCAAAAGCCCCCAGCCCGCCGTCGAGGCCAGCAGCAGGGCCAAAGCCAGGGCCACAGCCGTGGACGGGCGCAGCCCCCGCAAGGCCAGCAGCACCAAGCCCAGGATCGCATAGGTGAGCAGGATGTCGCCCGCAAAAAGCAACCAAGCATGGGCCAGGCCCAGCAGCGCCAGCCCGCCCAAGCGGCGCATGAAACGGGGCACAAAAGCGCTGCCTGCGCGCGCGGCAGAATCCATCTGCAGCGCAAAGCTGTAGCCGAACAGCAGTGAGAACAGCAGGTAGAACTTGGTCTCGAACACCAGACTCACCAGCCACCGCACGGCATGATCCACCGGCCGGGAGAAGGCAGGGTCGGGCACGTCCACGCCGAAATAGGTGGACGCAAAGCTGCCGGCGTTGACCAGGAGAATGCCCAAAAGTGCGAAGCCACGCAGCGCGTCAATGGCGTGATCGCGGCCGCTGGGGGCGGATGGAGCAGTGGGGTGCATGAGGTGTGTGGGGGCCGCTGCGTGCGGGAGCGGAGGGTGGAC